>JBDLTH010000093.1:0-2886 GCA_039799165.1 Bacteroidota bacterium
ATTAACATCAGTTATCGTATTTTCGGTTATTCTTGTTAGTTTTGCCATCTATTTTTGATTAACAATATACATTGGATTATGATTAACATTATACATCTGAATCAAATGTATAAACAATAAAATTAAACTCAAAATATACATCCAAATTAAGTGTACTTTTTACTTCTATTTCATGTAAAAATTACATCTAAATCAGATGTACTTTTTACTTCTATATGATGTAAATAATACATCTAAATCACATAATACATCTAAATCAGATGTACTTATTACATTGATTTGATGTACTTTTTGCTTCTATGTGATGTACTTTTTGCTTCTATGTGATGTATATAAATACATGTAACATATTAGTAATCAATTACTTATACCCTCTTCTTCTTCTCTTATCTTCTTAGTAAAAAAAAACTATAAATTGGTTATGTGTTGTTTATTGAACCAATATATATGCGTTCTTTTTTTCTGTTTATGTACTTTATTGCATAGTGATATAAAGTATTTCTTCTCGTTTCAGTCCTCAAAGACCACCCTCTATTTGCTAAATATGATATTTGTTCTTGCTTGGTCATCAAAGCACCATATTCAACTTCGTTAAAGTGTCCTGCTATCCTAATTTTCTTAGGTATTACTTCATCTTCATTTGTAGGCACAACCTTTGATTTTGTAGGCACAACTTTGGGAGCTGTATATACTACTTTTTGAGGAGTAGGCACAACATTTACCATAGGCTCTATTCCTTTGCCTTTAAAGTCAAAATCTCTTGGAAGTGTAATGGTGCTAACCTTTGGCTCTTTTTCAGCCTTAATTGGCTTGTTATTAGCCTTATTTTGAGAAGATTTATCTATTTGGCTTATAGGTTCATTAATCTTTTCTATTTTAGTATCTTTCAAAGAATTTGAAATCGGTATATCAATACCGTTATTGAGTCCATCGAGTTTCTTGAACTCAAAACCCTTTAATAAGTCTTTCTTAGCCATTTTATTAGAGATTTATGTGGTATCCTGCACCTTGCAATATTTTTGTTTCCCTTGCTGAAATCCATGCTTTTGCTAAGTCAATGTACTCCTTACCAACTACGGAACGAGGGCTATTTACTGCGGTGGGAATACCTGCGTAACTATCTTCAACAATCTTGATACTGTGAGGTATTTTTTGCTGTAAAATCATTCCCATATCAGAACTTTTATTAACGCTTGCTAATAATTGATTACTGATATTTGTACGTTTTTGATACTTTGTGAAAAGAACTACTTTTGGCTTATTTTTAAAGCTCTTTGCAACGTCTTTATCCTTCCAGGAATCAAGTACAGACATTAGAACTTTAATACCCGTCATACTGCCTTTACTAAAATCAGTTACAATCATAAGTACATCGCTGGCATATATTGAATTGGCTGTATCAAGCCCCAAATACGGAGGTGTATCTATGATTATGTGGTGGTAATAAGGTCTTAATTGATTTACGATATAGTCAAGGATTCTTGAATTATCTAAGCCATTTGTACGAGCGTATGCAAAAACGTTGTTCGGAATAAAATCAAAGAATTTACCCTTTTGTATTGCTTTTATTGGGTCTATTTTGATGTTTTGCATAAGCGATGCAGTGGTTAATATCTTTGCATCATCTTCATATTCCAATCCTATCGAATTGGTTACGTTGCCCTGAGCATCAGTATCTATTACTAAAACTTTTTGCCCTAATTTTTGTATAGCCGCAGCTAAGTTGATTGTAGTAGTAGTCTTTCCGACACCTCCCTTAAAATTAATGATTCCTGTTACCATTCCTCTTTTTTGTTTAAAATGTTGTGCCTACAATTATTTTTTATTGTTGTGCCTACATTTACGTTTTGTTGTGCCTACATTTGATATACGTCGTTGTGCCTACATTTACGTTTTGTTGTGCCTACAATTATTTTTTATTGTTGTGCCTACAATATTACAAAAATGTAGGCACAACTTCAAATTTATTTTATTGTAGGCACAAAAAAAGGAATAAGTCGCCCCTATTCCTTAGATGATGTATGGTTCGTATTAATGGTTCGTATTAACTATCCTTAGCAAAGGCTTCAATCATTTCCTTTGTAAGTTTAGTACCTAAGCCTACCGAATTTTCATAGTATGCAGCTCTTATAATCCAACCGTCTATAATCATCCTATTTATTAAGTCTAATGAGTGCTTAATATCATGCACTTTATAAACCATGTACTTATTTTTCGTAATGCCATCAGGAGCATCAGCATAAAATTTAACTCTCTCGTTTGCTTCCATTTTTTTAATATGAACTATCTAATACGAACTATTAGGCTCATAGTAGGTATCTGTTTAATGTCGAAATTTATTGATTTTCTGATACCTCTTCTTTCTCTATTTGTCCCTCGAATACTCTATGACCATTTATGTAACTTACAGTCATTCTTATCTTATAAATATTAGCCCATGAGCCTTTTCCGAAGTATGTGGGATTAGCTAAATATACCCCTGTATCTTTCTTAATTAATATCCCTTTCTTTACAAATTGTCCCAAAGCGTTGTCTATTGTTTTTGGATTTATAGACATTTTCTCTGCGATAAGTCTTTTTGTTCCTGAAGGCAAAGAAATCATATTTTCATAGTCCATTCTCCTCAATAAATCATACAATATACCTGTAACCCATTTAGGTAAATCAGACATATATGCCACATCATTAAGATATAGTTTTACAAAATCTGGTTCTTTCGGTAAATAAAATTCTTTTGATATTTCAGACTTTACGACCTCACCTGAATTAACATCAGTTATCGTATTTTCGGTTATTCTTGTTAGTTTTGCCATCTATTTTTGATTAACAATATACATTGGATTATGATTAACATTATACATCTGAATCAAATGTATAAACAATAAA
>JBDLTH010000094.1:0-4379 GCA_039799165.1 Bacteroidota bacterium
AAAAAAAGTTCCTATATTTGCATATTGTTTTAAAAAATGTATAAAAAATCAACGGTTAATATGAACAAGAAAGTTTTATTCTTTTCTCTGTTGTTGTCGGGGGGTGTTTTGTTTGCTTCAGCACAGGATGAATCGAGTCGTACTCTTATGCTCGATGAGGTTGAGTATGGGCAATCGAATCAGACATACAATACCTATAAGACTACATGGAAGAAAAATCAGTTGAAAGACAACTGGATTTTGTCTGTTGGGGCAGGAGGTCAAGTTATTTTCGGAGAAGATGATTCGAAAGCAGATTTGACAGATCGTATAACGCTCGCACCACAGTTTTCTATTGGTAAATATTTCTCTCCTATTTGGGGGTTGAAGTTGAATTTTACTGGTGGTGGTTTGCATGGCTACAATGATGGGCGTGCAGGCGTTTATCAGTATTGGAACAAAGTAGGTTATGTTGGAGGTTTGCTAAATGCTTCTGTTGACCCCGTATGGCAATTTAATGGATGGGTAGATATTAATGGTAATACCATAACCATTAAAGATCCTTCACAAATACAAATACAAGGTACTGAATACGTTTGGTTACCAGGTGATAGAGGTGAGCTTTATCAACAAAAAATACACTATGCAGGAGCTAGTCTAAACTTTATGTTTGACGCTATCAATTTATTTAGTAGCTATAACCCAAAGAGATTTTTCGAAATAACTCCTTTTGCAGGTGCAGGATACTACCGCAGACTAGCTAATCAAGGCAACTTGACAAGTAACTTTTTGGGTGTAAATGCAGGTTTGACATTCAAATTTAGATTGGCAGAAAGAGTAAACTTCAATATCGAAGGAAACGCAATCTATTTACCTTCAGCATTTGACGGACACCAAGGTAGTGAGCGTGATGCCGATGGTATTGTTCAAGCAACAGCAGGATTAAGCTATAGATTAGGAAAAACAGACTGGGAAGTTTTGGAGCCAATGGATTACGAATTGATTAATCGTTTGAACGATGAAATCAACGACCTAAGAAATCGTCCTGACAAGATTTGTCCAACATGTCTTCCTTGTCCTCCTTCTGTAGAAGCACCTAAGCAAGATATTGTATTTTTACCAGATCCAGTATTCTTCAAAATCGACAAAGCGATAATAGATCCAACAGAATGGTCTAAAATAGAAAAAGCAGTTGATTATTTGACTAAAAACTCATCTGTAAATGTAGTAGTAACAGGTTACGCTGATAAGAAAACAGCCTATCCAGAATATAATATGAAGTTGTCAGAGCGTCGTGCTAAAACAGTAGCTACAGCTTTAACAGAGAAATACGGAATCAATCCATCAAGGGTTTCTATTAACTGGGCAGGAGATCAAATCCAACCATTTAAAGTAAACGAATGGAATCGTGTTGTAATATTCGTGATCGAATAACATAAAACATAAAATATTTTAAAATAGCCTTCCGATTTTCGGGAGGCTATTTTATTTTGTTCTATACCAGATTGTAACTATGCCCTAAAACGATGTTCTTGGGTTTGCAATGCTTTGCTAATGAGATATACTGTATTGCCCTAGCTCAGTTTTGGATACTACTTCAAGTTCTGTAGCTATGTTACATCCTAATGTTTATAGGGTGGTGAATAATAACAAAAAGCTCCTAGCATATTAATGCTAGGAGCTTTTTGATGTAAAAAATACACCTTACGTATGTTTCTTTTTAATCGCCTCGAAGATCAAACCTTCTAGTTCTTCGGCAAGTTCGGGATTATCTTTTACCATATCCTTTGCTGCTTCACGCCCTTGTCCCAGTTTGGTTTCGTTGTAACTATACCAAGACCCACTTTTTTTGATGATACCTAAGTCAGAGCCAAGATCTACAATTTCGCCAGCCCTCGATATGCCTTCACCGTACATAATGTCAAACTCTGCTTTACGAAAAGGAGGGGCAACTTTATTCTTAACGACCTTTACACGAGTCTGGCTACCTTTTACATCTTCACCATCTTTTAATTGACCAATACGGCGAATGTCAAGGCGTACTGTTGCGTAAAACTTAAGAGCATTACCTCCAGTAGTAGTTTCAGGATTTCCGAACATAACACCGATTTTATCACGCAATTGGTTGATGAATATGCAGGTCGTATTTGTTTTGCTGATAGCAGCTGTTAGTTTACGCAATGCTTGAGACATAAGACGAGCTTGTAATCCCATCTTCGAATCACCCATATCACCTTCTAACTCTGCTTTAGGAGTCAATGCGGCAACTGAGTCAATCACTACAATGTCGATTGCCGATGAGCGGATCAGTTGCTCGGCTATTTCAAGAGCCTGCTCTCCACTATCGGGTTGTGAGATGTATAGATTGTCGATGTCTACACCCAGTTTCTCGGCATAAAAACGGTCAAAAGCGTGTTCAGCATCCACAAAAGCGGCTATACCACCTGCTTTTTGGGCTTCGGCTATGGCATGGATGGCAAGCGTGGTTTTACCCGACGACTCGGGGCCATATATCTCAATGATACGTCCACGAGGGTATCCACCTACACCAAGAGCAGCATTTAAGCCAATAGATCCTGAAGGTATAATGGGTACCTCTTCTATTTTTTCATCACCCATTTTCATAATAGAGCCTTTGCCATAGCTTTTCTCTATTTTTTCCATTGCAGCCTGCAAAGCCTTTAACTTATCGTTGTTAGGGGCTGTCTTCTTCTCTTTTTCTTCTGCCATTATTTCTGTATCTTTTGTTTTTTTAGCCATTCCAAAATTTGTTCAGCATGTTCTTTTGCTGTTATATCTTTGTGTGTAAATATATGATCTATTGTTCCTGTTTCATCAACAAGACAAGTTGTTCGGAGTGTTCCCATATATTTTTTTCCTGCAAGAGTTTTTTCGGCCCATATACCAAATGCTTCTACCAACGCTTTGTCTTTGTCGGCAATCAGGCGAAAAGGAAGTTCATATTTCTCAATAAATTTGTTGTGCGACTTTTCATCGTCTACACTAACTCCAACTATTTCGTAACCTGCATGACCAAGTTCATAAAAATTATCTCTAAAGTTACATGCCTCGGCTGTACATCCAGGCGTGTTATCTTTGGGATAAAAGTACAAAATAAACTTACGACCTTGGTATTCGTTCGCTTTAACCTCTATTCCAGTTTGGTCTACACCTAATATTTCAGGAATTTTATCTCCTTTATTTAACGCCATATTTTACAATATCTAAGATTTAAAACCAAAGATATAATATAATTTTCGTACACAAAAAGTTTTTTACAGACTCTGTCTTCTTTTCGCTTTGCAGTTTTTACTAAATGATGTTATTATTCACATATCAGTTTCAATACACACCTTAAATGCTGCTATTTGAAGTATTTTGATTAATTTAGCGGCTTATTAGAAGATAAGATAAATATAAAATATAAAAAAAGACAGATGAAGACAATAATAATCTTAGGCGATGGTATGGCAGATGAGCCTATCGAAGCATTGGGAAATAAAACACCTCTTCAGGCGGCCAGCAAACCCTATATTGATATGTTGGCATCGAAAGGGAAAAGTGGATTGTTAGACACTATTCCCCAAGGATTTAAACCTGGAAGCGAGATTGCTAATTTGTCAGTAATGGGTTACGATGTACCCAAGGTATTCGAAGGGAGAGGGTCGCTCGAAGCAGCAAGTATGGGCATTGATATTGCGTCAGACGAGATGGCGATGCGTTGTAACTTAATTTGTATTGAAGAGGGTAAAATAAAGAATCACTCAGCAGGTCATATCTCTACCGAGGAGGCTTCGGAATTGATTCACTTTCTACAGGAAAAATTAGGTAACGAGGTAGTTAGTTTTTATGCAGGGGTTTCGTATCGTCATTTGTTGAAAATGAAAGATGGTAACAAACAACTCGATTGCACCGCTCCTCACGATGTATTAGGTACTCCTTTCCACGATGTGCTAATAAAACCTACAACAGCACTAGCCAGTGAAACGGCAACATACCTGAATGACTTGATCTGTAAATCGCAAGAGCTGCTTAAAGATCATCCCATAAACATCAAGCGTGTGGCTGCGGGTAAAGATCCAGCTAACAGCATTTGGCCATGGTCGCCAGGATACAGACCTCAGATGGAAACATTGCAAGAGTTGTTCGGTATAAAAACAGGATCGGTTATATCTGCAGTCGATTTGATTATGGGAATAGGCAAATATGCGGGTTTAAAATTGGTTCATGTAGAAGGTGCGACTGGATTGTATGATACCAATTATGAAGGAAAAGCCCAAGCCGCTATCGAAGCCTTGAAAAACGATGATTTTGTTTATCTACACATCGAAGCCAGTGATGAAGCTGGGCATGAAGGCGATTTTGAATTGAAAACAAAAACAATTGAGTATCTTGATGCT
>JBDLTH010000095.1:0-15358 GCA_039799165.1 Bacteroidota bacterium
GATACGAAGCAATTCATTGATAAAAATATGCCTAGAAATGTATCTTTTACCAATAACATTTACTATTTTTGGAAAAGTGCCTCATAGGGCATATTGTCCTTACTTGCAAGCGACAATGGTATGAACTATTTACAAACCTTATAAATATACGTATACCATGAAAATTTACCAAACTAACGAAATTAAGAACATTGCCATCTTGGGCAGTTCGGGTTCAGGAAAAACCACACTTGCCGAAGCAATGTTATTTGAAGCAGGAGCAATTAAACGAAGGGGAAATGTTAAGGCAGGAAACACGGTAACCGATTACTTTCCTGTCGAGAAAGAGTATGGCTATTCGGTCTTCTCTAGCATTTTCTCGGTCGAGTGGATGAATCGCAAACTTAATTTTATTGATTGCCCTGGAGCTGACGATTTTATCGGAAACATTGTAACCTCGCTTCATGTAAGCGATACAGCTCTCATGGTATTAAACGCTCAGTATGGTTTAGAGGTAGGTACAATCAACCAATTGCGGTATACACGCAAGTTAAATAAGCCTGTTTTGTTTGTAATAAACCAGCTAGATCAAGAGAAGGCAGATTTTGATGGTGTAGTATCTCAATTAAAAGAGCGATACGGCGAAAAGGCAGTGTTGATACAATACCCCGTAAATAGTGGTGAAAACTTTAATGCGATTATCGATGTACTGAAAAAGAAAATGTACAGATGGAAACCCGAAGGTGGTGTTCCCGAAGTATTAGAAGTACCCGAAGAAGAGAAAGAAAAAACCGAGAAACTACACCAAATACTTGTCGAAGCAGCTGCCGAACACGAAGAATCGTTGATGGAAAAGTATTTTGAGCAAGGAACGTTGACCGAAGAAGAGATGCGTTTTGGGGTGCGTAAAGGATTGGTTCAACGAGATATATTCCCTATCTTCTGTGTCTGTGCCGAGCGAGATATGTGCGTAAGGCGTACAATGGAGTTTTTGGGCAATGTTGTACCCTATGTGGTAGATATGCAATATCCCATAAATACGGCTGGAGAAGAAGTGAAACCAGATGGCACAACACCCGCCAGTTTGTTCTTCTTCAAGTCGACTATCGAGCCTCATGTAGGCGAAATATCGTATTTCAAAGTAATGAGTGGTACTGTGCGTGAAGGAGACGACCTGCTCAATGCCGATAGAGGCTCAAAAGAGCGTCTAGGGCAACTGTTTGTAGTAGCAGGGCAACAACGCACCAAGGTAGAGCAGTTTGTGGCAGGTGATATTGGTGCAGCAGTGAAATTAAAAGACGTAAAAACAGGAAATACACTCAATGCCAAAGGAGCAGACAATCGCTTCGATTTTATCAAATACCCCAATTCTCGATTTCGCAGGGCGATAAAGCCTGTAAATGAAAAAGATGCTGAGAAGATGAATGAAGCATTACTTAAGATGCACGAAGAAGACCCTACCTTGCTCATCGAGAACTCGAAAGAACTAAAACAGATCATTGTTTCGGGACAAGGCGAATTTCATCTCAAAACATTGAAGTGGAGGATTGAGAATAACGACAAAATAGGCATTCAGTTTCTAGAACCCAAAATACCATATCGTGAGACCATAACGAAAGCTGCCCGAGCCGATTTTAGGCATAAAAAACAATCGGGTGGGGCAGGGCAATTTGGCGAAGTACACTTAATTGTAGAACCCTATACCGAGGGGATGCCCTTGCCAGATACGTACAGGTTTAACGGGCAAGAGTTTAAAGTACAATCACGCGATATACAATCTTATAACTTAGAGTGGGGAGGCAAGCTCGTTTTTGTCAACAGTATTGTAGGAGGGGCTATTGATACACGGTTTTTGCCAGCTATTGCAAAAGGTATTATGGCTCGTTTAGAACAAGGTCCGCTAACAGGCTCATATGCACGCGATGTACGTGTAATAGTGTATGATGGAAAGATGCACCCCGTAGACTCTAACGAAATATCGTTTATGCTGGCAGGGCGTAACGCATTCAGCGAAGCATTCAAACAAGCAGCACCTAAAATATTAGAGCCTATATACGATGTGCAGGTTTTTGTGCCTGCCGATAAGATGGGAGATGTAATGAGCGACTTGCAAACTCGACGTGCCGTAATTTTGGGTATGGAGAGCGATAAAGACATTGAGATACTTAATGCCAAAGTGCCTTTAAAAGAATTGTCGAGCTATTCAATTACACTCAGTTCGTTGACAGGTGGACGAGCCTCTTTCAATATGAAATTTGCAGCTTACGAACTTGTACCATCAGATGTACAAGATAAGTTGCTCAAAGAATACGAACTTAGTCATCATTCCGAAGACTAAGTCAACACAAGTACATGTGTAGCAAGACTATATTTCTTGCTACGCATGTTTTCTGGTCAGTATATCTGTTAGTCGATTTTGGTCATCTCATTCAATACAAACTCGGCTACAGCACCATCTGTTGCTTTTACATAATTAGCAAAGTGTGTGCTTTGTGTATGCAGTTTCAGTAATTCACGACTTTCCCAATTCTCGTAAAAGAAGAATAAATTTTCGTCCCCGTTGTCTTGATGCAGATCGTAGTTTATGCAGCCTTTCTCGGCACGTGTAGGCTCTATCAGTTTTAGTAATTCGTTTTTTACTAACTCTCTTTTTTCAGGTTTAGCTACGATTTTAGCTACAATTGTTACGGTCTCATTTTTCATTTCATTTCTGTTTATAAGTGATTGTTTTCTTTTAGACTAAATTGCGAACTAACTTTATCTTCGAAATCAAAAATAGTACAGAATAGTTGAAATATTATGAAAAACAGAAACTAAATTTTAAGCAATCAAGTTATACATCAATGCGACTCACTATTTCATTGCCTCAATTAGTACACTGAAACACCTAAAAACTCAAGTCTTTCAGCTACCTTTAAGGTTATTAAAAATTAAGTATGTATGTTTAATAAACTGGTAGCAATAGAACCCCTAAGTCTGATTCCGTCAGCAGAAGAAGCCTTATATTCGTACGCAAAAGAAGTAATCATGTATACCGATATACCAGCAGCGGATGCCGAAATTGTGGCACGCATTGCCGATGCCGACGCTGTATTGTTAAGTTATACCTCGCAAATCAATCGGTGGGTGCTAGAGCAATGCCCCCATGTAAAATACATTGGGATGTGTTGCTCGTTATACTCACCCGAGAGTGCGAATGTTGACATTCGCTATGCAAATGAGCGAGGTATCACAGTTACAGGCATTAGAGACTATGGCGACGAAGGCGTAGTAGAATACGTGCTTAGCGAGCTGGTGCGTTGCTTACACGGATTTGGTCAAGAACCTTGGGAGCAAATACCTCGTGAAATAACAGGGCTTAAGGTTGGTATCGTAGGGCTTGGTAAGTCGGGAGGGATGATAGCCGATGCACTAAAGTTTTTTGGTGCAGATATTGCCTATTTTGCGCGTAGCGAAAAACAAGAAGCCAAAAACAAAGGGTATCGTTTCTTGCCGTTGCAACCATTGCTTGCTCAGAGCGATGTAGTTTGTTGTTGTTTGAACAAAAACACCATCTTGATGCACCAAGCCGAATTTGAGCAATTGGGTAATAAGAAAATACTATTCAATACAGGTTTATCACCAGCATGGGACGAGCCAGCCTTTACCAAATGGCTCGAAGGCGACAATCTTTGCTTTTGCGATACAGTAGGTGCATTGGGCGGAACACACCTTCTCGATCATCCCCATGTGCGTTGTATACAAGTGTCAACTGGACGCACACGTCAAGCATTTGACCGATTGAGCGAGAAGGTACTAGCCAACTTATCAGAATACGATCGGAGAAACAATATTGATTAAGGTACTTACAATTGACCATCCTGCAATCTCGGACGTAGCACTGTAAACATCTACTACTGCATGCACTTGGTCATTCTTTATCTCAACCCGTTGCGTATCACCTATAAATCCGGGGGTCGATTGCATCGAAACGTGCATGTTTTTAGCACCAACAGAGGCTAGCGAAGCAGCAACCGACACATTCAGCCCTGTTGGGAAAATAGCGATTGCCTCTTTTGCTGTTCCCGAGAAAACAATACGTTGCTCGGTTTCTAAAGACGGATCATATACGGCTGATCTTCGGAGTGCATACTGTCCTTTGTTATTGAAAAATTTGGCAGAAGCATTACCCATCAGTGTGGTGGTTCGTAAAACATCAAAACCACCAGTAGCACCCGAGGCAATGTATACACGTGCACCGTTTGCTTTTGCTGTATCTATAACTTCTTGATAAAAGGCTTCGTCAGCCAAGCCTCCAATAGATATGGTAACAATGGATGTACCATTTCTTAGCGTGGGCAAAGCCAAGGCTTTTAATGCCGCAGGAGATGCCGACTCAACCAGATAATCAGGCTTTAGTGCCAGTAATTGCTCAAGTGTAGAGCAGGGCACACATGCCCGTTCATGTTGTCGCATTTTGTGTACAATACGATCAACTTTGGATGCTGTACGCGAGTATACACCCACCAAGTCGTACTCGGGTAATAAGCCATCTACAACTGCGTTTGCAACAACTTCGGCAAGATAGCCACATCCTACAATTGCTAATTTTTTCATTGTAATAACAAATTTCAGTTAATTTATTGATACAGAAAACGTCTTATACTTCGTTTAGGGGTTTTTTCAAACTCCTCGAAACGTAGCATAATTTCAGATATATGAATATACGAAGGGAGGCGTTTGTTGATCGCATCTTTCATTTCTTCTACAAAACCTTGAATGCGTTCTTTTATATTATTAATAGTGATAAAGTCCATATCAGGATATACCAATGCCACTAACTTATTTCCTTTCTCAATAATCAACGATTCGATAACGTGAGGCAAGCCATTAAAAAGTTCTTCAATCTCTTCGGGATAAATATTCTGCCCCGATGCCGCTAAAATCATTGTTTTAGAACGTCCTTTGAGGTAATAAAAGCCTTCGTCATCTACCAATGCCAAATCGCCCGTTCGTAGCCATCCGTCGGGTGATAACACCGCTTCGGTAGCTTCTGGATTTTTGTAATAACCCAGCATCACATTCGTACCTCTTGTGAGTAGCTCTCCAGCGATAGTTCGAGGGTCTTCCGACTCGATGCGTATTTCCATTCTGTCAACCATTTTGCCACAGCATCCTGTTTTAAATATTTGGTTGTCAACAAGTGTTATCAGCGTAGCACATTCGGTCATACCATAACCTACGGTATACGGAAAATCGATATGTGTCAAAAATTCACCCACCTCTTTACTCAAGGCTGCACCTGCTATGTACACTTGTTTGAGGTTGCCTCCAAAAATAGCCATCATTTTATCCTTAACCATTTTTTTTCCAGCTTCGGTTTGAGGTACTTCGCCTTTGAGGGCAGGCATTACCATATTCTTCACTATTTTTTCAAGAACAAGGGGTACGGCACACACAATGGGAGGTTTGAAGGTGGCAAACGTCGATAGCAAGTATTGTGGCGAGGGTAGCTTAGATAAGAAGTGAACGCGGCAACCTGAGCATATACCAAAAATAAGCTCAAAACCTAGCCCAAACATATGCCCCATTGGCAGATTGGACACAATGCAATCGCCCGATTTTACGGAAGTAACGATTTTCATAGCAGCCTCTATATTAGACCATAGACTGCGATACGGAATCATCACGCCTTTGGGACTGCTGGTAGTACCCGATGTGTAGTTAAGTACTGCCATCTCGTTAGGCTGTTCGTCATGGAAGTACATATCCGAAAACGAAAATCCATCTTTATATTTCAATGCAAATTGCTCTCGTGCTTCTTTATACGCACTAAAGTTACTTGCTGATGGGGTGTGAACTAACGAGAAATCGTCTATTTTTATAGCAGACAGTTGCGTATCCATCTTCGTGAAATCTAAACCGCTAAGTATATGATCTGCTGCAAACAGTAGCTTAGCGTCGGAGTGATTGACTATGTTTTCAACCATTTCGGGCGTAAAATCGCTAAGAATGGGAGTTGCAACAGCACCATAACTTACCGATGCAAAAAAGGCTGCTGCCCAATTGGGCGAGTTGCGTCCACAAATAGCCACTTTATCACCTTTGCGGATACCCAAAACTTGGAACAAGCTATGCGTTTCTCTTATTTTTTGAGCTAAGCTTTTGTAAGAATATGCATATTCATCACTATCACTCAACGCTGGTAACTCCCAATTGTCTCGAAAACTTTTTTTGAGGAGCGAAAAAAATGTATCGTTTGTCATCTACTATTTTATTATAACTGAACATTTAGTCTATTTTATACCCTTATTTTATCTACCAGAAAAACATTTTTAAAGCAATAAGACATTTAAATTTAATAAAAATGTAATATCCGATGTTAAGTTCTTCACCTAATGTTTTGCTAAAAGAGTAGTCTCAAAAACAAATATACAATTTAGAAGTTTATTATAAGAATTTAAAAGGTTGAAAATGAGAAAAATAAAAGTTGACTAAACAACCGTTAGTGTGTCAATGAAATATAACTAGAAACTAAAGCCCATTGTGTACTTGTGTTGTAGTGGTAATAAATAAGGAGCAATCAATCGATTGCTCCTTATTTATTACCACTACAAATAGTAGGTATTTACTCTTAATTAATAAAAGCCAATACCTGATTTTTTTGTACTTTATCACCTTGTTTAGCTTGTATCTGTACAATTGTACCCGAGCTTAGGGCTTTTACTTCTTCTATACCATAATAGGTTTGAACAAAACAAACGACATCGCCTTCCTTCACTTTTGTTCCTACAACTGGTGCCGAAGATACATCCGCCACGTCTACTTGCCAAAGCACTTGACCACTTACGGTGGCTTGCAATGGTTTAGCATCAGGGTATTTAGCAACAATAGCTTCTGCATCAAACGCAGGTACTTCTACTACCTGACGTGTAACGATAATGGGAGCTCCAGCTTTCTCTTTCTCTTTTTCAAGATCGGCTTTGAAACGATCTTTGGCAACGCCCGATTTGTAATCACGATACTGACGGTCGTGCATGGCTAGTTCAAGCAACTCCTCGTCGTCTTGCCCATAGTCCCAACCATTCTCGTCCATCTCTTTGCGGTATACATCCAAATCGTCGGGATATTCGTCTTGAGGATTTCCAGTATAAAACTCTAATTCTTTCGATTTGGCTAAAGTGATAATCTCATCGTCAAGTTTACCAGGCAATGTACCTGTTTTGCCCAAGATCATATTCCAGCTATCCTTATCTATATTCGAGAAGCGGGGCTGTCCTTGAGCCATTGAGAAGATATTCATCAAGGCTATATTTTTAACATATTGGCTAAATGGTGTAACCAATGGAGGGTAACCCAATTTGGGCCAAATATATTCTACTTCTTGAAATAGCTGTACAACCAACTCATTAAGGCTTACTTCGGCTTTGCCATTGTTGCGTAATGCCATGTTGATGGCAGGGTGCATGTTGCGCAAATCGGCCATCATAGAACCCATCATACCGCCAGGCAATCCACAACCCACAAGTAGCGAAGTCATTATTTTGTTTGATGGATCGATGAAATAACCCAAGAAATCATCAATAAACTCTTGCGTCAACGCACGAGCATCCATATATGCTTTCATATTTACATCAGGCACTAAAAAACCCGCATCTTTGAGCATAGCTTGTATCGTGATAATATCAGGATGTACCATACCCCATGCCAACGGTTCCATAGCAGTATCAATATAATCAACACCTGCACGAGCTACTTCGAGCATCGATGCTACCGAAAAACCAGGTCCCGAATGACCGTGGTATTGGATCGGAATATTCGGATGTCTGTCTTTAAGGGCTTTTACCAATTTACCTAAAAATGCAGGGCGACCTATACCCGCCATGTCTTTCAAGCAAATTTCATCTGCACCAAACTCTACCAACTTGTCGGCAAAGTTTACATAATAGTCTACTGTGTGTATCGGCGAATTGGTAATACAAAGAGCGGTTTGAGAAATCATCCCCGCTTCTTTTGCATATTTTACCGATAGTTCGAGGTTACGAGGATCATTCAATCCGTCAAACGAGCGTGATATATTAGTACCTTGTGCGTTTTTTACCTTAAACATGAGTTTACGTACATCCTTTGGTACGGGATACATACGCAGTGCATTGAGACCACGCTCTAACATGTGTGTCTGAATACCCACTTTGTTAAACGGGGCTGTCCAATCACGAACTGCTTTGTTCGGATTTTCGCCATAAAGTAAATTAACTTGCTCAAAAGCTCCTCCGTTGGTTTCTACACGAGCAAAACAGCCCATGTCAATAATAACGGGAGCTATTTGTACCAACTGGTCGACACGTGGCTGGAATTTACCAGACGATTGCCACATATCACGATAAACGAGACTGAATTTGATTTCTTTTGCCATAGTGTTTTTTTATGTATAATTAAAAAAATGAATAGAAACCAAAGCCTCCTTTTCATTTTTCTATATAAAGAATTCAACGATCCTGTACCTTCTTTTCAGGTAATACAAATTTAGCCTTTTCATTTCGAATAGCATAAAAAAAACAGATATTAATATTATCAATAGGACATCAAAAAAATTGAAAAGCCCCCAAAAACATCGAAATAGCCACAAGGTGAGTGTGCAAAATTAGCTTTTGAAACAAAATGTTGAGAAAATCTAAAATAGCAGTAGCTTTTTATGGAATATCTTAGCTGTTAATCTCTATAATACAAATCAAGAGATTAATAACCGATTAAACATCAAATATCATGGAAGCAATAGACAATGGCACACCTAGAAGAAGAAAAGGGCAACCAAGCAAGGTAAACCTAAGAGTAGACTTTACACCGATGGTAGATATGAATATGTTGCTAATTACATTTTTTATGTTTTGTACAACCTTGGCTTCGCCTCAAGTAATGGATATTGTAATGCCTGCCAAGGTTGACCCTGAACAAGATATAGATCCCCCAGTTACTCCAGCATCACGCACGTTAACCCTTTTTCTTGATGGTAACAATACGGTTTATTACTACATGGGTATGCCTGATGATAAGAAAGCCGCCGATCTGCATATGGCAAATCTGGGCGACAGCAGTTTGCGTGATGTGCTGCTCCAAAACAATAGGGGTATAGCACAAGATATAAAATTATTGAAACAGCAAAAGCAGCGAAAAGAAATTTCGGATGCCGGTTTTAAAACAAGGTTGGCAGACCTGAAAAAATCGAAAGAGGGATTAACTGTGCTTATAAAACCAACACAAAAATCGATCTATCGAGATTTAGTAAACACATTAGATGAGATGCAGATATGCAATATTGGCAGGTACACTGTACTGGAAATGAGTGATGCAGATCGAAAAATACTCAATAGTTTCGATAAGAATACACATGTCGCACATGCTCAGTGAAATAAGCTGAAGTTAAACATTGGTTTCTGATTATTACTTGTGAAGATGGGTCGTGAAGATCATCCGTGCAATTTACGGCTCATCTTTTATTGTATGTAGGCTGACAAAATATACGCTAGCTAATATTCAGACTATCTTACTTGCTCGAAATCCATTTCAACGTGTTCATCAAACGGTCAATATCTTTCGATATGTATTCGGTAATGGCTTCTATCGAATCAGTTTGCATATCTTTGGTGTAATAAAACGACCCTCGCAAAAAGTGGTTAACACTATCCGTGGCATAAAACTGAATTGGTGTGGCTACATTGCCCCTAAGTTGGTACATAATGCCAGCTACATTAGTCGCATTGTTCGAGTATAGATGCTGGTCTATCCCCTCCGATACCGTTATATGACCATATACCAACTGATAATTATCTTCAATAGCTTTATTAAAAGTCGATTTGGTTATCGGCAAATAGCTACAATGTACAATACTATTCAGCTCTGGATATATGATATTAAACCAGATATGCCCTTTGTTGGCAGACTTTAGGGTATCCAATTGTGCGATATCTGCACAGTCAAACGCAAATGTGCGGAAGGTATACCGCTTGGCTTCACTGGTGGGTATCTCTATTTTTTCAATTGTTGCAGCCTGTTGAATTGCTTGCTTGTTACAAGCCATCAAAAGAGAACCTAGCAGGAACAATATAACTACAATATATTTCATCAGCATAACTTTAAAAAAAAATGCAGGCACACCCATCAGTAGAAGTGCTGCACGGATATGAATAATATCAACAATCGCAATCAAAAAGGCAGATCATCCACTTCGTCGGGTGCAGATGTAGAAGTTGTCTGGCTTTGTTGAACTTGTGGCGTATTTTGTTGACGAAAACCTGTACCCATACTATCCGATGGGGCATCGCCTTTGCGTCCCAGCAGTTCCAGATTATCAGCATAAATTTCAACCACGTATCGTTTTATACCATTCTGGTCGTCATACGATCGGGTTCTTATCTTACCCTCTACATATAATTGAGTGCCTTTTTTTACAAATTGCTCTGCTACCTTAGCTAGCCCTCGCCAGCAAACAACGTTATGCCACTCAGTACGGTCGGGTATCTGTGTTCCGTTAGTTGCGGTATAACCCCTCTCAGTAGTTGCAAGCGAGAAGTTGACAACAGCACTCCCGTTGTCAAAATATCTGACCTCGGGGTCTTTACCTACATTACCTATCAATATTACTTTGTTTACCGACATATTATTGTATTTATTTGATTAATCAGTTATTTAGAAACAAATATAAATATTTTAAATATCAGTAATCGTATTTGCTGATATAAAAAAACAGAACGAATCGCCCACCTAGGTTTACTTGTGCCTGAAAGCATCCTTAAATAAAATAGCCGATCTGAAAAGATCGGCTATTTTTTCTATAATCAAAAGAATCGATGATTCGTACAAATATTATTGTTCGTCAGTAGATTCAAACGATGCACTAGCCATACGTTTGTAGCTTTTCCAACGCCACATAGCGTTTTCTTTAGCTGCTTGATATAGCTCGGCTGCTTCTGTTGGATTCGATTTTTGAAGAGATGTATAACGTACTTCGTCTCCAAGAAACTCGCTAAATCTATCCCAATCAGGATCTTTACTATCCATGATGAATGGGTTTTTGCCTTCCTCTTCCAACGTTGGGTTGTAACGCCACAAGTGCCAGTATCCGCAGTCAACTGCAAATTTCTCCTCGTCTTGTGCATGTCCCATACCTTTACGCAATCCGTGGCTGATACATGGCGAGTATGCAATGATAACCGATGGTCCTTTATACTCTTCGGCTTCTTTAAATGCTTTCAAACATTGCATCTGATTAGCACCCATCGATACTTGAGCTACATATACATATCCGTAAGTAGTAGCTATCATACCCAAGTCTTTTTTACGGATTTTTTTACCTGCTGCAGCAAATTTGGCTACGGCGGCTACTGGGGTTGATTTAGATGATTGTCCACCTGTATTTGAATATACCTCGGTATCAAGAACAAGAATATTTACGTCTTCGCCCGAAGCGATAACGTGGTCTAGCCCGCCAAAACCGATGTCATAAGCCCAACCGTCACCACCAAAGATCCAGATTGAGCGTTTGATTATAAACTGTTTCAATGAAAAAAGTTCTTTACAGATCGAGCAACCTTCTTTTTCACCAGCCTCGATTATTTTCATAATTTGAGGTTTCAGTTCTTTCGTCTTATCAGCATCAAGCTTATTGTCAATCCACGATTGGAAAACCGTTTTAGTTTCAGCAGCAACATCCGATTTCTCGATTGTTTGTTTCATCAGCTTTTCGATGCGGCTACGCATAGTCATGTTGGCTAATGCAAAACCTAGACCAAACTCAGCATTGTCTTCGAACAATGAGTTAGCCCAAGCCGGTCCTTTACCTTCTTCATTTTTTCGGTAAGGAGTCGATGGAGCCGATCCTCCATAGATAGAGGTACAACCCGTAGCATTGGCTATCAACATTCTGTCTCCATACAACTGAGTTACCAGTTTGATGTAAGGAGTTTCTCCACAACCTGAACAAGCTCCTGAGAACTCGAACAATGGTGTTGCAAACTGAGAGTTTTTAACATTTTGTTTGATGTCAACCAAATGAGCTTTACTCGTTACGTTTTTAACCATAAAGTCCCAATTGTCTTGCTCTGGATATTGTGTGCCTATTTCGACCATTTCAAGAGCACTTTGTCCCTTTTTGCCAGGGCATATATCAGCACAGTTACCGCAACCTAAGCAGTCTAAAACGTCAACTTGGATACGGAATCCCATACCATCAAATTGTTTGCCTTGTGCTTTAAGTAACGATGCACTTTGAGGTGCATTTGCTTGCTCTGCACTATCTAATACAAATGGACGTATGGTTGCGTGAGGGCATACGTATGCACACTGATTACACTGTATACAGTTGTCCATGTTCCATACAGGAACAAAAGCAGCTACACCACGCTTCTCGTATTCGGTAGTACCGTGATCCCAAGTACCATCTTCACGCCCTTTGAATGCTGATACTGGAAGATCGTATCCACGTTGTGCATTGATTGGACGCACTACGTTTTTGATAAAATCAGGAGCATCGTCTTCTACTGGAGCACCAACCGTTAGGTTTGCCCAATCAGCAGGAACATCTACTTTCTCTATCTCGATACCACGATCTACCGCAGCATTGTTTTTCTTGATTACGTCTTCACCTTTACGACCGTACGATTTAACAATGAATTTCTTCATTTGCTCAACTGCCAAGTCAAAAGGTATTACGCCTGATATTTTGAAAAATGCCGATTGTAAAATCGTATTGGTACGACCTCCAAGCCCTATTTCGGTTGCAATTTTAGTTGCATTGATGATGTAAAAATTGATTTGGTTTACTGCCAAATATTTTTTCACGTTATCGGGCAGGTAGTTTCCTACATCCTCTTTACTCCATACCGAGTTCAGAAGGAAAGTACCTCCTTTTTTCAAACCCTTAGTTACATCATATAGATGTAGGTAGGCTGGAACGTGGCATGCAACAAAGTTAGGTGTATTTACCAAATAGGTAGAGCGGATAGGGGCATCACCAAAACGAAGGTGAGATGAGGTAAAACCACCCGATTTTTTAGAGTCGTACGCAAAGTATGCTTGACAATATTTTTCGGTGTTTTCACCAATAATTTTCACCGTATTTTTATTAGCACCTACTGTTCCGTCCGATCCCAATCCATAGAATTTAGCTTCGTAGTTAGTTTCATCTACAGCTATTTCCTCTTTCATCGGAAGAGATTTGAACGTAACGTCATCTACAATACCAATCGTGAAATCGTTTTTAGGCAATTTCATTGACAAGTTTTCGTATACCGACATGATTTGAGTGGGCGTAGTATCTTTAGATGATAGACCATAGATACCCCCTACGATGGTAGGAGCATCTTCTTTTCCGTAGAAGCAGTCTCTTACATCTAGGTATAGAGGTTGTCCTAGCGATCCAGGTTCTTTTGTACGGTCTAATACAGCAATACGTTTAGCCGTTTTAGGAATCATGGACAAGAATGCTTCTGCTTTGAATGGACGATATAAGTGAACTGCTACAAGACCAACTTTCTCGCCCTTTGCGTTTAAGAAGTCTACAGTTTCTTTTACAGCTTCTGTTACCGAACCCATTGCAATGATTACACGGTCTGCATCATCAGCTCCATAATAGTCAAATAGACCATATTTACGACCTGTAATTTTATAGATCTCATTTAGGTATTTTTCTACAACCTCAGGTACTTTGTCATAAAATGGATTAGCAGCTTCACGTGATTGGAAGTAGATATCATCATTTTGGGCAGTACCTCTAGTTACAGGACTATCCGAATTTAAAGCTCTGTCACGGAATCCTTTCAATCCTTCTTGATCAATCAGAGGAATCAGGTTTTCTTGATCCATCAACTCCACTTTTTGAATTTCGTGTGAGGTGCGGAATCCGTCAAAGATATTCATAAACGGAATACGAGTCTCGAGTGTAGCTAGATGAGGTACAGCCGATAAGTCCATAACCTCTTGTACTGAACCTGAGAAGAACATCGCAAAACCAGTTTGGCGAGCAGCCATTACGTCTTGGTGGTCACCAAAGATCGATAATGCTTGTGCTGCTAATGCGCGAGCCGAAACGTGAAATACGCAAGGAATAAGCTCACCCGCTATTTTATACATAGTGGGGATCATTAGTAACAGACCTTGTGATGCTGTATAAGTAGTAGTCAAAGCTCCTGCTTGGAGCGATCCGTGAAGTGCACCTGCTGCACCAGCTTCTGATTGCATTTCTTGAACACGGAGGATTTCGCCAAAAATATTTTTTCGGCCAGCAGCAGCCCATTCGTCAACATACTCTGCCATTGTCGACGATGGCGTGATTGGATAGATCGAAGCTACCTCGCTAAACATATAGGATATGTGAGCAGCAGCTTGATTACCATCACAGGTTAAAAATTTCTTTTCTTTTGCCATATTTTCTAAAAGTTGATTATTTAGTTGATTTCCGAAACTATTTGATATATAAATAAGAGACACAATACAACGTGATTATAGTTATCAATCAAAATTATATGGTTACTCAGCCTTCTTCCTTTTTCTGTTTTTTTTATCGTCAATACAAAAAGCCAAAAAGCCACAAGGGAATGGTATTACCCTCGCCTTGCTCCATCATCTCGGCAGTTGTATATACATCTGTCTTTTTTGTTGTTTTTGATCTCGATCCGTCTACTTTAAAAGTATACTTAGAGCCATTATCTTTCACTATAAATATGCCCGATTTATTTCCTTTTTTTAAAATTGAATTGTTGTGATGCAACTGATTATAGAAGAAAGTCTCTCGCAATGTCTGTTCATCCGCTATACCTGGTTTCATTGCAAATATCAAATTGGTATTGTGCATATACACCAGATCGGGCTTTTTGGGAAAGGTCTCTCCTTCTTTATAAAGTAAATTTATCAGTCGTGCATTTTTCAAGTAATCTAAATAATTGGTAACTGTGGCTCTCGATATTTCACACTCTGTACTTAATTGGCTGATGTTTGGTTTTTCTGGGGCAGCTAACGAAAGCAAATATAATAATTTTCGGAGTTTTGGGAGGTACGATTGTTCTATTTGTCGTATCGCCAGCACATCTATCTCAAGCATCATATTGATGGTTTTGAGTAAGTTTTCCGAAAAATTGCGTTTTTCTAAGAAAAAAGGATAATATCCATGGTGTATATAATCTCTAAAATAAGCTAAAGGTTTTACCTTATTACAGATTTCCTCCGCCACTTTAGCATGGTTGTTTATGATGTCATGCAGGCTGATTGCTTCTAGATTGGTATCTGCTATGATATTCAAAAATTCTCGAAACGAAAAACCTCTCAAGTTGTAGTGTTTAACAATCGAAGCTATCGAAGCCTCTTCGTGCAACTGCATTACAGTAGATCCTGTAAATATTATTTTGAG
>JBDLTH010000096.1:0-19775 GCA_039799165.1 Bacteroidota bacterium
GTATCCAAAAGATAGAAATCATCATGGTATATCAAATTAATTTAAAATAAAGTTGTTACAACTTATTCGAATCTTCGTCTCTGTATTTGACTTGCTTCGTAAAATAATTGGACAAACTACCAAATGTTTTACTCACGCGTCTACCTAAACTAACGAGCAATGATCCATCCATGT
The DNA here is from genome assembly GCA_039799165.1 of Bacteroidota bacterium. Lineage (GTDB taxonomy): Bacteria > Bacteroidota > Bacteroidia > Bacteroidales > Dysgonomonadaceae > Dysgonomonas_A. Next base: position 175 of record JBDLTH010000096.1, read on the forward strand.
TAAGCGTTCCGCTCGACGTTACAATGCGAGCTTTTCGATCAAGTATAAATTTTACTCGACCCTGCTTTTTCAATTCAAGAAGTAACGACCCATCCTCGCCTCTACGAATATCTGTTCTAAAACCAATATCTTTGGCCAATGATGTATCAAATGCAAAAGCCATTCCTCGAACTGATAGCTCGGGACGTTTTAAGGCTTGTATCCATAAATGAATATCACGCATAAGTTCATAAATAAAAAGTTTAAGCTTCGTATTTTTCTCATTTGGAATAAAACTCCATAACGAAAAAACCGCAACAACAGATGGTTTACACAATGCCGAAATCATGGTTCGAACATACGTTGGCGGATACATCGAATCGGCATCTATACATACATAATACTTGCCTCGTGCATGATCTAGCCCACATTGCCGAGCATAGCCTGGTCCAGGTCTGTTTTCAGTAAAGCAAGTAACCCCCAGATATTCATAAACCGTTTTAGTGTTGTCAGTAGAACAGTTATTAACTCCTATAATTTCGATCGGATAATCGTACTTGTTATCTACCAACGACCAAATGCAGCTCAACAGCCTAGTACTTTCATTATGAGCTATAATTACAATCGAAACAAGTGGCTCATCACTTTGCAGCCTAGTTACCTTTTTGCTTATTTCTTGTACAAGTTGCGTATTTGTCTCGACAAATGGTTTTTCGAAAACTTGCAAATATTTTGAATACCAAGCCATATACTTATTTCTTAGATGCTATTAATGATTCGAATAAGCTTTTCCATTGACCTGCAATGTATTCCATCTTAAATCTTTCTGAGCTTATACGAGCTTGCGTACCCATCGCTTTGCGTACCTCATCGTGTTCTATCAGGTGGCAGATAGAAGCTGCCAGTTCTTTGATATTATCTTTCTCAACCAACAATCCATCAACTCCATTGTTTATTATATCTTTCGGACCACAAGGGCAGGCAAACGAAACAGGTGGTACACCGCATGCCATAGCCTCGACAATGACCATACCAAAGCCTTCGAAACGAGAGCTGAGTACAAATAGCGAGCTTTCGACATACTTACTCGTAATTTCTGTAACTGGAGGTTGAAGTAAACACGTATCCTCAAGGTCTAAGGCTCTAATTTGTTTCATCAAACCTTCTCGATCGCCTTCGCCATAAATAGTCAAAATCCAATCGGGATGCTCTTCAGACACCAACTTCCACGCATCAATAAGCATATCAAAACCTTTCTGAGCCGTATACCTACCTACTGCTATCACTTGCTTGTTTGTACAAGCCGATACTTGTTGAGGGAAAAATGGTAATGGGTTGTTGATAACAAGCGTATTGTCTAATTCTGACCAATTGCCTTTTTCTTCTTCAGTTAACAATACAAATTTCGATAAACGGCTGATATTTTCTAAAAATTGTTTACTCCAATATTTCTTTATCAAATCAGAAAACACATTCCCCCCACTCAACGCATTGGCATGATAGGCGGATCGGGTAACATGAAACTCACCTATCTTTATACTGCCATCTTGTAGGGTATTTATAAAGTTGAGTTCTCTACGCAACGTAGAGATGGTTATATCGGGCTTGTGCTGAAGCAAAAATTGGTTAAATCTTTTTTTGAAAACACGATATCTGAATGGATATTGTACCGCTTTTGATACAAATGATTGATGTTGACCTGGCATATCGAAACATACCAACAGATCGACGTGTTTTACTTTTGACGAAAGCTTATAATACGGTTGTTTGCCTACTTGCTCTGATGTTAATAGAGTAACGTCGTACCCCAAATGTTCGGCAAAATAGTTTGCCTTGAAGGTTATAATACGCTCCAATCCTCCCGACATATATAATGAGGGTAGATAATAAACTATTTTCATATCCTTACTTTTTTTAATCGATCTTGCAGATAATCTGCTTTTGATAGGTACTATCAATACTTTCGTTTATAGTATTACCTGCAAAGGCTTCGTTTACATATTTCGAGGGTATTTTTACTTTTCTTGTAACACCCATCTTAAACCATTCGTATTCAATATCTACATGACCTGCATCAATAGCTTGATAACCATGCTTAAACAAATCGTACGACAATACGGTGGCAGTAGGACCAAGGGCTATTAAAAACAAAACACCCTTGTCTTGTTTCAACGCTTCTGACAATATCTCATCATACTTGTCAAAAGCTGAAGTAGGAGGACACAAAATACGCCGAATAGATCTAGCCCCAGCAAATAAGCCGTTGCCTACACCCAAACGACTTTTCTCGCCTTCGATAAATACAATATCCCGTCCACTCCAAATTTTTTTCAACAAAGTAAACCAAAGACCACATTCGTGTTTGGATTTAAAATCCATGTAAGGTCTTGTGATAAACGTGTTATAATAGGGCTTATCGGGTAATAGGTACGTATTCCACAATTCGGCATACAAATAGAAATGGGTACGCCAAAATCGAGTGGCACTGCGTGTATATCTGTCTAAGTGTGTAAAAGTATCGGACAAGCACACTAAATGTTGCTCGTTTTGACTTTGTAGCACTTCGATTAATCTTTTCGACAATTGAGGATTGGCTTTTTGAAAACGGATAGCATGCCCACCCAATACAAGCATCTCGCCATCGCCAAAACGACTGACCGAACATTTGTCTCTGCTTATCTTTTCTAAAGTTTCGACCATCGATGCAACACGAGGTACAACCAACTGGGTAGGATGAAGACGATACAAGAGATTGTACCATTCCATGGTAGCATTGTATCTTATCTTTTGTTTTATATAAGCAAAAAATTGTTTCATAAAGTCTGTTTCATTAGCTAAATACGGCATCTACTACCTTTTGTAACTGAACCTGCCAACTTAGAAAATTGACCGATTGCCGAATATCGTTAGGTGTTTTTTCAATTTTATGATAAAATTGTATCAGTGCAGCTATATCAATCGGAGTTTCATCCATAGGTGCTTTGAGGATGTATGGCATGGCTTCGAAGTCATTATCTATTTCGGAGTATACAAAGGGGATACCCCGAGCGGCATACTCCCTGTTTTTAAGGGTCTTGATATGTGTTATATTGCTCCGATGGCGAGCCAAACTGGCAATACCCATATCTGCGTTTTCGAATAAAGTGTCTAATGCAGTTCCAAATTGAGACCCGTGAAAGCGTACATAGTTGCTCAGGTTATTATCGTTAACCAGCTTATGTAATTTTTCGATCTCTACCCCAACGCCATAGCCTACAATATCGTATAACACCTGATAGCTTTGCTCTGTCTTGTAATACTCGATCAGACCTGCTATTAGTCGATCAAAACCATGCCAACGATGAATTTCGGCTACACTTATCAACCGCAATTGTTGCGATGTATCGTTTATGCTTTGTTTCAATACGATAGCATCAAAATCGATACCGTTGGATATATTGATGGTATGAGCTCCAAAAATAGCTGGATCGTCCGAAAACGTTACAATAGCAAAGAGTTCCTTCGCCAGTTGTTTACGAAATGTTTTATCGAGCCTCAACTGAAATTTCATCGTTTTGGTAGCTCCAATGTATTCCTGATCGTACGGATAGGTAGGGATTTCTAGCAAAACCTTTATTCCTTTTCGTTTTAAAGTCTTTATGGTAGAAATAAGAAAGGGATTGGCATTGTGATAGGAACGCACATAGACAAAATTGATAGCATGAGCCTCAATATAATGTAAGATCGCAGTATAATCTGTCCACTTCTTTAATTTGCCTCTTATCGAATGATCGAATCGTTCTATCTGTTCTTGTTCAACCATGCGTCGTTGGTTTCCCGAAGCATCTATATCAATATAACAAAGACGCATATCTACGCCACATTGTTTAAAAGCATCGACCTGATAACGTATTTTTTTACTGATTCCGTTATAGGCTTCGAGTCCATGAAAAATAAGAAACAAACCTTTCATACTTTTTTTCTTAACGATTTTATTTTACCTATTATATCAAACTCTTTGCTTACTTGTATATAAAATATAAAAATAACCAAGTATACAATTGACTTTATAACAAGGCTTATCATTAGTGTAGTATCAAGTATTGCAAACAAAACTATTGACACCACAACCAACAATGCTGTTAGCAGAAGTGGTGCTATAAATTGCTTCCAAAACATGCCCATACCCATTTTGAAGGTTGCAGTATACATTAAAATATAGCATTGTATAAAGTTGATAAAAAAGGATATACAAATACACCAAGCTACTGCCTCTAAACTATTGAAAACAAAAATACCCACCAAAATACTAATCACATTTAACACTGCCGATAACAAGCCACTTACAAACATGGTTTTAGTAGAATTGGCAGCTTGAAATATCGATCCCGAACTGGATAAGATGATTTGAACGCCTACCGACAATGCCAGAATACGAAAGGCGGGTACAGAAAACTCCCATCGATCGCCAAAAATCAACAACATGATTTCATAGCCCGAAAACCATAAAAATGCGGATAGAGGAAACCCTACGAAAGCCAACAAACGTATTATTTTTAGGTAGGATCGCTCTAGCCTCGGCAAATCATCCTGAAAATCGGAAAGAATGGGGTGCATCACTGGTGTAAGTACGGCAGTGATGTTTTGCAAAGGGAGCATCATCAGCCGATACGATTTATCGTAATATCCCAACAAAGACATGCTCATAAATTTACCGATGAGTAGTTTATCTAAATTGCGACTGAAATAGTTAATCACATTAAAAAAAAATTGATAGAGCGAGAACGAGGCTATTTTTTTCATCGCATCCAAACCGAGGGTAAATTGAGGATGCAATGGAAAACGCTTGTAACTAAACATAAAAATAAACAAACTCGAAAATATAGGATTGATTACCAAGGCATATATACCTGCACCCATACAAGCCGCACATACAGCTATAGTACCACCAACAAGTTGCACCAAAACACTGCGAATAGCTACAAATTTAAATTCCTTATTCTTAAACATCAAGCCATTGGGTACAATATTGATGGCTGCAAAAAACAAATTGATAGACAACAGCTGACAGATAGATAGTAGTGCCCAATTATCATAATAATGAGAGATAAGAAACGATGATCCCAAAAAGAGCAACGAAATAACTAAGCCCATCCAGATGGTAAACGAAAATATTTTATCCAGATCTTCTTCTGATAGATTTTTGGTTTGAACGATGGCTGGAGCAATGCCCAATTCGCTAAATATACCAAAGAATGTTATCAACACGGTTGCAATAGCTACAACACCAAACTCTTCGGGCGATATTAATCGTGCCAATATACCTGATACAAGCAACGATATAAATATCCCAAAATACTGGGATGCCGCAGTATAAGATACTCCCGAAAAAAGTTGTTTAGTAGTACTATTCATCGATCAACTTGGCTTGATTATAGATTTTAACTTAGTCAGAAAAGGGCATACCAACACCAACTTGTTTTTGGTTGTTATATACCTCATCAATCCATTATTTCTACAATAGTTTAATTGCTGCATCCGCTGGTCAAAAGAAAAAGCAGACGCTCTATAAATGGCTGGGTTGAGTATATATGCACACAACTGATCGATGACAGTCTGATGCAAACGCCCCTCGCCAAGAGCGTACTCCTTCAATTTAGCCAATACGATGTAGTAACACGACATGTTTTTGGTTGTAAACCGATTGGATGTTATGGAATTCGGACGTATCCTTCTTCTAAAGAAAGGTGTTGGAATATAATTTACACGCTGTGCTTGCACATGCAAAACACCAGTAAACAGCTCATCTTCGTGTATTATACCCGAATAAAAACGAAGTTTTATTTCATCTAAATAGCTCCGTCTGATAAAGCATAACCACACTGCCGAACGATAAAGATTGACTTGCATCAAACGTGTTAAAACGTCTTCACCTGTATAGATGGTTTCATTGTTAAGCACATCGGTGCGTAAATAATAATCGTTGAGCGATTCAGATTTATCTTCTTTGAACGCCGTGGCATCAAAAAAGGCAAAATCCAATTTGTTTTGTTCACATCTATCATAACACGTCTGCAACGCATCTTTCTCAAGAAGATCATCACTATCCATAAAATAGATATAGCTGCCACGAGCCATTTCAAGCCCCATATTACGAGCTTCGGAAGGACCTTCGTTTTTTTTAGATACTACCCGTATACGATGATCGGTAGTAGCAATAGACGAAATTATTTGCAGGCTTGTATCCGTAGAGCCATCGTTAACAAGGATAATCTCAATATCCTTTAACGTTTGGTGGGTAATAACTGCAATAGCTTCTGCCACATACCTCTCGGTATTGTACACGGGCATGATTACGCTCACCTTAGGTACTGGCTGTTTATCTGTTATCGTATCCATTCCTTCTTTTCAAAATCATATTTTTTGACTACTTGAGCTGGATTGCCCACCACTACCGAATAGGCAGGAACGTCTCTTGACACTACACTTCCTGCACCTATTACTACATGCTCGCCAATGTTTACCCCAGGCAGTATTACTGCATTAGCTCCTATCCATACATTATCTTTGATAACAACGGGTTTGGTTGCAACACCCTGATCGGCTATGGGAATGCTTATATCTGCAAAATTGTGGTTAAGTCCCGATACTACAATATTTTGAGCAAAATTTACCTTATTTCCTATTTGTACAGGACCAATAATTGTATTTGACATCCCGATACGTGTATACGCCCCTATATGTACATCCCCCACCCCATTATTGAGCGTGCAATAATCTTCAATAACAGAATATGCACCTAACGAGAAGGCGTTGAAAGGAACTAAATCTTTGCGTACACTGGTGTAAATAACGGATTTTCGACCCCTTTTGAGGTATACAAACTGAAACAAACGTGTAGTCCAACGAGGGCGTGTTTTGACAGGGTGCATAATCAGATTTAAAACCAACTTCTTTAATGCAGGATTATTTTTTATCCTTTCTTTTAATGATAATTCGGTCATATGGTATTCAGTTAACTGATTATTGCGTGTGTTCGGTTCGGTTAAAGGTTTTATTTGCCCCTTTTAGTCTGAATAGATTCAGAAACATCAGCACAAACAACCAAGGTATCTTTATAAACGCTTTACCAAGGCGTTTGTTTAAAAAGTTATTCGGTATAGCCAACAAAAAAGTAGCCAGCAACACCACCAACAAGCCCCACCACTTAATGGAGGCTTGTACATTAAATAAACTTACTATGCAAGACAACAGCCCAATAGCTCCCAACAACAAGATGCGAGGGGGTATCATCCACTGTATTATTTTATTGCAATAATCTATATTTCTTTGAGCAATAGCACGAGGCAGTTGCTTCAACGATTTCAGAAGTATGGCATATTGTGCTGCCAACCAACGCTGACGCTGATTATAGAACGAATTGGAATTTTGCACTTTTTCGTCCCAAACGAGTACATAGTCTAGATATTCTATCCATATTTTTTGATCCAACAACAATGCTTCTATCTCTTTGTCTTCGCCAGATGATAAAACATGTTTAATATTCTGTGCAAACCAGTCATAATCAAATGCCATACCCGAACCGCTCAATGCTGCTGATAGTGCAATACGCACCTGTCCCTGTCTAAATATAGAATTGTTTATCTCTTCGCTTGCTGCATCTAAAAATGCGGTATCAGTATTCGTGTTTTTAGCCGTTCGATGTGCTTGCATGGCTTTTACACCTGCATGATAGGTATCGTTTAGTTTTTCGAGAAAGTTGTTTTCAACCAGATTATCAGCATCCATAATCAGCACAATGTCATACAAATCAGTATCTAAACGGTCTATTGCAAAATTAAGAGCTTTAGCCTTGCTACTATTTGTAAAGTTTATTTCTAATACCTTTGCTGACAGATTAGTCAAGGCATCAGTTGTTGTAGCTTCCATCTGGTCGGATATAACAATCACATCAAACAAGTTGCGGGAATAATGTTGTTGAAGAAATGAGTTTACTGAATTTACAATCACTTGATCTTCTTTATAGGCAGGAAACAATACAGCAAAACGATATTGCTTGTCTGCTTTGGGATAAAAACGGGTTCTGCTTTTTCTTGACAGCCATGCAAATATGAATAAATAGAGAACAGATAATGCAAACATGGTGTATACAGCATAATCTAAGATCGAAAACAAAGCAGTAATCATAGTTTGTGTATTTTTTTAGTCTTTCATCGTTAAAAAATCGTTTGCCCCTTTCCATGCAGCTTTAGCCAAATCGGGTCTATTTGAGATCAATGCTGTACCTATATTTTTAGATAAAGCAATGGTGAGTTGATATATAATGCTTAGGTATCGATATACACCTTTACTATTTCTCTTGGCAAAGAGTAATCGATTGCGTGTCTGATAATAATTTTTGAGACTGCTCTTAGTCCCTACACTTTTACTCTCTTTATGATACACTGTGCAAGTGGGTACATACCACAACTGGTAGCCTGCATCCTTGATTCGTTCGCACCAATCTAATTCTTCGTAATACAAAAAATAAACCTCGGGCAATAGCCCTGTTTTGTCTATAACACTACGCCTTACCATCATGGCAGCACCATGCAGATAGGCGTGTTGGGTTGGTATCTCGTATTGCCCCTTGTCGGGTTCTCCGTATCCAATAATTCGATTGCGAAGTGTTATTTTAGAAAAAGAAGTATAACCTGCAAATTGAATTTCGTTAGGATAGGCTGCAAATTTTAGTTTTGGACTGACTGCTCCTACCGCAATATTATCATTCAAAAAAGAGCTAAGATGGTGTAACGAATCGTCTGTAATATATGTATCATTGTTGAGCAGAAAAATGTACTTTCCTCGGGCTTGTTTTATAGCCAAATTGTTTCCTCCAGCAAAGCCCAAGTTGTCATTACTACGTATACAGTTAACCCACGGAAATAGCTCATTGATTTGTTGTGCCTCGTTTTGTATTGACGCATTGTCTACCACAATCAACTCGAATGGCAAGGTCAAATGGGTTTTGACCGACGCAATCATTTCGCAGGTGTCCGAAAGCCCATTGTAATTAACTGTGATTATAGATACCAATATATTATTTTCTACTATCAACATGGGCTAAAAGAAGTTCGTTTGTTTGTGCATTTGTGTCTGAAATTTCTTTATCTAATTTCAGCCCCATAAATATAAAAGCTTGTGCAAAAAAGATGATGATGCCATTAGGAAATTGTGCGACAACCTCGTTACTGTATGACGATACCATAATTCCAAATATGCTTGCAAGTAATGCACCCAGCATATACCTTAGCTGGTTATCCTTTATTTTAAAAAAAACGATGTATGCACCTCTTAGTTGCAGGTAAAGGAAAAGTATGATATACAAAATCAACCCAACAATACCTGTTTCTACCCACAATACTACAGCCCACGAGTCCGATGCAATGGTTGTAGTAAAAGCTTTGGGAGCATTTTTAGAGGCTTTGCCTCCAGCTAATCCTACACCTACACCAAAAGGCTTATCTGCCATGTATTGCCCTATCTTTGCCTGATTCTCTTTTCTTAAATTATACGAAGCATCATTTTTTGCATGAAATGCACTACGCATACGCCGTATCTGAGCATTACCTTGTCCTATCATTGTAAAATTAAGAAATGCAAAAGCCAATAATATGAGTATCCCTCCAGCCAGTACGACTTTGACTTTACCCGAAAATAGAATGTAAAACGCAAAACCTGCAAAGGGTATTATCATAGCACTACGTGTTCCCGAAAGCATCATGCCATAGCCTGTGAGTAATCCGACAAGGATATAATAAATCTTCCATTTCATTTGTTTACTATGAATACCCATGATGATAAATGCAACCATAGACATGCCCATACCTGATCCAAAATTGGCTGCATCGGTAAAAAATGAAAAATATCTGACTCCTGACGACAGGATGTGTGTGCTGGCTTTTCCCTCAACATACAACCATTTCATCTCTGCTGCATCAAATCCTACTTCTTTTTGATACCATGCCTTGAAAAACGCCATAAGGGAGAATATAGACCAAAAGAAAACAATTCGTTTCAAATCTTTGTATCTATTAAAGATGATAGGAACTAAAAACGAAATGAGGAAACCATACATAGCCATAAAACGGACATAGGTTGTCCAAGCTCCTTTGCTACTGTGTGGGTTTAATAGTTCTAAAATACAATATGTAAACCAAATGAGAGAGACAAAAAAGAACTCATTTGCACCATTGTGCCAACTTTTTCTTCTATTTATAGAGTAAAGAATCAATGCCAATAAGGTTAAGAAAAGAAGTGCATCAGCCATCATCCCGATAGACGGTATGGGAACATAACGGCTCATTCCCATGATGAAGTAGCTGGATATAAACATCAACATCAAGGGACGATAAGGCTCTACGAGGAGTTGATAGAAGCTAACCAACGCAATAGGTAATAATGCAAACGCCATACCTGCCAACAAACCAAACTTGACAAATAGATAGGCTGTTATGGCAACCAAGATACTCAATACAATATATACCCCTTTGTTGTACTCGAGAGTGGATATGTATTTATTATTATTGAAGTAGTCCATCTGCATCTTAGTTCATCTTTTCGTTCGATGAAAATCCCATTTGTAGCAAACGATACCCTATTTTTCTGAATCGACCGTAAGGAGGCAACAATCCGGTAAATTCTTCTACAACATTTAGTGCTGCATAGTTCAGTTCAATCATTAGAGGAGTATCTTTAAGGTTGTTAATCAGATTGTTGAATATTTTTTCATCCGATTCTTTCCATACACGATTTGCACTAGCTACAAACAAATTACAGATTGTGTCTTGTAATAAATAGTGTGCTACAAATTGGTCTTTGAGAGGAGGGTATTCAATCAATACAATATCCTCATCCCCCAAGTCAATAAGTTCTGCTACACTTTTACATAAAGTCAACTCTCGTATTTTAGTCTTCAGATCGGTTTCCCAGTTCACAACCCTCACACTAAAGCCCTGCAATTGCCAATATGCTTGCAAGTGGTTTACCACCATAGTTTTACCTTCCTGAGGATCAATGCTTAAAACATTTATTATCTGAGGGCTATTCGATCCAAAATACGTAATCAGTGTATTCGATAATTGTTGTGTAGCTATTTTTTGTTGTAGTACCCTAGATGCATCATCTTTCGAACCCAAACTGACAGGAAATGCACCTATCACCTTACCGCCCGTTATTCGCTCAGTTCGCAACCTATCTCTGAGTGTACGATCTAAAAAATCGACGATGATAAAGAAAAATAATACGAGAAGAAATGTTCCTAAAAAAGCAGCTAGTATTGTTGCCTTTCGGTTAGATGCCATAGCTGACAATGGAAAACTAGGAGGCGTAACCACTTTAAGTGTAGCAGACGACATCTCCATGTTTTTTTGTCGTAATATTGCATCATGCAAGGCTTTTAATACTGCTAGGTAAGATGCTTCGGTAAAATTGATTCCACGCTCTTTACGCTTGATAGTTGCACCAATTGGTGAGTAATACGAATATTGACTATCCAAATCGGATTTCCAGTCATCTAATACTTTCTTTTGTGCTGCGTACTCTTCCAATTTCAAGACTTGTGTTACCCACTCTTCAACTGTTTCTTCATTGGGGTATCCTTCCTTCGAATATTTTTCGCTATAAAACGATTCTACAAAATTAGTAAAGTCTTTTTCGGCATTGTTTAACTGTTTGTTATATCCTTTCACTTCGTCTTTTATCGTTACTGTCGAGTCTCCTCCAAACGATTCTATTTCGGTGATTAGAGATGTCAAACTCGATATATTTCTGAGCTTTTGTAAAAACTCGTTATTCGATTTTAGTATCTTTATGTTACTCCCAATCTTTTTTTCGAGATTTTCGACCAATGACTTTGTTCCAAAATACTTGAGTCTATTATCCTCTAATTCGAGTGTAAAATCTCGATTCATTGCCGCTATCTGCTTGGTCTGCTCACCGTAGTTTATTACTTTGTTCTTCACATTATAATCAGTCAATTCATCTTCTGATTTATTTAGTTCAAGCTCTACCCTTTTCAATTCTTGCCTAAAAAACTCAATAACATCGTCTGCACCAGCAATTTGAAGCTGATCGTACTGGTCTACAAATATTTCGCTTATAAGCTTCAATGTATTATAAGCAATACCTGGGTCATCAGCCGAATACGTAATCTTGATTATATCGCTAAATCCGATTCGCTTGGCAACTATTTTGCTCAAAGCATCATACCCATAATGCCTATGATTCCATTCAAATAAACCATATACATAATTGTTTACTTCCCCTTCGCTATATTTGGTTAAGTTTTCAACTGTTTTATCTACTGATGTAGTATCTATCAATTGCTTCACTTCTTCAGGGGTATTTAATTGAAGTTCTTGGTAATTAGATGCTTTTATATAAGTATTATTTTCATTCGCTCTACCATATATCATGCTGATTGCAAATAGTTTGATCGACACTTTTCTTAAGGTACTTACCGAGGTTATGATTGTTATCATATTGTCTATCTTTGCATTCTGAACGCTTGATGTAGAGGCTTCTGGATCATTTATTATTGAGTTGTCTCCTGATATAACCCCTGTGTACACCGTGGTATCAACCTCATATATACGTTCTTGATTTCGGGTAAAAAACAAAAATAACAATCCTACTACTAAAGGTAATATAATTAACCAGTATCGAACACGATACATCAAATTGAATATATAATGTAATGTGTACATGGGTGTTAATCGTTTATTATTTTAGTTTTAGCTAATATCTCTAACTGAAGCAACGCCATCATCAACTGAGATTTAGCTTCTTCGTAGTTTACAATTGCATCTGTCTGCACCCCCTTACGAGCACTGAGATCGGCTGGTCTTATTCTTCCATTTACAAAGTCCGATTCGGCTATACGATATTGAGCATTGGCTATAATCATTGCTTCAGATTTTATTTTAAGCAATGACAAAAATAGTTTTGCATTAGAGTACGACTCTACAATCCGTATTTTTTGTTCATCGTGCCACCTCTCCACTTCTGCCTCTGTAGCTTTCATTTCCATTTTTTGTCTTCTTATTTTATTGCCTCTATCTAATAGTTCGTCAAACGGAATAGATACAGCTAAACCAATGTTGTACCACGTCTGCTTACTATTTGATAGTTGGTTTACAACGGGATTATCGACCTGACCTTGATCGGTAAAGTTGGATGTTGTTCCCATTATGCCATACTGATAAGCCCCTACTATTTTGAAATATTTGAGCCATTGATTGGTAACTGTCTTAAGCATGCTTTTTTCAGCTTCTTTACGAGCTCCATAATATTTGACAGTAGCACTTGATTTAGCATTTTCAAATAAAATCTGAAGGGGAGGAAGGTCGATATTTTCATAATCAATCTGTCCAACACTCATCAGACTGTCTAACTTCTGGGCTTTAAGAACAGGAAAAATGGAAAAGCATAAAATAAGAATAAGAAGCTTAGTTAGTAAGTATTTGTTGTTGTTCATCTTTATATTGTATTCTAAATAGATAATAGGATTAAGGGTTTGTTCTACACATCCTCTTTCTGAATGAAAGAAGTAAATGTTCGGAATATTATTTTTAAATCAAACCAAAACGATCGGTTATTGGCATAATAAATGTCTAACTGTTTGCGTTCTTCGGCAGACATAACGGCACTGCCTCCCCTTTTTTCGACCTGCCACAAGCCTGTGAGACCTGCTGGAGCAATAAAGCGATCGATATACCTATCTGTTGTCAACAATTCGGCTTCGTACAAGGGTAAAGGTCTATTTCCGACAAAGGACATGTCGCCTTTCCATATATTGATCAGTTGTGGCAATTCGTCGATACTATATTTTCGAATAAATCGCCCCACCTTGGTTATTCTCGGATCGTTTTTGTATTTTATAAATGCGTTTTCTTGCACATTGTGTTTCATTTGTATATACTTTTCTTCCGAAATGGTATAATCATCGCCAAACAGCATTGTGCAATGGTCTGTATCTAAAGTAGCCGACACATCTGCCTGTTGATTGGGTTTTACTTGTTCCTGTTTTTCCTCTTCTTGACAGTACTGATTCAAAGCTAGATAGTCTTTTAATCGCTTATCAGCATCAGGGTACATAGAACGAAACTTCAAGAAATCGAATATTCTATAATTAGTGCCTGCTCTTTTTGATTTGTAAACAATAGATCCTTTACTTTCTAACCTAATGAGTAGAGCGATTAGAATAAAAAAAGGAGATATGCACAACAAAACGAGCGTGGATACTAAAACATCGAAGCTCCGTTTACCTAAAGGCATACGGAAAATCTCTAGCTTAGGTGTATTTAAGGAAAAAGAAATGTTGTTTTTTTGTTTTTTGCTGATATAAGCAATTGTCTGATTTATTGCCTGAGGTGTTGCATAAGGTGGTAGAACAGCTATTACCCCTTTTGTTAAATAGCTTACAGCTTCTTGCTTTGCTATTGATCTATCTGTAACGAGTATTAGATAAGCTCGTGGTATTATTTTTTTTAACGAAGATAGTACTTCCTTATCATGCTCAATATTTAGGCTTTCATACAGCACAATAGTTTGTGTGTCTGTATTGGCTTGTGTTTTTAACGGTGTATAATCTTCAAAAACTACTATCCCATCCCAATATAAATTGGAATGGGCTATGTAGTTTTGATTTTTACCGATGTAAAAAGTTCTAGTCATTTAAGTATTCTTTTTATTCTGACTTTCAATTCAACCGGATTAAATGGTTTTACAATATAATCATCAGCTCCTAACTCGAGTAGTTTGATTTTACTTGTACTCGAATCTTCGGCAGAAAGTATTACAAACGGAATGGTACTGAATAGTTTATTGCTTTTTAGATAACGAAGAAACTCATCACCCTCCATCATAGGCATGTGAATATCAGATAGCACAAGGTCTGGCATATTTCCGCCCTCCATCCATGCTATTGCTTTCAATGGATTTTCGAAATAAGTTACGTCGTACTCTTCAAGTAAATAGACCGATATAACTTTGGCAATAGATTCTTTGTCATCTACAATTAATACTTGTTTTCTCATATGCTTCCGTTCACATTTTACCCTTTTGTTATATTACTGCTTATTATAGATCGTTCCTGCTGTTGAACGTATATACCAGTCTTGTTTCTGAATCCCTCCTGAAGTAACCCATGACGAGAAATCTTTATAGGCATATATAATATTGGTAAACTCTTTAGGATATACAAACACTCCTGGAATACGCATACCATACATAAAGTTTTTTCGTGTTGTATAATTACCTCCAAGCGATATATCTTTTGATCTATCTGTGGCTTTGTAGTTTTTTAAGTGTACCTCACGCCTTATATCTGATTTGAAATTTTTATTTATTATAAATAGATTAACCATCTCAACGATATTTATCGCAGAAAAATCAACTGGATTAGCAAATGTTATTGTTAGCTTAATATCTTTTTCGGGTTTGTGAGCATTTTCTAACTTGGTGTTGATAAAACTATATTTGTGAGGTGTACCTAGCGTACCATGCACATCATCAGTAATTGGAATTACAGCATAGGTTTGCTTCTCTTCTATTCCGTTAGATACTAAAAATAGATCATCTTTTAAATCATAACCGCTTCTTACAACTTCTCTTACAGCAGAACGTGCAATTCCATCTAATTGAATGGCTGCTGCTATACGTTTGGTTGCACCTGTTGCACGAATTGTTAGTAGAAGTTCGATCTGTGATACTTTGTTTGGTGCTGACAAAGAGTACGAATAGTTAACTGTGGTTACAAAGTCATTCATATCATAATCACCTGTACTAGGATAGGTATCTTCGAAAAGATATGTATGTGGTGTACCCAAATTTACGGCTAATGGATATTCATGCCCATCTTCAAATTCGCCATCATCTTTTACTTCATTACCTTCGCCACCATTACATTCTGATTTCTCTATAACAACGGTTGCACTTCCTTTAGGTA
Organism: Bacteroidota bacterium; assembly: GCA_039799165.1. Taxonomy (GTDB): domain Bacteria; phylum Bacteroidota; class Bacteroidia; order Bacteroidales; family Dysgonomonadaceae; genus Dysgonomonas_A. The sequence goes on from JBDLTH010000096.1 coordinate 16,121, forward strand.
CTATTCTGGCACCAGACTTACTATCTAAGGTGTATGCTTTTGTATATTGTTGATTCTTGCTATGATCTGAACATTCAACTTCAACTCGTCCTGAATACTCTACCGAAATCCATCCACCTGACAATTGCTTAGCAAATCTAACTAATGCGTATTTTTCTCCTACACCTACTATTTTACTGGCATTTGTTTCAAAATCAGCTTGCTCGGTTACATCAAGTATTGCGTGCGATTGTAGATTAATAGCAGCTCCACCGGTATACAAATATTTAGTTCTCAACAATGCACCTTCAGATAAATTAATAGGTGTATTAACTAAACGTAATTTACCTGTAACATTCATCAAGCATTTATTATTGATCGTTGCATTTACAACTTCTGCATTCTCGAGCCTCATTTCTCTTCGATTTTCAACAACCGATGTACCTGTATCTAAACCTAAATTCTGACAACTCATCAATCCTGTATTATGAATTTTTCTGATTCTGGTTATTTGAGCAATAGATACTGTTCCATGATTGATTAAATGTTCGTTATTATTCGAAGCATTAATTTTTATGGTTTTATAACCCTCGCCTTGTCCAAAAACAGCCCCTTGAGATACAAATATTTTAGATGCGTTGCTCATCGAAATATTCAATAGCTTGTCTGAAGATACTCGCCCTTTTGGCTGTATAACAATTTTATCTCCCTCTTCCAGTTTTAAGTTTAGATCAGAGAGTGCATTATTCCATTCTCCTTCAACATATAACTCTACACCTCTACCATTTCCTTTAAACTCTAATGTACCTTTATAAGAGCCTCTTATTACATAATACTTTGATTTTGCTTGGTCTAAAAGATATGATTTTACATTATTATCTATCACAACAGCTTTTTCGGGAGTTTCTATCCCTTCTTCGACCTCTTCATCTTCAGATCTCAAGCTGTTAGAAGACACCTTGCTTTTTGTTGCTACTGTCTTAAAACTAATAGCTAAGGGTGTGTTTTGTGTGTCATACTCCAACACTACTTGTTTACCTTTAGGATCAGTTTGCTTTACATAAATTGTAGTTAATGCTTTGGGGATAGTAACATTGGCAGTAAATACTTCGCTCGACTTTGCTAAACCTTTTGCCAACAATCCAGCCTTGGTGTTAAATACAGGATTATCGTCGAATACCTCAACAATATAATTTTTGTCTGTATACTTGTCATCAACACTTATTGTCAGAGCTAATGTTGATGTTGACGACCAGTCAAAACTTTCGGGAATAGACAATGTGGAAAGTTCAGTAGGAAGTGTTTCATCGATAGGATCCTCAGCAATCACATCCTCTGATTGACATCCTCCTAGAAATAGGAGGATGGAGGCTAGGTAGATAAATTTCTTTTTCATAAAAGTTTGTTTGTAATTTGTTTAAGTATCGATCTTATAATATAAAACCTCTTGTACAGAGAAATCTTAACAAAAAAATACTACTGCATATTACAATAACAATATAACCCTATAATTGTTTATTTTAATTAAAAAAAATCAAAAGACTACTTCGTTTTAAGATCGAATTATAAAGTTTAGTTAAATAAAAATTGGTTTGTACGTCCAATCTACACACAAAAACATTTTAAGAATTCTTTTGCACAAAAATAACCGCACCTTTACTATTTTCAGCAAAGGTGCGGTTACCTAGATTTTATCAAAATACAACTATTTTAACAATTCGTTCAATTTACTTTCTAACTCGTTGCCTCTCAAATTTTCGGCAACAATTGTACCGTTCTGATCTATCAACAACGTAAATGGTATTTGTTTTACATGATAAGGGCGACTTAATTCACTTTGCCATCCTTTCAAGTCTGATAGCTGAATCCATGTCATATTCAAATCCTTTACACCTTTACCCCAAGCTGTTTTGTCATCATCCAGAGATATAGCTACAATCTCTAAGCCTTTTGACTTATATTTATTGTATGCTTTTACAACATGGGGCATTTCTACTTTACAAGGTCCACACCACGATGCCCAAAAATCGACTAATACAAGCTTGTTTTTACCAACATAATCAGATAAGGAAGCAACTTCGCCATTAAGCATTTGACCTGAAACATCTATAAATGACTTACCGATAAAAGATGGTGACTCTGTCTCAGGTTGATTGATGTTTCGTATATCATCCATCATTTTTTTATATTCGGGATTGGCTTCAGCCAACAATTCATCTAATTTGCTATCCTCAATGAATTCCATCATAGATATTAGATAAAATTCGCCTACCTTATTTTTGATGTTTTCTTTGATAAAATCATATCCTATCTGTGCCATTTCTTTATTTACAACCTCCATCTTTCCGATATAGTCTTTCCGTAAAAGTGTGTCTACGGTGGCTCTGAGTTGTGTTTCTAATTGCATTATTTGACTTCTGTTCTTTGTCAATTGATCGAAAAACAATTGGCATTTATCATTCATCGGAGTACCCTTAATTGTTGATGCAGTATCGATGGTCATGTAAATAGTACCATTTTCGTACACAAAGGGAACTCCAGCTGGTGCATTTGCCCCTCCACCTTTTAGCTGTATATAAGCAATAGTAGGTTCTGTTGATTTTTCCAGAGCAAAACTAAATGCTCCATTTTTCACAACTGTTGAGTCAACAGGCTCAAACGAACTACTATAGTCTTTTAGCTTTAATAAAAAAACTTGTTGCCCGTCATTGCTCGAATTTTTAAATGTCCCTTTTAATTCATTTTTGTCAGAACAAGATCCTAATAGCAATGCTATTAAAGGTAATAAACATAACAATCTTTTCATACTTTATTAATTTTATATAAGTGTTAATGATTCTCAATCCAACAACTCACTTAATTTATTTATCAAATCATAGCCACGTAGGTCGCTTGCTACAATCATTCCTTTTTCATCAATAAGCAACGTAAAAGGGATAGAGTCAATACCATATAATTGAGCCGATTCACTTTTCCATCCTTTAAGGTCTGACATCTGAGGCCAGATCATCCCTAATCTGGTTATCGTATTACTCCAATTTTGTTGCTTCTCATCCAATGACACACCTACAATTTCAAGTCCTTTTTTCTTGTATTTTTCATAGGCTGCAACCAAGTTTGGCATATCTTTGATACAAGGACCACACCACGATGCCCAAAAATCGACCAAAACCAGTTTATTTTTGCCTACATAGTCTGACAACGCAACATCCTGACCTGCTGTATTTTTTAATTTTATGTCTTTATAAGCAACTCCCCCATTCTTTAGGTTTTGAGCCTCATAATAATTTAGCACTTGCTTTCCTAAATCACTGTTTCTAAATTCAGGCGTTGTTAAAGATACTAATTCAAGAATTTGATCTGCTGACAATACGCCAGACGAAAGTGTTACAAATTCGCCTAAATAATTTGTAATATTCGATTTTGCAAAATCATAAGTAAGTTTTTTGAACTGATCTTCAATCGCCTTTAATTCCTGTGCCCTCTTAATCTGGATAGCTGCACTGTTCTCCACTTGACATGAGTACTTATTAACAATAACTGACATTTGAGTTTGAAGCGAATCTTGTACAGTAAGGAATGTTTGAAGCTCTTCGTTTTTAGGTGTACCACTTAACAGAAATTGATCTCCTACCTGTATCGTAATCTCACCTTGCTCTGGCATAAACAAATATTG
>JBDLTH010000097.1:0-52964 GCA_039799165.1 Bacteroidota bacterium
GTTTTTGATTCAAACTATCTTCCAATGAGAAGAACAAGCTCTTCGGAGAATCTGTTTTACTTGGTGTCAACATAATAAATCTGCAAGAAATGATACCTAAAGATACATATTCTTGCAGATTTATACAAGTATTTTACAAGATAATATATTGGAAATATGTCAATTAATCCGTTTTTAAGGGGCGACTATTTAATCAAATCATCTATTAATGCAACACGGGTACTGTTTTAATTTATATTCCGCAGATTCCAATTATAATATTTGATATACAGTATCAATGTATTAATTTTGCAATTAGTTTATTTTAAGAATTAATAATTACAGGTATTATTTCAACGCATGAAAAAGAGTGTAGTATTTTTAGGTTTTCTCCTTGTTTTAGGTAATTTAAGTTATGCTCAAAAAATAGAGCTGTTCAAAAACAACAACAAGTACGGCATAAAAGAGGATGGTAAGACTTTGATAAAAGCTCAATACGAAGACATTGCTGCTATGGAACAAAACTTGTATGCGGTAAAAATGCTCGGTAAATATGGGCTTGTTACAAAATACAATTCACCTGTAATTGCACCCATATATGATGAGCTAAAAAGCTTTGGCAATAATCTTTTCTTGGTTCGATTAGGTACTAACTGGGGTTTAATCGATCGATTTAATGACACTATTTTACCTATTCAATATGCTGAATTTAAATTTATTACCGATTACTTGTGTGAAGTGAAGTTAGATGGAAAACTAGGCTTAATAAATAGGTACGGTAATGTGATTATTTCTACTTTGTATGACGACATAACACCGTTTTCAGAGAATTATTATTTGGTAAAACAAAATGGAAAGTTAGGTTTGATTGACTTAGAGGGTAAGGTGGTTGTTCGTTCTGATTATGATACTTTTGATAAAATGCCTAACACAACTCTTTATCGTGTGCAGAAAGACGGTAAATTAGGAATAATGGAAGCATCAGGTAAGTTTATACTCGAAGCAAAATACGACAGTATACAAGATTCGAGTGTTGGAAGAATTTTGTTTTTAGATAAAAAAATTGGTTTTCGCACATCCGTAGGCAAAGTTATTGAACCCGCATTTACACGTATTGTATTTGAGCAACCTGAGTTGGGTCTGATAGTATTCAAGGTTGATAATAAGTTAGGCTTTATTACATCTCGAGGAGTCTTTATAGAAGCCGAATACGATAATATAAGTCGCTTCTCTGATCGGGGTGTTGCTTTTGTCGAAAAAGCCGGTAAATTAATGGCTATTAATGTGAATGGCAAGGAGCTGGTGCTTCAAGAAATTATGCAAAACAGACCTCCTATAGACTGAAATAGATAAAAAACGAATGGTTATCGGATGTTATATATAACTATTTACTAAAAAGAATTGAAGTGTTCCCCAAAAGTTTTTGTCCAACCCTTTGGGGAACACTTTATAATTATACAGCTACTTTATCTGAACAGGGTCGCCCAAAAACTTAGGCTGTTCGTCTAAAATTACATCAACAAAGACCTTTACTCTCGCAAATTTCTCTCTGATTTTAGTCTTGAAAGAGTTTCGTCCAAAACTTACATCTTGAGCATTGTATCCGTATGCTGAAAAACCGTATTGCTGAGCCAGATATATAGCCCGCTCGTTATGAAACTGTTGCGATACTACAATAAACGAGGCTTGACCAAATATTTTGTTCATTCTAACCACCGAATCCAAGGTTCTCAAACCAGCATAATCAAGATAAATAATACTGTCAGGAACACCACTTTTGACCAACGCATCTCGCATGTCCTTAGGTTCGTTATACGAGTCTCTTGTATTGTCTCCGCTGACTACAAATACCTCTACCTTGCCTGCTTCGAACAATTGTTTAGCGGCTTCAATCCGATTATAAAAATAGGGATTGTCATCACCATTGCGTAACTTATTCGAAGTACCTAATACCAAAGCCGTTTTTTGTATTGGAATATCTGAGACGTTATCGTAGACAAAATTCTTTGTATCGTATGGTATTTTCCAGTTAGCATACACCAGTGCCAAGACAGCCAACGAAACAGGGAGGGCTATGCAAAGTGCAATAACCTTGTAAAATATATATTTTTTAGTCTTTGTCATTTAAATGCGATCTAAAACGGTTTTTATCAAATCTTCAATTGAGCCTTTGTAGTTGGCGTCAGACTGACCAGCCAATCTGTTTGCAATAATAGTACAGACAGTCATGGCTTTATGGCTCATTAAACGACCCAAACCTGCAAGTGGAGCACTTTCCATCTCGTAATTGGTAATCAAATCACCTTCGAAGTTGAATGCCTCTATTTTACTGTTCAATTCAGGATCGGCTAGTGCGATACGCACATGTCTACCTTGAGGACCATAAAAACCGATTGCCGATATAGTTACACCTTTTATCATATCATGCCCAATACGTTCAACCAATTCTTCATCAGCTTTAACTACATAGGGCGAGCAATGAAGGGCAGACCAACCAACCTGTTTCTTGAATGCTTCTTCAAAAGCTGATTCTATAACTAGCTCTCTCCCCGCATAATAGTTCAATACACCATCAAAACCGATCGATTTTTCGGATACAACATACGAGCCTATTGGGCAATGTGGCTGTAATCCACCCGAAGTCCCTACACGCACCATCGTTAAGCATTTAAAGTCTTTTTTTACCTCACGAGTCTCAAAATCAATGTTTGCCAAAGCGTCCAATTCGGTAATCACAATATCTATATTATCAGGTCCTATTCCATGCGAAAGAGCTGTGATACGCTTGCCTTTATACATACCCGTAATGGTGCGAAACTCTCTGCTCTGGACCTCATACTCTACACTATCAAAAAACGATGCAGTAAGAGTAACCCGATCAGGATCACCCATCATGATTATTTTGTCCGAAAGTTGTTCTGGCTTTAGGTGTAAATGAAAAACACTTCCATCACTATTTATGATAAGTTCTGATGCTGGTATTACGCGCATAATCATTCTAATTTTTAGTTTACATACAAATATAAAGAATATGTCTCTGTTAGAAAATCTATTTTTTACTTTTGTCTTCAAATAAAATAATTTAGAATGAAAATTAGTTTACTGACCATCGGAAAAACGGATGCCTCATACTTTATCGAAAGTATAGCCGAGTATAGCAATCGTCTGTCCCATTACATCACCTTCGAAATGCAAATCATACCAGATATTAAGAATACAAGAAACTTGAGTATCGAACAACAAAAAGAACGGGAAGGTGAACTAATTATTAAAAACCTGCAAACGGGCGATTATTTGGTGTTGTTAGACGAGCATGGTAAAGAATTTACCTCTGTACAATTTGCCTCCTATATCGAAAAAAAAACGCATTCGGTTAACAAACGTCTCGTTTTTGTTATAGGAGGACCTTATGGATTCTCGGAACAGATATATAATAGGGCTAGTGAAAAGCTATCGTTGTCTAAAATGACTTTCTCGCATCAAATGATTCGCCTCGTTTTTATAGAACAGCTCTATCGAGCGATGACAATACTTAACAACGAACCTTACCACCATGAATAAATTGTTCGCTTATCAGAAAGTTGCGAATTTGTTAATCTTTTTAGCCTTTGAGTAAAAAATTTATTGTTTTTTTTAAATATCATCCAAAAGATACTACCTTTGCTGATGTATAAATTGAGTTAATTTATTACTCTCACTTGTGTTTGTTTTTAAACCTAAGATGGCTAAGTAATATGTTGATGTATAGGTTTATATTAAGGGATTTTACGTGAAAAAATCGCTGATCACTTTTCCAATCGTGTATAATAGGTAAATGGACTACAAGTCAACAAATATTTTTCTTGATTACACTAGAAATGTTAAATTTCTAATACGCTCTTCTGACCCTTTATTTTTTGCCAACCCTAGGCTACTTTGTTATCGAAAATATCGGAACTTCTCGAAATATTTAATTTATTATTATAATCAACAGTATGAAGAAAATCATTTTCCTGCTACTCGTAGCTTTGGTTAGTGTGAACAACTTTACATCCGCTCAGGTAACCACCTCATCGATGAACGGGGTGATAAGGGATGTAACTAAAGAACCTTTGATTGGAGCTTCAGTCAAAGCAATACACACCCCAACGGGTACTACTTATGGCACAGTAACCCAGATGAACGGAAGCTTCAATATTGCCAATATGCGTATCGGAGGTCCTTATGTGGTAGAGATTTCGTACATCGGATACACACCCGAAACGATAAATAATATCTCATTAAGCTTGGGTGAGGAATACAAGCTAAACCTGGTTCTTCAAGAAGACTCAAAAAGCTTAAGCGAAATTGTGGTGGTTGGTGAACGTAACCCCATTATATCAGGAAACCGAACAGGGGCTCAAGAAATCATCACCCGAGAAAAGATGGACAAACTACCTACCATCAATCGATCTATTGATGATTTTACCAAACTTACACCGATGAGTAGTGGTAAGAACTTTGCGGGTACACCCTCTCGTTTCAATAACGTTACGGTAGACGGTGCGTCTTTTAACAACTCGTTCGGGTTAAGCTCCTCATTGGGTGCATCTGGAACAGAACCTATCTCATTAGAAGCATTAGAGCAAGTACAAGTAATGATTGCCCCATATGATGTGCGTAACGGAGCCTTTACTGGTGCAGGTATAAACTCGGTAACTAAGTCTGGAGCCAACCAATGGCATGGATCTGCTTATATGTATACCAAAAGCCCTTCGTTAACAGGATGGAGACAAAAAGACGAAATAAATGAAGTAACTGATTTTAAAGACCGTCAGTATGGACTCAGTTTATCAGGTCCAATTGTAAGAAATAAATTATTTTTCTACATCAATGCTGAATTTGATCGTCAAGAAATACCTGTAAATTACAAACCTCGTGCCGATAAAAATGCTGCAAGCTCTGGACAATATTCAATTGCCGATGTTGCTACATTACAAGAAATATCAAATCTTTTAGAAAAAACGTATAACTACAATCCTGGATCGTATAACGTTACAAAAAGACCTACTGAGGCTGATCGAATCACATCACGTGTGGATTGGAACATCAATCAAAAACATACGTTAAGCTTAAAGTATTTTTATCTTAAATCATTCAACACAAGTGCACCCAGTGGCTCTGGAGCACCTAAAAACGGAAGAGGACCTAACGAATATGCAATTCCCTTTTCATCAACATATTACCGAAGCAACAGCAACTTCAATATTTTTATGGCTGATTTGACATCGAACTTAAGCCCCAATTTGTCCAATACACTAAAGGTTGGCTACTCAGCCTTGCGTGATTTTAGAGAAATGGATGGCGGTTTCTTTCCGCAAGTAGATATTTTAGATGGATCGAATGGTAGTGAATCAAACGCATTTACAACTTTTGGTACAGAGATTAACTCATACAACAACAAGTTAAACTCTGATATTTATCAAATTCAAGACAATCTATCTTGGACATTAAATAATCATCAATTGACCTTCGGAACGCAAAGCGACTTGCGTAAATTTAAGAACGGGTATGCTAACTCTTTTGCTGGTCAATGGAGATTTAATGACTTAGATACATTCAAAAAAGAATTAGAAAACTACTCGGTATGGAAAGAGAGCAATTTTGATCCCACCAAAAAACCAACAACATTAGCAAGTAGATTTAGTCAGAAGTACGCTCTTGGTGGAGAATTTCCCTATGCTACGGTTGATGTACTATCTTTAGGTTTTTATGTGCAAGACAAATGGGCAGTGAAACCCAATTTGAATTTGACATTTGGGTTACGAGTTGATACCCCTATTTTCTTGAACGATCTTGATCCTAACCCTGAGGTAGAAGGTTTAACATTTCAAGGAGGAACTAAGATAGACGTTGCAAAATATCCTAAAACAAGTCCTCAATTTTCGCCTCGTATAGGTTTTAACTGGGATGTGAAAAATGACAGAACCATTCAGGTCAGAGGAGGTTCAGGTCTATTTTCAGGTACACCTCCTTATGTATGGCTAAGCAATCAAGCAGCCAATAACGGATTGTTGTTTGGAGAGCTAGCTATGGGGCGAGTTTTTGACGGAGTTGCTTTATATAAGCCTAGCGATGCTGAGGTTAAAGCTTCTAAAATGGAACTAGCTGTATCTGAACCTGACTTCAAATATCCGCAATTGTGGAAATCGAACTTTGCCCTTGATTATAAGTTTGGTGACGGATGGGTAGCAACAGCAGAACTATTGTATAACAAAGATGTGAATGCTATTTATCATTCAAACATTGGTCTACAAGAGCCTGTGGGTTATGTAAAAGAAGGAGGTCAAGCACTACGCCCTCATTTTAATCCTACCAATGTGAGAGATAATCAGTATATTACAAATAGAACTACTGATGTCATTTTTATGAAGAATACAAGCAAAGGGCATTCGATATATAGTTCTTTACAACTTCAAAAAACATTCGATATAGGTATATTCAAGGGTCTTTACCTAAATGGCTCATTCAGCTTTGGGCAGGCGAAAGGCGTTACAGACGGATCGTCCGCAGTAGCTTCATCCGCATGGAAATACCGCCCAGCGATCAATCCTAATGCCGAAGAAGTTAGTTATTCAGGAGGGTCTTTTGATCGTCGTTTCTTAATGCAGGCTGCATATACTGCTGATTGGAGTAAAAATTCGTCAACATCGCTAGGTGCTGTCTATCAAATATATCAACCTTTTCGTTATTCATACACTTACTCGGGCGATGTAAATGGCGATGGTCAGAATATGAATGACTTGATGTATATTCCTAGAGACAGAAATGATATAAACATTGTACCAGCAAAGGGCGATAAGAGAACTGCCGATCAGATATGGGACGAAATAGATGCATTTATCAGCCAAGATAAATACTTAAATAAAAACAGAGGGGGATATGCTGAACGAAATGGAGCAACATCGCCTTATGCACACCAGTTGGATGTAAATATATCGCACGATATAAGATTCCCACTCAAGAATGGTCAAGTTCATACACTAAGATTTAGCTTCAATATTAGCAATTTCTTAAACTTGTTGAATAAAGACTGGGGTGTACAACAAACTACGGTATATGGAAGCAGCTTCTCACCTCAATATCAATTCTTGAGTGTAAGCCAATTACCAAGTGAGAAAAATGACTATACGCCTGGTTTTACAATGCCGTATACTAAAGACGAAAGCAATCAAGACAAAACGCTAACAAATACGTTTAAAGATTTAAACAGTAGTATTTCACGTTGGCAAGCCGTATTTGGTATCAAATACTTTTTCTAAAAATCAACGATTTACCATATAACTAAAAAGCGTCTGCCGATTATCGGCAGACGCTTTTTAGTAGATCATTTTTATAATCGTATAAATTTATATTCCTTTGTGCTTAAACTGAGGTGAAATATGGAACGGATAGTAAGTCTTCAAAACACAAGAGTAAAAAACATCAGCAAATTGGCTAAGTCTAGAGAACGTAAGATGCAGCACTTATTTGTTGTAGAAGGAGCTAGGGAGCTTTCGCTGGCTTTAGCAGCCAATTATACGGTTGATTCCGTATTTATTTGTCCCCAATTATTTGCCAAAAGTGATTATCCTCAAGTACTCAGCTCCATCCCTAGTCATTTGCAATACGAAGTATCAGAGCAGGTTTTCGAAAAAATAGCCTATCGTGAAGGCTCGGATGGTTTATTAGCTATCCTAAATACAAAATCGCATCAACTTTCGGATCTTAATCTACCTCAAAATCCGTTTATCATTATTTTAGAAGCCATTGAAAAACCAGGCAATCTAGGAGCTATTCTGCGTACAGCCGATGCAGGACAAGCTCATGCCGTAATTATTTGCGATCCGCTTACCGATGTCTATAACCCCAACACAATCCGATCGAGTGTAGGATGTATTTTTACCGTTCCAGTAGCCATATGCTCATCAGACGAAGCCTTGGCTTGGCTCAAAACACACAATATCCGATCGCATGCAGCAGAATTACGGGCATCGCAATGGTATCACGAGGTCGATTATAAAATACCTACTGCAGTTGTAATGGGAACCGAAGCCGATGGGCTAACCAATTTTTGGCTAGATAATGCCGATAGCAGAATAAAAATACCCATGAGGGGTAAAATAGATTCATTGAATGTTTCGGTATCTACTGCCGTTATAACGTTTGAAGCGATGCGGCAACGTGGTTTCTAAGTGCCCAAGGTTAGCGATCTAATTCTATAAGCATGCAAAGAATATGAGTTCTACTTTCATAATAAAACTGATAAATAACTTCTATCTTTAATAAACAATTAGTTTTTTAAATTTTTTAAAAGTTCCATTTTCTATCTAGCTAATTGATATATAGTGTTTTGTTGGATATTATTGATGCAAACCAGTATGCGTCAATAGTACATTAAACATTAAATTGCTTTAATAAAAAACAAAAAAATAATAAGTTCTTGTAAGAAGGGTTAGAAACAACTACATTTGTACTGTGTTTTTCATAGTATTAGATTTAAGGTTAATAATGAAGATTGGGTTGTCGGGATGACAACCTTTCTTTTTTTATTGCTAATCAACTATATTTTAGTAACTGTTTAAGTTTTAAAGAAAACGTTATTGAGATTGCACTTTGATAGACAAGGTCAAATCTTCATTTCGATGAGTATGCAAATTGAGATAAGAAAACAAGCACACATGTTCAAAACCCTGCCACAAAGATGGATTGTGGAAAGAACCTTTTCTTTGATTGAGCCTACAGGAGATTTTGTGAAGGGTTTGAATATCATACTCATACCCAAGAAAATGATACAATAGGCAAAGATTAAAATTACGCTTAACAAAATTTCACAAACAAATTTAAACAATTACTTAAGCATATAATAAAAACTTCAATCTAGTAGTTGAGCATCTTAACAAAGAAATCCAGAGTCCTCTATACTATTCACAAAACTACAGTCTTATTAAATGCCATTTATCGTAGTTCAACGAGTATTGCTGTCAAATACGAGTAGAATCGTTCAACAGTATCTATCTCCACATACTCGTCAGGCGAATGAGGATTCATGATAGTAGGACCAAACGAAACAATGTCTAAATGAGGTGTACTGCCTAGAATAATACCGCACTCTAGCCCCGCATGTACCACTTGCACAATAGGTTCTTTGCTAAAAAATCTTTTAAATACACCTTCCATAATCTGCAATGTTTTCGAATTGGCATTGGGTTGCCATCCAGGGTATTCGCCAGCAGACTCGACCTTCGCTCCAGCCAGAGAAAACAGGCTGTGGATGCTTGAGTCTAGAGCATGTATGCGTGTGTCGGATGAGCTACGTGTCAGAAATTTGATCTCAAGCTTTTCACCTGTCGATTTTACCGAGGCTATGTTCGTTGATGTTTCCACAATGCTTGGGAAATCATTCAACATACTCATTACTCCGTTTGGGCATGCTTCAATAGCATTGATTACATTGTCTTGAATTTCTTCTGGTATCAATGTGTTGGGTAATGCTGCTTTTTCGGCTTTGAGTACAAGTGTATCTTCTATACCTCGATACTCTTGTTTGTATATTGCAGCATATTCGTCTACCAATTCAAATAAACCACTTTCGTTTTCGGCAGGCAATGTTACTATTGCAAAAGCCTCACGAGGTATTGCATTACGTAACGAGCCCCCATCTACAGATGCTAAACGCAGCTCAAGCGAGCTTACGGCTTCTTTCAGCAAACGAAATATCATTTTATTGGCATTGCCTCTTCCCAGATGTATTTCGCAACCAGAGTGTCCCCCTTTTAAGCCTGTAAGACTAATTTTTACAGCTACATCACCTTCGGGTACATCTGCTTCTTTATATTGCCAAGTAATGTTTTGGTCAATACCTCCAGCACAGCCAATACACAATTCGCCTTCCTCTTCCGTATCAAGATTCAACAAGATACTTCCTGTCAAAAATCCTGCTTCTAGACCAAACGCTCCTATCATGCCATCTTCTTCGTCAATAGTGAAGAAGCCCTCTATTTTACCGTGTTGCAAACTGTTATCTTCGAGCAATGCCAAAATAGCCGCCACCCCGATGCCATTGTCGGCACCTAAGGTTGTAGATCGGGCCTTTACTTTGTTGCCATCTATATAAGCATCAATAGCATCTTTTAGGAAGTCGTGATTTACGTTCCCGTTTTTTTGAGGCACCATATCCAAGTGCGATTGTAATATCACCGTTGGAGCATTTTCCATACCTACCGAAGCAGGCTTAGTAACCAGTACATTCCCCACTTTGTCTTGTTTGACATCCAAATTCAGAGCCTTTGCAAAATTGACAATATATTGTTCAGTGGCTTTGGTATGCTCAGTAGGACGAGGTATCTGGGTCAACGCATAAAAATGTTTCCAAACATTTTCTGGTTTTAAATTCAATATTTCTTTAGACATATTTTTGGATATAAAAATGGTTTATTGTTGTTCAATCTTGCCACTTGGCAAAATATTGAAACTACTTATTGTATTTTCAGGATCAGTATATATATTATGGTTCAGAACTTTCAATGTTGCGTTACTTGTATCTAGTTGCGTGTTGATACTCATAAATCCTTCGGCATTTTCGTAAAACACTTCATGTGCAGCTATAAGTTCATAGTTATCAGTATAATTAACAAGCCATGCAGCCGATTCATTTTCGGAGTATTCTGCAATCAAAAGGGTAGTAAATGAATCTGACAACTTGAATTCTTTCAATATGTAATAGGTGTAGAAAACCCTTTCGCCTTGCGTGCGAGAGAATGACTTTAGCTTATATTTCTCAAAATCGTAGGTTGACTCTGTAGCTGAATCAATAGCCGAAAGATAAAAATCTTCTCCGATATGTACTACTCCCTTGCGATCAGTATATTCAAGCACCAATTGAATTGATGTTGTATCAGGCATAGCCTGATTTTCTGCTGATAATACTTTGTTATCAGAGTTGTTGCACCCCCCTACTAATATCAAAAGAAGAGACACAAAGATAAATTGTTTCATATCTGTGTTATTTTTTTCTTAGGCTGATAGCTACAAATCCGAATACGCCATACAATACAATCCAGAAGTTTTGAATGGCGAATACACCAAAGGCAAAGGCCTCGGCAGAAGGTTTAGTTACACCATACAAGCCTAGTGATACCACTACGGCGGCATGCCATACGCCCATCCCGCCATTGGTTGGTATTGCCATACTCAAACTGCTGATAGCAAATGCAATCAGACCAGCTGTAAAGCCTAGTTCCTTTGTGAAATCGAAGGCAAAAAAGGTGATATAAAAATACAAGAAATAGCAAGCCCAGATACTTACAGTATAAACAAGGAATCGTTGTTTCTTCTTCATTTGCCACACACTTTTCATGTCGGCACCTAGTTCTTTGAAGAATTTTTTTGTTTTGATTATGGGAGTAGTATTCTTAAAAACAGAAAATACCAGAAAGAAACCTAGCATTAAAATGCCCAACGAGATGTACATCCATTTTGAGTACAGTATATTGTGAACCATCTGGCTCAAGGCTTCATTGTTTTGTATGTAGCTCAAAAAGAAATCTAAATTGAAACAACACGCAGCTAGTGTGATTAGTATAACCATGATGGTATCAAACACTCGATCGAGAAGCAAGGTTCCGATTAGCCGAACAAAAGGTATTTTTTCTTTTTTTGCAATCACACCACAACGCCAAACTTCGCCAGCACGAGGAAAAATAAGATTTACCGCATAGTTACCCAAAACGGCATACACAAGGTTCAACGTATTGGGGTTATATCCGAGGGGTTCGATTAATAATTTCCATCGTAAACCTCGAATAATATTGCCTAATAAGCCAAAGATAAGAGAAAACAAAAGAATTGCAAAATTGGCATCTTTGATGGTTGCCCACATTTCGGCAAAATCGGTTTTTCGATATAACATCCAAAGAATCAGTAGCCCAAATACAAATGGAACAATTGTCTTCACTATTTTTGTTAGGGGAGATCCTTTTTTGATAACCTCTTCTGTTTGTTCTGTACTCATGTATAATCAAGTTAATTAGAAGAAATGAATCTACATATTGAAAATACTCAATAATAAAATCACTAACTTTGTGAATTGCAAAGATAATTTATTTTATTATAACTGATAGATGGGCGAGGTAAAGGCGAAGAAATTTTTAGGACAGCATTTTTTGAAAGATCTTGATATCGCAAAACAAATTGCTGATACCCTTGACGATTTTCCCTCTGTACCCATTATCGAGGTAGGGCCAGGTATGGGTGTGTTGACCCAATATCTGATCGAGAAAAATAGAGACCTTACAGTGGTGGAGATTGACAGAGAGTCGATACCCTACCTCAATGAGCACTATCCTGCCCTAAAAGGGCATATTGTAGAGGGCGATTTTTTGCAACTGAATCTAAGTGCTATTTATCCCAATCAATTCTGTGTTATAGGTAATTATCCGTACAATATATCGTCGCAGATATTCTTCAAAGTGTTGGAGTACAAGGAGCAAGTGCCTTGTTGTTCAGGTATGTTACAAAAAGAAGTAGCCGAGCGTATTGCTTCTAAACCAGGCAAAAAAGCGTATGGCATATTGAGTGTGTTGCTGCAAGCATGGTACGATATTGAGTATTTGTTTACCGTAAGCGAAACTGTTTTTGACCCACCACCCAAAGTGAAATCAGCAGTAATCAAACTGGTTCGTAACGATCGGAAGCAATTGGGGTGCGACGAGAAGTTGTTTAAGACTGTTATTAAAACGTCTTTTAATCAACGTCGCAAGACCTTACGTAATTCGATGAAGCCCATGTTAGGTAAAGCCAATGAAATATATAGTGATCCTATTTTTGATAAACGCCCCGAGCAGTTATCTGTTGAAGAGTTTGTGTATTTGACAAAGATTACACAACAACATATGCCACAAGGTGCAGAACATGCAGGGATCAGACGAAATGAATAAATAAACGAAAATAAAACAGAAAGCCAATGTCGGAAGTAAGACTGTTTTATCATAAAGATAATGTCATTCGCATCAGTCGTAGTATCGAATTTTTGAAAACAACTACTATCAAAAGTTTTTTATGGATTGACTTAAATGATGTGGATGAGGAAATTGAAAGTGAATTAGAAGATTATCTAAAAATTTACATTCAAGAAGAAGAGGAAATGATCGAAATTGAGATGTCGTCTCGATATATCGAGACGGTTGACTCCCTCGTTGTTAATCTGAACTTTTTACGACCAAATTTCGAAAGAGAACTAGTCTCATTCATCCTCAAAAATAAGATATTGATTACTGTGCGTGATGAGGATTTGACTTCGTTTCAAGAAACTGTAAAAAAGATTTCGGCAAATCCGCGCAACTATCCTAGTGGTTATCATGTGTTTGTAGGTTTACTCGAAACTCGGGTTGAGGTAGATGCCGATATGATCGAAGAAATGACGCAGAAGATTACCACCCTCAGTAATACGCTGACCATGGAAGAGGCGGATGAGGAACTCTTGATGGAGATTAAAGACCTTCAAGAGAAGACAATGTTGTTGCGTGAAAACATTATAGAAAAACAACGTGCTGTCTCAAGTATGCTCAAAAGTGAGCTTATTCCGCACGAGTTGCATGCCAAACTTACCATCATCGTAAAAGACATTAACTCGTTGCTCGAACATGTTCGTTTTAGTTTTGATCGTCTTGACTACTTGCAAGATACATTCTTGGGTTTTGTAAATATTGAGCAAAATAAAATCATCAAGATGTTTACCATTATTTCGGTTATCTTTATGCCTCCGACACTTATAGCTAGTATTTATGGAATGAACTTCGATATTATGCCCGAACTTCATTTTGAATACGGATACCTTTTGGCTATTGCCCTTATGGTGGCTTCTTCGGCGGCTATTTTGATTTACTTCCGAAAAAAGAAATGGCTGTAACAGCAATGTTGTTTCAGCCTCTCTTAAAGATTTTTTAAATAGAGATGCAATTCATCATTGGTCATGTTTTCGACCTTGCCATCAAAAGTCAAACGAAAACTACACCCAGCCTTCCACTCGGAGCATCCAAAGGCAGATTTTCCTTTCAATACTGTCCCTTTTTTACAGTGTGGACATTGTAATTTTTTTAGAGTTTCAGCACTTACTTTAGCTTGCCTCGGCTTCTTTTCCGTAGCCGCTTTTTTCTTTGGCTTCTCCGCTTTCTTATCTTCTTTCGTAGCCTTTTCTATCGTGATCCGATTGCCCCAATCGTTACACACATTTGTTACTATCTGTGTAAGCATTTGTTTCAGCTCGTCAATAAAAACACGAGGCTCATACTCACTTCGTTCTATTTGTCTAAGTTTTTTTTCCCACATGCCAGTCAACTCAGCAGACTTCAACAATTCTTCCTTGATCGTCTGTATCAGTTGGACACCCGTAAGTGTTGCGTACAGGTTTTTTTTTTCTTTCCGAATATAATTTCGTTTAAAGAGAGTCTCTATAACTGCTGCACGTGTAGATGGACGACCAATACCGTTTTCTTTAAGAGCATCTCTCAATTCGTCATCATCCACAAATTTACCAGCTGTTTCCATAGCCCTAAGCAGTGTAGCCTCGGTATAGTATTTAGGAGGTGTAGTCCATTTCTCGGTCAAAGACGGATGATGCTCGCCTTGCTCACCTTTCTTAAAGTGGGGCAAAATATTCTCATCGTCTTTCTCACTGCTATCGGCATCATCTACAGCAATATTTACAGTCTGTTTTTCGAAAACTACTCGCCACCCAGCATTCAATATTTGTTTACCTGTTGTTTTAAATTCGACACAAGCAGCTTCCCCAAGCACGGTGGTTGTAGAAATTTGACAATTCGGGTAAAATACGGCTATAAATCGACGTGTTACCAAATCGTATACTTTACGCTCGTTGTCCGAGATCGCATTTGCCCTTACTCCTGTAGGAATAATGGCATGGTGATCGGTAACTTTGGAATTGTCAAATACTTTTTTCGACTTTTTAATCTTATTTTCTAAAATTGGTTTTACCAACTCCTCGTATCCTGCTAGCCCCTTGAGTGTATTGGGTACTTTGGGGAAGATATCATCACTCAAAAAAGTGGTATCGACACGCGGATAAGTGGTTAATTTTTTCTCGTAAAGCGACTGGATCGTTTTTAATGTATCGTCAGCTGAATAGCCAAACTTCTTGTTGCATTCAACCTGTAAAGACGTTAAATCAAATAAACGTGGAGGTAGTTCTTCTCCCTTTTTTACGGTAACATCTGTAACCTCAAATTGCGAACCTTGTATTTCTGCTAGAAATTTATCACCTTCTTCTTGGGTCGAAAAACGCCCTTTGGTAGCAGAGAAGGAAGTTTGACGATATATCGTCTTTAGCTCCCAATAAGCTTCGGGTTTAAAATTTTCTATTTCTAACTGCCTATTAACAATGAGTGCTAGCGTAGGAGTCTGCACACGCCCAATGGATAAAACGGATTTGTTTTGCCCATATTTTACGGTATACAAACGTGTTGCATTCATTCCTAGCAGCCAATCGCCAATGGCTCGGGATAAACCAGCTTCGTATAGTTTGTCAAATTCTTTCTGATCTCTTAGTTTTTGGAAACCTGTACGAATGGCATCTTCGGTAAGAGACGATATCCACAATCGTTTTACAGGACATTTACATTGTGCTTTTTGCATCACCCAACGCTGTATCAACTCCCCTTCCTGTCCAGCATCACCACAGTTAATGACTTCGTTTGCCTTAGCGATGAGTGTCTCTATTATCGAGAATTGTTTAACTACACCTGCATTGTCAAGTAACTTGATGCCAAAGCGCGGAGGGATCATAGGCAAAAGATCTAACGACCAGCGTTTCCATTGCGGTGTGTATTCGTGAGGCTCTTTTAGAGTACAAAAGTGTCCGAAAGTCCACGTTACTTGATAACCATTGCCCTCGAAATACCCCTCTTTTTTGGTATTTGCACCTAATACATAGGCTATCTCTCTTGCTACGCTGGGCTTTTCGGCTATGCAAACTTTCATCTATTGGGTCAACATTTTTATTTAATAACTTTCGTTATTATTCGGAAAATCTTTCGATTTAACGTCTTGGTTGTACGACTTTATAGATGCTGACATAATAGTATGTAAGTCGGCGTAACGACGCAAAAATTTGGGCGAAAAATCTTTGTTGATTCCCAACATGTCGTGTATTACCAATACCTGCCCATCTGTGCCTACACCTGCACCAATACCTATGGTGGGTATTACTAACTCGCACGATAGCTGTTCGGCTAGTCTGGCTGGTATTTTTTCTAACACAATGCCAAAACAACCTATTTCTTGCAAAAGGCGAGCATCGTCTTTCAGTTTATTTGCTTCAGTGTCATCTTTGGCACGTACAGCATATGTACCGTATTTGTTGATCGATTGTGGCATTAGCCCCAAATGTCCCATCACAGGAATACCTGCATCTATTATCTTTTTTATATCAGCTACTATCTCTTTGCCTCCTTCTATTTTGAGGGCATCTGCTCCCGTTTCTTTCATAATCCGAATAGCCGCTTCGAGCGATTGTATCGGACTGCCCGAGCAGGTGCCAAAGGGCATGTCTACAACTACTAAAGCTCTTCTGACACCTTTTACAACAGCCTTGCCATGGTATATCATCTCGTCTAGGGTCATGGGCAGTGTAGTCTGATTGCCAGCCATTACATTAGAGGCTGAATCACCAACCAATATAACATCTGTACCTGCCTGATCTACAATCATAGCCATGGAATAGTCGTACGATGTAAGCATCGAAATTTTCTCTCCACGCTGTTTCATTTCTAGTAGGCGAGAGGTGGTAACTTTACGGTTGTCTTCAGTATAAGTTGACATAGTTTGTTTTTATTTAGATACACAAAGGTATAAAACGAATTGAGAATATAGAATGATGAACACACTTCTCTAAAAAAGGAAACGAGATTGACTAATAAACTAGTCAATCTCGTTTCCTTTTTTAGAAAGAAATAAATAAACTTATTTTTTGATGACTTTGTGATTTGTTACACCGCTAGCTGTGCTTACTTTTACGATATACATTCCTCCTTTTAGCTCTGCTACGGATAGGCTATTGGCTTTTTCTACTTGTTTTACTAAGCGACCTGTCAGATCATATAGTTCTACTTTCTGGATGTTATCGCCTACAATATTCAATACATCGGTTAGTGGGTTAGGGTAAACGCTAACTGTTGATGTTTCAAGTTCACCATCAATACTAGCTGCAGAGACAGTTGCAGAGCGCAAGCTTGCCCAGATATGCGGATTTTCTTTGGCTATTTTTAGAATTTCTGCTAACGTTTTGGTTGGGTTAGGTTCTTCAATGAAGAATTGTACATAGAAACCTCTTAAATACCCTTTAGGCAATTCGATATAACCAGAAGGTGCTTTTTCTGACAGATTTAATTTTATAATAACTACACTTTGACCTGCTGCTATTTTGTTATTTAAATCAACTAAAGATCCATAAGAATTGGTAAAAGTAGGTTGATTGATGTACAATTTATAGCCTAGTTCTTCATCGGTTAAAGCTCTACACCAACGTACTGGCTGATATTCAAGTTGAGCTTCTTCGTTGTGTTTTATTTGTACAATATCATCTACTGATAACTTTATACCTCTGTTGTCTTTAAGCCTTAGTTGATAACTTTGCTCAAAACCATTTAAGTCTCCTCTGTTTGCAATAAATGGATGCGGCTCTTTTTGACAGTTTTCTGTCTTGAGTGGCGAAGTTGCGTGAGGACGTACTCCAGCTGGAACCATATTTAAGCCATATTTATTATTATTAGCTGGGTTATGCCCATTAGTGGCATAGTACACTTTTTGTATACTTTGATAGAAAGACCCAAAGGATTGCCCCCCAGTAAAGTGTTTATTGATAACGAAGGATGGTTGTGAGTGTACCTTGGCAGGATCGTATTTGTAGCCTGCATATTGAGAAAATTCAGGTGGTGTGCCATATCCACACATGGCGATCAACTGTTGCATTGCCACATAGTCAGGCAAATCCCATTTGGCTGTGGTAGGATTGTTTAAGCTATTGTTTTCTGTAAGTTTACCAACTTCAGGCATTTTATCAACGGCTTGATGTCTAGATATATATTGACCAAAATAACTATTTATTTCGGCAAGCTTAACTCCTCCATTTTGACTCCAATAATCAGGTCTATCATTGTTACAGGTGTTGAACTCGTACATATTATATACTTGATGTAATCGGTCAATTTGGGCTTTCGTTATATCGGGTAAATTAGTGCTTGCATCATAAGTTCTCATAAAGTTCCTGTTCATCCAGTAATATTCCCCTACTCTTACACCTGTATATTCGTCTTCAATGTTTGCACCATTGTTTTCAACATATTCTAGTTTTACAGTACGTGGGGCTAATTCATCTCGTGTTGCTATACGAAGGCGAAGGTTTTTATTGGGTTCAGCTTTATACGAAAAGCCAGGGAGTAGCCTGATTACGCTTCCTGCTACTACGTCTGCACCCGAACTTATGTTGTAGGTTTGGCTTAATTCTAGCACTCCTTGTATTTTTTGTGCATATGTAGCAATACTACACATAGACAGTAGTATATATGCGAAATTTTTTATTTTCATAGAATTGTATTTTTTCAGTTGTTAGATAGCTTTTTCTCTAAATCGGCAATACGTTTGTTTTGTTCAATAGAGTATAAAGTTAGTTCTTCTATTTTTTGTAAAAGTTTTACTTGCATCTGTAAGAGATCTACGCCATTCTCTTGTACTTGTGCTTGCGATGGAATTTCGGGTAGATGCTTGTGTTCTTTGATATGTGCCTCAACTTCTTCTAGTTTGGGTAGTTTGTAATCTGCATCAAATACATAATCAGCCCAACCTGTTGCTTCTACTTTCACCTCCTTTGCACGGACAGTGCCTGCAACTTCCATACCTGCTCTTGAGAGTCTACATACTTCAAAACCATCATCAACTCCAAATCCCATATATCCTCCAGTAGATCCTCCTCCCCTGTAAAAATTTATGCTATTATTCAATTGTCCATAAAACTTATGCTCTAAGCTAAATAATTTAACTTTACCTTCGATGTTCGAAGCTGGTATGACTTGTGTATAATATGACTTAGCACCAAGGTAAGTACCCTCACCTGTGCTTTCGCCTTCTGGTAGTCTTGCCAATACTGTCTTTAATGTGTTTTCTGAATTAAGTGCAACATCTAACACAGCCTTAGGGTTTTCTGTGCCAATACCAATGTTCCCATTAGGTGTTATGCGTAATCGTTCTTTTAAAACGTTTGTGCCAGATTCCCAACCTGATCCGTTTGTGTAAAAAGCAAGACCTGTTTGTTGGATATAAGCTTTATTGGGTTCAAATGCATTAAATCTAATGGCCGATATCCTTGCACCTATCTGATCTGGAACGATATCTCTATATCCACTAAAATCAATATTATATTGTCCTGTTTTAGCTCCTAGAGGAACATTGGTGTTACCTGGATCACCTATCCGCCCAAGACGTAAACTTCCTGTTGTAGGGAATGCCAAGTAGAGATTGCCATTTATTGTTTGGTCTTGTGCATACGTCATTGTTGTTGCCACAACAGATAGAATAATCAATAATTTTTTTCTCATAAGTTTTAGTTTGTTAGTTGACGTTTAAATTTTTCATTTGTACTCAGTTGTTTAAGTTGTGTATTATCTTAAAATAATTCATCCAAAGTGTTTGATATTAAGGTGTATGATATCTTAAATAAATAAAAAATTATTTATTTAAGAACGCAATTCGGGTGCAATATAACTATTTTTCCTTAAATTTAACCTAAAATATATTATTTTTCTAACACTTCTGATAAAATAAAATAAACAGGAAAGCAAGCAACGCTTTCGTTATGGAAGCGGTCAGATGCCGTTACTGAGAAATAGACACCTTGCTCCGAAGGGCTTGTGTTCACATACAATTTGTTACCCCTAATACCTGTCATTATAATATTTTTAGGATTCTCAAGATCAGGTGTTTCTTCCGAAGATTGATAGACTGTATATGTTAAATTTTCAGTTTCATTCACTTTTTCCCATTCGATGCAAATCGTTCCTTTGTCGTTTCTATACACTTGCATGTTTATAGGACAAGATGGAGGTGTATTATCAAGCCAAGTCATGGCAGGCAATTTGGCGGGGTATGTGTAAAAATCATTTTTTAACATATCCAACACCCCTTTAGGGTTGTCCAACACATTGCGTGTTCGATAAAAAGCAGCTCCAACCGCTTTACTTTTTTCGATGTGCATCAGTTGATTTTTAATATCACCAGACGACCAGTTGCCCTCCGAAGGTAGTAAGCGATAGGCTCCTAAGCCAGGAACTACAAAACGACCATTACTCACCTTAATCCAATCGTCTACATAATCACCAAAATCGTCCTCTTTATAATAAAGCATAGGATAAATAGCATCCATCTTGCCCAATTGCATCCATTTACCAGCATCTTGATGCACACTCTCGTAAGCAGTCCATTTTCCTCGCATTGGGTCAAGATTTCGGTATCTACCTAATGGACTGCAACTCACCTGCACCCATGGTTTTATCATTTTTATCTGGTCATAAACAGCACTAACCAATTGAGTGATATTATCTAGCCTCCAATTGTTTAACGATTTGCCTTTACCATGCTTGCGATGGGTATCGCTATCTGGAAATTTAACAGCCGACTCGGGATAGCGTATATAATCGAAATGAATACCATCGACATCATAATTTTGTACCACTTCTTTTACTACATCCAAGATGTATTTTTTCACCTCAGGATGCCCAGGGTCAAGATACCACTCACCCATATGCAACTTGCTCAAATGCGGGTTTTTAGCTACTACAGATGTAGATCCTTGCCCTTTGACTTGTTTTTGAGAACCTACCGGAAAGGTTACTAGCCAAGCATGACATTCCATGCCCCGTTTATGACACTCTTCGATAACAAAAGCGAGTGGATCATATGTTTCGGTCGATCTATACCCCGTGTTCTTGTTGAAGAATAGGCTCATGGGTTCTATCCTCGATTTATAGAAAACATCGCCTCTTACCCGTGCCTGGAAAAGAATGGTATTAAAATTGGCTTGCTTTAATTGATCTAACAACTGGCGTAGTTCTCGTTTCTGGCTTTCGGCGTCAAGCCCTGCCCTAGGCCAGTCCAGATTCCAATTGGTTGTTAACCAAACAGCTCGTATCTCGGTTGCGGGATGATTGGTGAGAGCCGATAATTGAGTAACAAACAAACTTGATATAAAAACAGAGAGTAATGTGTAGTATATTCTTTGCATAACATCTTAAAAAGAGTTGCAAAAATACACATTTGAACTGTGTCCTTTAGCGTATAAGATCATAAAAGTTTACTTATCTTTGTAAAAAGGAAAATAATATTGGAGAAAAGATAACCTACGTATGAAAACCGATATAGAAATAGCTAGAGAGGTAAAACTAGATAGAATACATGAGATTGCTGCTAAAATAGGCATTGCAGACGACCATGTGCATTGCTATGGCAAATATATGGCAAAAGTGCCGGCATCATTGATTGATGAAGAGAAGGTATCCCAAAGCAATTTAATATTAGTTACTGCTATTACGCCAACCAAAGCTGGTATAGGGAAAACAACCGTATCAATAGGGCTTACTTTAGGACTAAACAAACTGGGTAAAAATGCCGTTGTTGCCTTGCGTGAACCATCACTCGGTCCGTGCTTTGGCATGAAAGGTGGGGCTGCTGGTGGCGGATATGCACAAATACTACCGATGGAAGACATCAATCTGCACTTTACGGGCGATTTCCATGCCATTACTTCTGCTCATAATATGATTACGGCACTACTTGACAATCATCTACATCAAAACAAAGTTTCAGGTAAGGGTCTCAAAGAAATACGTTGGAAACGGGTTTTGGATGTGAATGACCGAAGCTTACGCTATATCGTAACTGGGCTAAATGGTTCATCGAACGGAATACCTACCGAGAGTGGTTTTGATATTACACCTGCATCGGAGATAATGGCAATATTGTGCCTGTCGAAAAATGTGGATGATTTGCGGAGACGAATCGAAAAAATAATACTTGGTTATAGGTACGACAATACGCCTTTTTATGTAAAAGACTTGGGCATAGTAGGCTCTGTCGTTGTATTGTTAAAAGATGCGATACACCCCAATCTGGTGCAAACGACCGAGCATAACCCTGCCATTGTTCATGGAGGGCCTTTTGCCAATATTGCACATGGATGCAATTCCATTATAGCTACCAAAATGGCAATGTCGCATGCAGATTATGTAGTAACCGAGGCTGGGTTTGGTGCTGACCTAGGTGCAGAGAAGTTTTTTAATATCAAATGTCGGAAATCGGGATTAACCCCAAAGCTTACGGTGATTGTAGCAACCAATCAAGGTCTTAAGATGCACGGAGGTGTGGCTCTGGAAGATATAAAGAACGAAAACACGGACGGATTGTCTAAAGGGATACAGAATTTAGACAAGCATATCGATAATCTGCAAGCTTTTGGGCAAACAGTTGTTGTAGCATTCAATAAATACGCATCTGATACCGATGCCGAGATCGCTTTAATTAAAGCTTATTGCGATCAAAAAAATGTAGGCTTTGCCATTAATACGGCTTTTTCGGAAGGAGGAAGAGGTGCTACCGAGTTAGCTCAATTAGTAGTAGATACAATTGCCAACAAACCATCAGCTCCCATAAAATTCACTTACCAAGATAACGAATCGATAGAAACTAAAATAACAAAGGTAGCCCAACAAGTATATGGTGCAACCTCAGTTGAGTTTAGCGAAAAGGCAACTAAAATGCTTCGTTTAATTGTGCATACAGAGGCAGAAAAATACCCCATTTGTATTGCAAAAACTCAATATTCGTTTTCAGACGATCCCAAAGCATATGGCGTGTTACAAGGCTTCAAATTCACAATCAATGACATCATAATAAATAATGGTGCCGAATTTATTGTTGCAGTAGCAGGTCCTATTATGCGTATGCCTGGATTACCTAAAGATCCGCAAGCCAATCGGATTGACTTTATTGATGGACAAATAGAAGGACTAAGCTAATTATACATGAGACAAATATTATTTTTACTTTTCGTTGCAGTTACAATATGCAGTACACAAGCACAAGTTGTATATACACACCAAGATGTGTTGCTGTATGAAAAATGTATTTCGGAACTGAAACCGCAGGCAAACCTACCCATTAATGAATTGTTGATTAGAACTGCTTTACACTTCAAAGACACACCTTATGTGGCGTCTACCCTTGATAATAACAACATTGAACAGTTGATGGTGAATCTACGAGCATTTGACTGTACAACATTTGTCGAAACCTGTATTGCTCTAGCACGTACTTTGAAATCGGGAAATTATGAATTTTCAAATTTCTGCGATCAACTACAACTCATTCGTTATCGAGGGGGGGAAATAGATAAGTATACTTCTCGTTTGCATTACATGACCGATTGGGTTTATGACAATGAGCAGAAGGGTGTACTGGTTGATAAAAGTAAATCGTTAGGGGGTAAAAACAGCCCAAAGGCTATTAATTTCATGTCTATACACCCCGATGCGTACAACGCTTTAAAAGACAATAGATTGATGCAAAACGAGATTGTAAAAGCAGAACAAACGCTAAACCAACGAGCAAGTTATTCATTTATACCTAAAACAAATTTGAGCAAGATAGAGAAAAAAGTAAAAAATGGCGACATTCTAATCTTTGCTACTGCTATATCTGGATTAGACTATTCGCATGTTGGCATCGCCTATCACAATGCAGGTGTGCTTACTTTTATCCATGCTTCAACTAAGACTATGCAAGTTATAGTAGAACCTGCTTCGTTGCAAAAATATTGTACTCAATCCACAAAATGCACAGGTGTTAGTGTATCAAGAATAAACCAATTAATAAACCAATAAGCATATGTCCAGCCCCATATTTTTGAAGATGAGCAGTTGGTCTCAACTATTTTTTCTTGTCCTTTTTTCAGTCTTAGGGATTATTATCGCCACACTACTTACACTTCTGGTAAGTGGAGGATCTGTGGAAAGGATGCAATCAATCGACTTTCTGCGTGTTATGCAAATTGTACAAGCAACCTGCCTGTTTCTTTTACCCGCCTGTTTATGTGCCTATTTGTTTCACGAAAAACCATGGAGCTATCTTAAAATAGACAAAGCGATCGATTTCAAATTTTTGGGTCTCGCTATCATTCTCATTGTAGCAATACAGCCCCTTATTAGTTTTACGGGTTATTACAATAATTTGATGACTTTTCCCGAATCGTTGGCAGGATTTGAAAGGTGGATGAGGGCGATGGAGAATTCTACCCAGGCTCTAATTGAAAAACTATTGACTACCCAATCGGTGAGTATCTTGTTACTCAATATATTTGTGATAGCCGTCATGGCAGGAGTAACTGAAGAGTTTTTCTTTAGAGGTTCATTGCAGCAAATATTTAAGCGTATTTGTAAAAACCAGCATGTGGCTGTATGGGTGGCTGCTTTTATCTTCAGTTTTATACATTTTCAGTTCTATGGGTTTGTACCGAGACTTATTTTAGGAGCAGTATTAGGGTATATATTTTTATGGGCAGGTAATTTATGGATACCTGTTGTCGTACATGCGTTTAACAACCTAATGAGTGTATTGATTTTTCATTTTTATCATGATACCCCTTTTTACCAAAAAGCTCAAGACTTTGGCACAGGAGATACCCTATGGGCAGTAGTTGTTAGTGTTGCCCTATCGGGAGGGATCATGTATTTATTGTCTAAAGAATATCAAAAAAATAATACGGATGACTTTACAATCTGAAAAAGGTGTAATCAGCATAGCATGAATACAGAGCCACGAAAGATAGGATATAACTATCCGTTGAAATGGATAATAGGGTTAGTAAATTTGATAATTATCAACCTTTCCTTGATTTTGCTCTATCATATCCTTCCTTATTGGGGATTGTCTAACATCAAGATATTGGTCGAAAATATAAGGCTCGTGTTTTTGTTAATCAACTTGATATACTTTTTTACAATACGCATAATAGAGGTCGATATATTATCGAATATAATATTTTTAGATAAGATTATTCAAAAAAGCCTTTCTTTTATTTCTCTCTATTTCATTTTATTATCTGTTAGTTTTGTATTATGCAAGATTAGTATTTTCGGGTGGTCTGATTGGTTGTCTTATTGGATAAGTCTCAATTTTACGTATGTCTTATGGCATGTGATTGTACGCAGCCTCATCAAGTTATATCGAAGCAAAGGGTACAACGCTAAGCGAGTGGTTATTATTGGCAATGGTAAACATGCTTCGGCTATATACCACGAAATAAAATCGGGCGATTACGGTTATAAAATATTAGGTGCTTTTAGTGATTCCCAGACACCAAGGCACTCGCCTTTGCATCATTTAGGTTCAATTGTAGATGTAAATAAGTTTTGTATCGAAAATAGTGTAGACGAAATCTATTGTACACTGCCTAGAGATTCGGAATCGGACATAATACAACTTATAAATTTTGCAGAAAAAAACATGATTCGGTTTTTCCTTGTACCCGAATTTTATGAATACATTCGCCGAAATCCAGTAATAAGTTTGTTACAATCTATACCTGTAATTGCCATACGTCCCGAACCCTTACAACTTGTACATAATAGAGTAATCAAGCGTATATTTGATATTCTGTTTTCGACGGTCATACTACTCACTATTTTCCCTGTTGTATTTATCATCTTCGGATTTTTTATTAAAATCACATCCCGTGGTTCTATCTTTTTCACACAAAATAGAACTGGTTTGCAAGGAAAGACATTCAAGTGTTATAAATTTAGATCGATGACGCTGAATGAGGAATCTGATGAGAAAATAGCCTCTCGATCCGATGCTCGTATCACACTCGTAGGTGCATTTATGCGTCGGACAAGCATTGACGAACTGCCTCAATTTTTCAATGTTCTTATCGGCAATATGTCTGTAGTAGGACCTCGTCCACACATGTTAAAGCAGACCTATTTGTATGCAAAACTAATAGACAAATTTATGATTCGGCATATCATCAAACCAGGCATAACTGGTTGGGCTCAAATGTCGGGTTATAGAGGCGAGACAAAGACGATAGAGCAAATGGAGGGTCGCCTAAAACGAGACGTTTGGTATATCGAAAACTGGTCATTTATTCTCGATCTCAAAATTATTGCTGTAACTATATTTCAGATACTAAAAGGCGATAAAAAAGCGTACTAAAGCGATTAGAATATTTTTCGTTCATTCAAAGCACTTCTGTATTTGTTGGCATTACGCTCATGCTCGCCGTGAGTAACGGCAAAGTTGTGTCGACCCGAAAAATCTTCTTTTGCACACATGTACAAATAGTCATGAGCAGCAGGGTTCAAAACCGCATCAATCCCTTTGATGGATGGCAAACGAATAGGGCCTGGAGGCAAACCTAGGTTTAGGTAGGTATTGTAGGGCGATTCTACAGCTAAATGTTTATTTAAAATACGTTTTAACGAAAAGTCTCCAACAGCAAATTTAACGGTTGGATCAGCCTGTAACAATTGACCTCTTTTGAGCCTATTCAAATACAAACCTGCAACGATAGGATATTCGTCTGAGAAATAACACTCTTCTTCAACAATCGAGGCCAGAACAGAGACCTGCACAGGTGAGATGGAGATGTTGGCAGCCTTTTTTGTTCGGTCTTCGGTCCAAAATTTTTGGTATTCCGTATCCATCCGTTTCAGAAAGCTGTCTATCGATGTATCCCAATATATATCGTATGTGTTTGGGATAAATATGCATACAAATGTTTTATCGTCAAACCCGTATGCTGCAATTCGGTTCGAGTCATTTAATGCAGTCAAAAGATCGGCTTCAGAAAACATTAGTTGACTGGCAATGCGTACAGCTAGGTCTTCTTTGGTTCTGATGTTATTAAACTTTAGTTTTACAGGGTCTTGCTGACCTGTCTGCATCACTCTTATGGCATCTCTGATATTCATATCAGGAGTTATTGCATAACGTCCTGTTTTCATATTATCTGGATACTTCATATAGGTAGCCAATTGCTTAAACTTTTCAATGTCTGCGACATGTGCTGCCGTATCTATTTGTGCCAGCACATTATTGTAGTTTTTGGTGTCATTAACATAGATATAAACCGTCTGTTTAATATCGAATTTGACAGAGAATACGGATTGAATATAGATATATAATCCGCCTGCTATCAAAGTTAGAATAGATAATGTTGTTATAAGAATAGTTTTGCGTTTGTTCTTTGTCATTTTTTAGAGAATATTGGTTCACACAACGCAAAATTACAAAATTTTTCATAAAAAAATGATAGTCTATCTTGATAAATTAAAACAAAGAGCTATATTTGCATCGCAATACCGCATTACACCCTGTTATGAGGGGTAAAAGGAAGTGTGGGTGAGTGGCTGAAACCACCAGTTTGCTAAACTGACGTACGGGTAACTGTACCGGGGGTTCGAATCCCCCCGCTTCCGCAAATACTTCTTTATTACCGCAAAACCAACCTGTTAGGGTTGGTTTTTTTTTATAAGCTTTCGGTCATATAAGGTCTTGTTTGTAAACGTTATATTGTAAAATGCTATTGGTAAGGGCTTACTAAGCATATATATATACAAAAAATTCGGCAGAGAAAGTTAACTTTCTCTGCCGAATGACAAACTAGAATATTATAATATAAAAGAAATTATGGATTTATTCCTGAACTTTGTGCTCTATCTATAGCCCATGCCAATGCATTTGCAAAGATGACAGCATTATACACAGCTAGAGTATTCTTAGATTCGGCACCATATGCTTTTCTTGGAATTGGGTAATTCCCTGCATTAATCTTAAACGGACATCTTATTGCTCCTTCAGTAACACCTGTATCAGAGGACCAAAAGCCACCATCGCCAATGTAAAACAAGTTCTTCTTTTTATGTACAAACATCGTAGGATAGCCAAGGTAAGCATTTGTTTTATTAATATCCTCATCATCCGAGAACATATAGATATCACTAATAGGAAAACCTGATACGGCTAAAGTTGTAGAATTGTCTTCGCCCCACTGAAGTCCTCTGGCATCACCAAAAGGACCGTTAAGTATCGGATGATTCACTTGCTCTACTCTAAATATACTACCAGGTCTACCTCCTGCAACACTAGTAATGGAAAGGGTAAGCTCAGGAAAGATAGCGGGTAAAATTTTCTTTGCAGGTGTACCACCATAGGTATCACTTGCCAAAATCACAACGCCTCCCTTGTTTACATATTCGGCCACTATAATGGCTTCTTCGTCTGTAGTATACCAATCGAATCCTACCACCAGAATGTCAACAGGATTAGTGCCGAGTAAATTTTCTCTCAAAAATGCAGGATTAGAAGATATCATGCTTATTAAATTATCTCCAGTAACAAAGCGGTCAATGCATATCATACTCGATTTTGTTAAACCAAAGTTATGAGTTTCTTTAAGCATCCGAGCAGCCATCGATGAACCAGTTATGTTGTATCCATATGTGTCAGGATCGATGCCTATTGAAAGTATTTTCTTTTTGGTATAAGCAACTATAACTTCGGTTTGAGATGTAGCTGCCGTTTTTTGACTATTACTAGTCAAAACAAAATCTTTAACACCTGCTGAAGTTGGAGTACCAGAACCATTCAGTGTTACTACCTGTAAATTTTCAATTAATAAACCATTAGCTTCAAAATGAATTCCATCAATTTTATTGGTTGTAATCTCAAAATATGAGCCTATCGCTTCTGGATCAACACCAATCAGCAAGGTAATTGTATTTGTTGCTGGATCAAGAGGCTTGTTAATAACATATTGTCCATTAACCTCAATACTAGAGGTATTCATAGTATACAAAGGTTTGATAGAGGAATCCTCAACTTTTACATGGGTGTTAGTACATGATATATCCGATTCGTTGAATGATATCTTCATTAAATCGCCAGATCCTCCTGAGGGTGTAAAATCGAGAGGTGTACCTATTCCTGGAACTCTAATTTCATAATTTCCAGTTGCCACAAACTCGCCAGAAACACTAAAATAGTATCCGTTAGTAGTTGAAGGAATAGCCGATATAGTATACGAGCCTGTTTTTGTAACACTTACAGGAATACTCAAATAGTTATTCGTGTTAAGGGGTATTTTGTCTTTATAGGTACCATTAATGGTAATTTGATCACAGTTTCCAACAGTGTAAGTTGCTTTACCTAATGTACCACACAGACTCTGCCAATCTAGTTTCTTTTTGGAGTAAAAATTATAACAATCTTCGGTTATGTTATAAATCATAAGGCTATTGGCTAATGTGGCGTTCGAGACATCAATTGAATTTCGCTCCAATTCAGTCATTCGGGGAATCATGATGCCTTTTGGTGGTTGATCTGTAGCGTTTACTATCTCTAGTTCAGTTAAGATATTCGGGTTTGTGGTGTTTATCCCAACTTGCGAATAAAGTACATTTGTTGCATAGAGAAAGCAACAAATTAAAAGAAATACACATTTTCTTTTCATAGCTTATTTTAAATGATAAATTAGTGGATATGATATATGAATACTATATCAGATGAATAACCTTAAGACTTTAGTTGTTTGTAAAATAAAGCACACACCCTCAATGCTTCTAGTTAAGCATCAAGTACCCGATAACCTTTTTGTATTACTTGCGTTTCAACTGCAAATATACTACTTTTCATTTCCCCAGCAACAGAAGTTTGTTTTTTTATAAAATTTAACACAATACTGTGGTTGAAAGATCAATAAGATTGAGGTCTTATATTAGTCAAACAACCATAGTTATATTATTATATATAAGAAATATACAGATATTATTAGTTGCTCATAATAATGGACTTATACCCTAATTTTTGACCCCTATCCACTATTATGCTAGTGCATTAGCAAATACAGTAGTGTGATATACATCATGGTGATTTGTAGTACTCGAGCCATAAAGTTTTCTTGCAATAGGATAGTTATTTGAATCAACTTTAAATGCACATCGTGTTACTCCCGCATCAGTGTTTGCATTAGATCAAGAGAGAATCTCACCACTTCCGACATATAATAAGTTTTTATTTTATATACAAACATAGTTGGTAAGTCAGCAAAACTATTATTAACATTGATATCTTGAAAGCTCGATAATGTTATTATCAAGCAAGACTTTACTTTCAGGGTTATACCAAGATTCACTTCTTAAAATAGCGACACCTCCTTTATTCATATATTCACCAACTATCTTATAGCTGCAATAATATTTGTAAACCGCTCTGGAAATAAGAGACTCATCACACACCTTGCTCATATCTCAGAATTGTTGCATATCTGATAATTTTCGGTAAAAACCATTCAAGGCGAACAGTTCGTCGTGTTTGCCACGCTCCACAATACGTCCCTCGTGCATTACACATATTTCGTCGGCACTCTTTATGGTTGATAAGCGATGTGCAATAACAATAGTTGTCCGATTACGCATCAAATTTTCGAGGGCTTCTTGTACTAAACGTTCCGACTCGGTATCTAAAGCCGAAGTGGCTTCGTCCAAAATAAGTATTTGTGGGTTTTTCAAAATCGCTCGGGCTATACTAACTCGTTGTCGTTGCCCCCCTGATAGTTTTCCTCCCCTGTCGCCAATATTCGTGTCGTAACCATTCTCGGTACTGACAATGAAATCATGTGCATTTGCTATTTTAGCAGACTCTATAACCTCTTCTAATGTAGCGTTTTCTATGCCAAAAGCTATGTTGTTGAAAAAGCTATCGTTGAACAAGATGGCTTCTTGATTTACATTTCCCATCAACGATCGTAGGTCAACAATCTTAGTGTTGCGTATATCTGTTCCGTCAATCGTGATCTGCCCTTGGTTGACGTCATAAAAACGAGGCAGTAGATCAACCATGGTAGACTTTCCCGATCCCGATTGCCCTACCAGTGCAATGGTTTTACCCTTTGGTATTACCAAGTCTACATCTTGTAATATCCAGTTGTTTTGATATTTAAACCAGATTCCTTTGTATTCTATTTTATCATTAAAAGTAATTTTCACGGCGTTTTCAGGATCTGTAATTGTACTTTCGGCAGCTAGTATTTTGTCAATTCGTTCCATCGATGCCAATCCCTTTTGAATGGCGTATGCCGATTTCGAAAACTCCTTGGCTGGATTGATGATGCTGTAAAACATCACAAGGTAAAACATAAAGCTAGATGCTGTAATACCTGTACTATTGTTTAGTATCAGACTACCGCCAAACCACAACACGATGGCAATGGTAGTAGTTCCTAAAAACTCGCTCATGGGATGAGCCAATTGCTGGCGGCGAGCAATTTTACTTGACATATTTCGCAATTCGTCTCCTTGGTGATAGAAACGTGCCGACATTTTTTTTTCGGCATTGAAAGCTTTTATAATACGTAAACCACCCAATGTTTCTTCGATCTGAGCCATCAGTTCACCCCATTTTTCTTGAGCTTCGGTCGATCGTTTTTTTAAGGTTTTACCCACTCGTCCCATAATAAAGCCTGATGCAGGCAACAGGACCAATACAAATAAGGTTAACTCCCAGCTTATAAATAGCATAGTAGAGAAGTAAACAAGTATCAAGATCGGGTTTTTGAATAGCATATCCAACGAACTCATAATCGAGTTTTCGACCTCGTTTACATCCCCAGTCATTCGACCTATGATGTCTCCTTTTCGTTCTTCCGAAAAAAACGATAGAGGTAGGGATAGTATCTTGTCGTTTATCTGATTACGTATATCACGTACTACACCTGTACGAATGGGGATAAGGTAAAATGAACTGAGGTAGGTAACCCCAGTTTTCAAAAAAGTCATTATCACCAATGCAATAGCCAGTATCAGGAGGGTATTGGTTTCACCATATTGTTGTACATAGCTTGAGGTAAGATAGTAGAAATTGTTTTGTATGGCACCAAAAAAATGTTCAGCCTGTTTCATCAAATTTGCACCATTGGCAAGTGTCCAGGGGACAAAATAGTACGTGTCTTTATTTATCTTAAAAAGAATATTCAGAATAGGTATTATCAGCCCAAATGACAAAACATTCATAAAAGCAGACAATATATTAAATATAAAGCTGAGTATCAGCTGTCTCTTGTAGGGTGGTATAAATCGGCGTAAAACCTTAATAAAATCTCTCATCTAAATTAAAAGATACATTGTACAAATGGCTT
The DNA here is from genome assembly GCA_039799165.1 of Bacteroidota bacterium. GTDB lineage: Bacteria > Bacteroidota > Bacteroidia > Bacteroidales > Dysgonomonadaceae > Dysgonomonas_A. The sequence continues at coordinate 32,231 of JBDLTH010000097.1, forward strand.
GCAAGTTAATCATAATAATTTGGTTCTCGAAACGCAGGTTTGGTGTTATTCTGAATCATCAGTATATTTGTTATTTAAACACGATGAATTTGTTATAATGCAAAGACTTTTTTTTGTCTACTTGTTGCTTATTATCTCTTTTAACACCTATTCCTCCGATGGGTATATGTTCCGTGTACATCTCAAGGACAAAGGTGTAAGCCCTTTATTTATTGACAACCCGTCCTCTTTGTTGAGTAAACGGGCTATTGAGCGTAGACAGAGGCAGCACATATCGATCGACTCTACCGATTTTCCTATATCGCATCTGTATATGAAGCAACTCGAAAAACTAGGCGTTGAGGTTGTAGCCAGAAGTAAATGGATGAATACTGTCAGTATTTATAGTGTTGATAGTAGTTTGGTTGATCGGGTAAAAGAACTAAACTTTGTAAAAGATGTCTATCTGGTCTGGAAGGGCGATACTGCAAAGACGAAAGAGCCAAAAGCCTTATTTAAAAAGACGCAAACCCTCTCTAAAAATGATAGCACTTATGGATATGCTTACGATCAAATGCAGATGATGAATGGGAAAGCATTGCATGATAAAGGATATACAGGTAAAGGACAGGAAATAGCAGTTATAGATGCAGGTTATAAGAATCTTCCAGATATTATTTTACTAGATAATATTTCGATACGAGGTGTAAAAGACTTTGTTTATCAAGCTGAAGATATGGTTGAAGGAAGCGATCATGGATTAAAGGTATTGTCTGTAATGGGTACTAATCGTCCATCTACATACATAGGTACAGCACCAGCTGCTAAATACTGGTTACTAAGATCAGAAGACGCTCGTTCAGAATACCCTATCGAAGAAGATTATTGGGTAGCTGCTGCCGAGTATGCAGATAGCGTAGGTGTTGATATTATAAATACATCATTAGGATATAGCACTTTTAACGCCCCCACTTATAGTTATAGTTACAATCAGCTAGATGGAAAAACGGCATTTATAAGCCAAGCTGCTCAGATAGCAACACAAAAAGGCATTTTGGTAGTTATAAGTGCAGGTAACGAAGGCAATACATCGTGGCATAAGATATCAGTACCAGCCGATGCTCTAGATGTGCTAACAGTAGGAGCAATTAGAAGAGACTCGCTTATGGCATCATTTAGTTCAAGAGGACCTTCGTTTGATGGTCGAACAAAACCTGACGTAGTAGCGTTAGGTAATAAAATAGCAGTGATTGCTGCCAATGGGGAGATAGGACAAACAAGTGGAACTTCTTTTGCCGCACCCGTTGTGTCAGGTCTAGCCTCGTGTTTGTGGCAAGCCTATCCTATGCTAACCAGTTTACAGTTGCTTGATATTATTAAACGATCGGCTCATAAGCATGACGATCCTGACAACTCTTTTGGCTATGGTATACCCAACATGCAAAAGGCAATGTCTTTGGCTGATATGCTTTTGAAAGAATTGAAAAAGTAAAAGAAATGAAAAAATACGGATTACTATTTATCGTATGTATGCTTGTGCTTTCCGTACAAGCCATCGGAGGGTATAAGTTTCGGGTACAACTCAAAGACAAGGGTAGGGTAGGGTACACTACGGATAAACCTCTCGATTATCTTTCTCAGCGAGCTATCGATCGAAGATCAAAACAGCAGATAAGCGTCGATGAAACAGATTTTCCGATTTCGGCAAACTATATACAGATTATCGAAGGTCTGGGGTGTAAAGTGATAGCTAAAAGCAAGTGGAACAAAACTCTGAACATTTATTGTGCCGATAGTAGTGTGGTAGCCAATATACGGATGCTTGCTTTTGTAAAGCAAGTGGATTGTGTTTGGTTGCCCAGTACATCAACCAAAGCAACAGACGTAGAGGACATGATTACTCAACCTAGGCAAAACAATAGCATCGATTATTATGGCTATGGCCTGCCGCAGCTAGATATGCTAAAAGGGCGTTTTCTGCACAATAGAGGATACAAGGGCGACGATATGCAGATAGCTGTAATTGATGCAGGTTTTACCGAGTTGGAACAGAATACACTGTTAGATAATATTTCTATTCTGGGTACAAAAGATTTTGTGTACGAAGCAGGTGGAGAAAACATCCATGGATTTAATGTGTTGACATTGATGTCTGCAAATCGTCCAGCCACCTATGTAGGTACAGCACCCAATGCCAGTTATTGGCTATTGCGTTCCGAAGACGTTAGATCCGAAACCCCTGTCGAAGAAGACTATTGGGTAGCAGCTATTGAATATGCCGATAGTGTAGGGGTAGACATTGTAAATAGCTCGTTAGGCTACACTGTTTTTGACAAGCCATTTTCAAATTATACATGGGACGATTTGGACGGAAAAACCTCCTTTATCAGTAGAGCAGCCGAAATGGCGACTGAAAAGGGAATTTTTGTGCTTAATGCAGCAGGCAATGATGGAAATAAAACGTTTGAGAAGATAGGGTTTCCTGCTGATGTAGAGCATGTGTTAACAGTAGGTTCGGTAGATGCCGACTCGTTGGTGTCCGACTTTAGCTCAACAGGTTTAACAGCTGATGGACGCATCAAACCTGATGTAGTCGCACTGGGGCGATCTGTAAATTTTATATCGTCTGACGGAACACTTCATAAATGGGACGGAACATCTTATGCAGCTCCCATAGTGTCGGGTTTAGTCGCTTGTTTGTGGCAAGCTTTCCCCGCTCTTACCAACTATCAATTGCTCGATATAATCCGTAAAGCAGGGCATAAATACACCAGTCCCGATAAACGTTACGGATCGGGTATCCCCGATATGGAAAAGGCTTTTCGACTAGCCGAAAATGGAACGAGTGGTATTGAACAAGATATTGTAGAACAAAAACGTTTCGATATACAATTTCTTTCCGATGGCGTTTTGTATATCAAAAACACGGTTGATACTCATGTTTATCAAGTAATTATTCTAGACCTAAATGGTAGAATAGTTCATAACGAAAAACGATATCAAGTCGAGCAGTATTTTAACTTATCCTCACAAGTAGGCAAGGTCTTCATCGTTTACATTCGAGGAAATGGATACACCCATTCGGTAAAAGTAATGCGTTAATACATTGCAATTGATGGAAAAACCGATATTATCACTTTACGAATTAAATAATAGGGTGCGTGGCGTGTTAGACAACACATTCAATCAGCATCTATGGATACGTGCCGAGATGAGTGATGTTCGTGTCAATCAGAATGGACATTGCTATCTTGAGTTTATCGAAAAAGATAGCAACAACCGAACTATCATAGCCAAGGCTCGCGCAAGTATCTGGGCAAATGTATTTAAACTATTGAAGTTGTACTTCGAGTCTGAAACGGGACAAACTTTTGCATCGGGACTTAAAGTATTGGTGCAAGTAAGCATCGAGTTTCATGAGCTTTATGGATATAGCCTCAATGTGCATACGATCGATCCATCCTACACCTTAGGAGACCAAGCACGTAACAGGTCGGCTATTATCAAGCAATTGGAAGATGAGGGGGTGCTTACACTCAACAAGGAATTAGAATTTCCCCAATTAGCCCAGCGAGTTGCAGTAATATCTTCGCCCACGGCAGCTGGCTATGAGGATTTTTGCAATCAGCTAGCCAGCAACCCCAATGGTTTTGTTTTTTATACCCACCTGTTTCCTGCTAGTATGCAGGGTGAGCGTACCGAGTCATCCATTATTAATGCCTTAGACCGTATCTTTAATCATATTCAATTGTTTGATGTCGTAGTTATTATACGGGGTGGGGGAGCCACATCCGAATTAAGTAGCTTTGACTCGTATCTATTGGCTGCTAATTGTGCTCAATTTCCTTTACCTATCATAACGGGTATAGGGCATGAACGCGACGATACTGTGTTGGATATGGTAGCACATAAACGAGCCAAAACACCCACTGCGGTAGCCGAGTTTTTAATCGAAAGAGCACATGATTTAGCTTTCACTTTGCAGACTGTTGAGAATAATGTGATTACTTTAGGTAGAGAATATCTTGTAGAACAAGCAAGCCATCTTCATAATTTAACGACCCAATTTTCCTATATCACAAGGGATAAGACCAAAGATGAACTCAATTTGCTGCATATATTTTCGACCAAGCTAAAAGGGGCTTTCAAAAATGCTATTGTTAGAGAGTTCACTAGCTTAGCAAGTATGCCAGAACAATTGCGTCTAGGTGCTACTGATTTTGTAGAGAAATCAAGCAATCAGTTAATTAGTAAGGGGCAATATTTAGAATTGGTATCACCAGAGCGCATTTTGAAAAAAGGGTATGCGTTGACCATCAAAGATAACAAGATTGTAAAGAATGTCAAGGATATAGCGTCAGGAGATGAACTGATTATCAGATACCATGATGGGGATATACAGGTAGTAGTTGAGTGAACCGTTTGAGTTAGGTGTGCGGACGGAGTATGTTCTTAACTTGACGAAAAAAGCTCCCTCAAATTAAATTAAGGGAGCCTCTTAGTTTTTTCTCGAAAAAATTACTTTCTGATGCCAAGTTCTTTAATAATAGCACGGTATCTTTGGATATCTTGAGCTATTAGATAGTCTAATAAACGGCGACGTTTACCTACTAACATTTTAAGAGAACGTTCAGTGTTATAATCTTTGTGATTTGCCTTCAAATGTTGAGTCAAATGCGAAATACGGTACGAAAACAAAGCAATCTGAGCCTCAGGTGAGCCAGTATCAGTGTTAGACTTTCCGTATTTAGCGAAGATTTCTGATTTTTTTTCTGAATCTAAATACATAATGTGTTTTTATATTTAATTATAAATTCCGTCCAAAGGTAAGAGTTTTTTTTGAGTCGAACAAACTTATTTACTGATTTTAAGGCAATACAATTGTCTCCTATTTTGATCACACCTTTAATATTTATTAATTCAATTAATATTTTTCGCTTCAAACTGTAAACTCAATGTAGCATTTTACTATATTTGTGTTTGTTAAATGTGTATTCAAATAAAAACGGTCTAATGTTAACCATTATAAGACTTGTCTAAAAGCAATTAAACACTATGGATTTAATTAATCAAATTATCACTCGGGCAAAGAGCAACAGGCAACGTATCGTTCTGCCAGAAGGAAGTGAAGAGAGAATAATACAGGCTGCAGATCAACTTATTGCTGATAATATAGCAGATATACTACTGATTGGAGACACTACGGAGATCAAAAACTTAGCATCTAAATTAGGCTTAAAGAATATCGAAAAGGCTACGATTGTAGACCCGAAGACAAACCCTAAAAAACAAGTGTATGCAGATCTGCTTTTCGAATTGCGTAAAGCTAAAGGCATGACACAAGAACAGGCAAATACGCTAGCCGAAAATCCGCTTTATTTAGGTTGTCTTATGATAAAGAATGGTGATGCTGATGGCGAAATAGCAGGAGCAGCCAATACCACTGGAGATGTATTAAGACCAGCTTTGCAGATCATAAAAACAGCACCTGGCATCAGTGTTGTGTCAGGGGCATTTCTGATGTTTCTTGAAAACAATAAGTATGTTCCCAACGGAATAACGGTATTTGCCGATTGTGCGGTAACACCCAACCCTACGGCTGCCCAATTGGCAGAGATAGCTATCGCTTCGGCTCATACAACCCAAGCCTTGGTAGGGGTAGACCCATATGTGGCAATGTTAAGTTTTTCGACCAAAGGAAGTGCCAAAGACCCAATGGCAGACAAAGTAATAGAAGCCACTCGCATAGCTAAAGAAAAAGCACCCCATCTGCATATAGATGGAGAGTTACAGGCTGATGCCGCACTTGTAGCATCAGTAGCTGCAAAAAAAGCACCAGACAGTCCAGTAGCAGGAAAAGCAAACGTATTGGTATTCCCAACCCTCGAAGTTGGCAACATCGCTTACAAACTAGTCGAAAGACTGGCAGGAGCAGATGCCGTAGGACCTATCCTGCAAGGAATGGCAGCTCCAGTAAATGACCTGTCCAGAGGATGCTCTGTCGATGATATTTACAAAATGGTAGCCATCACAGCAAATCAAGCTATTGCGGCAAAAAACAAATAAAAAACATAAGGATATGGCAGAGATAATAGAACCTATTGAAGGTTTTGGGCTGAGTAAAAAAGATAAAGAAAAAACACTTTTTTCCAAAATTGGAGTTGTTGGTTGTGGTAGAGATGGCAGACATATTGTAAACCTGACGGCACAGTCGGGGATGGAAGTTGTTTTTATTGAACTATCGGATGACAAAATACAGGAAGCCCTTGAGAGTATTGAACAAAATCTGGATACACGAATAGATAATTGGGGATTAACCCAATCCGAGAAACGTGCAACCATGGGTCGTATACGAGGGTCGTTAAATTATAAAGATCTTAGCGATTGCGATTTTGTGATTGAATGTATCAGATACGAAGCCAATGGCGAACGTAGTACAGCCCTACGCAAAGAAGTATTTAGGAAGCTAGAAGAAATTTTAGCACCCGATGCAATTATTGTAACCAATGCAACCACAGTAATCATAAGCGATTTGGCATCCGAGCTTGTCCACAAAGAAAGATGTTTAAGCCTACATTTTCCCTTACCACATAGCGATGCCCGCTTGTTAGAAATAGTAAAAGGCACATTTACATCAGATGTCGTTCTGCAAAAAGTAATCAGCTTCTCTAAATTAATCAAGTACATACCCATCGAGGTGCGTGAAAGCAGTGGGTTGGTAAGTATGCGACTTATGGTAGTGATGTTGAATGAGGCATGTCATATTTTAATGGAAAACTTAGCGTCGATGGAAGATATTGACAAAGAGTTTACCATCATCTTTGGACAACGTTATGGTATTTTTGAACTAGCAGATCTTCAAGGAATAGAAAAGTTAGTGATGTTGATGGAGGATATGTTTGACGAGTATGGAGATAAAAAGTACAAAGCATCCCCTATCTTGTGGAGGTTATACCACTCTAAGCAGTACGGAATAAGCTCGGGGCGTGGTTTTTATGTCTACGACGAATCGGGTAAACGAGTTGGACCCAATAACTTAATTTAATCAGAAGATCATGAAGATATTAGTACTGAACTGTGGTAGTTCATCTATAAAATATAAGCTTTTCGATATGGAAAGCAAAGAGGTACTGGCTCAAGGAGGAATAGAGAAAATAGGACTAAAAGGTTCGTTCTTAAAATTTCCGCTTCCTAACGGAGACAAGGTAGTACTTGAAGGCGAAATACTGGAACACAAATCGGGTATCGAATATATATTAGGTGTGTTGACCAGTCAAAAATATGGCTGTATCAGATCTTTATCCGAGATCGATGCCGTAGGACACCGTGTAGTGCATGGAGGCGAGAAATTCAACAAAAGCGTATTGATGACAGACGATGTTATCGAAAAAGTGGTTGAATGTATTGAGCTTGCCCCATTACATAATCCACCTAATTTAGCAGGTATCAATGCCGTAAAGGATCTTATGGGAGACATCCCCCAAGTAGGTGTTTTTGATACCGCTTTTCATCAAACCATGCCAGCCAAAGCTTACATGTATGGAATGCCTTACTCTCTGTACGAGAAATATGCAATAAGGCGTTATGGTTTTCATGGCACAAGCCACAGATATGTAGCTCGACGTGTGTGCGATTTCTTAGCAGTACCGTATGAAAGTCAAAAAATAGTATCAGCACATATTGGCAATGGAGGATCTTTAGCTGCAGTAGTAAATGGAGTTTCACTCGATACAAGTATGGGGATGACACCAGTAGAGGGTCTGCTGATGGGTACACGCTCAGGAGACGTAGATGCAGGAGTATTATCTTTTGTGATGGAGAAGGAGAATGTAGGACCACAGACAATGTCTACCATTGTTAACAAATTTAGTGGATTATTGGGTATCTCTGGCGTGTCTTCAGACATGCGCGAACTGCAAAGTGCAATAGATGCAGGTGATGAAAGGGCTAAATTAGCTTTTGATATGTTTACCTACAGAATCAAAAAATATGTTGGAGCATATGCGGCCGCATTATCAGGGTTAGATATTCTTGTATTTACAGGAGGAATAGGCGAAAATAGCTCTCAAACAAGAGAAATTGTTTGTTCGGGTCTCGAATTTATGGGTATAAAGCTTGATTTAGAAAAAAACAAGCAAATACATGGCGATGAGGCTATAATAAGTACTCCAGATTCACGCGTGAAAGTGGTAGTAATACCTACAGATGAAGAGTTTATGATAGCATCCGATACGATGACGATAGTTAGTGCCTAAACATATTCGTTTAAATGCAACGAAAATTATAACTTTGCATCTTGAATGATATACTCTAGGTTCTAACCATCGATATGGAAAAAATGAATTCGTTTTATTTTCCGTCCGAATGGCATCATCAAAGTGCTATTCAGTTAACTTGGCCTCATCAAGAGACAGATTGGAATTATATATTAGAAGAAATATCTGCGTGCTATGTTAACATAGCACGCATTATTCTTAAATACCAAAAATTGATTATTGTTTGTCCCGATATAAACCTTGTAAAAAGAGAACTTGGTGAAGTCGCTTGTAATTCAGCGAATTTGATATTGGTCGAATTACCCACCAACGATACTTGGGCTAGAGATCATGCAGGCATATCGGTATTAGACGAACAAGGCAAAAAATACATTTTAGATTTCACGTTCAACGGTTGGGGGTTGAAATTTGCAGCCCATTTAGATAATCAACTCAACAGAGGTCTTTTTGCAAAAAAAATATTTAAATCAGATGTAAATTACATCAACCGCAAAGATTTTGTCTTTGAAGGAGGTGCTATCGAATCGGATGGGAAAGGAACATTACTTACTACTACCGAGTGTCTGATGTCTCCCAATAGAAACTCAGCCCTGAGTAAAGATGAGATTGAATGTTTTTTGAGAACAACTTTTGGTGCAACTCGTATTTTATGGTTAGATCATGGATACTTGGCTGGTGATGATACAGATAGTCATATCGATACCCTGGCTCGATTTTGTGATGAGGATACTATATCCTATGTCAAATGCGACGATGTTGCTGACGAACATTATGGTGCATTGTTACAGATGGAGCAACAGCTACAAAGCTTTGTGAATAATGAAGATAAGCCATATAACCTAATTGCCCTACCAATGGCTGATGAGGTTTGGTTTGAGGGAGAACGACTCCCTGCAACTTATGCCAACTTTCTTATAATGAACGATATTGTATTACTTCCGTTTTACAATTCCCCTAAAGATAAACTTGCTCAATATCAGCTCGAAATAGCTTTTCCCAGCCGAAAAATTATAGGGGTAGATTGTTTACCTATCATTAAGCAACACGGATCATTGCACTGTATCACAATGCAATATCCCGAACAATACATATAAAGAATAGAAAATGAAAATAGGAATTGTACAACAAACAAATACAGCTGATATATATTCTAACATCAGCAAACTTAAGCAAAATATAGAGAAATTAGCCAGCCAAGGGGCTGAACTTATTGTGTTGCAAGAATTACATAACTCGCTCTATTTTTGTCAAACAGAAGATACCAACTGTTTTGATTTGGCAGAAACAATACCAGGCAAATCGACAGAAGAATTTGGCAAATTAGCTAAAAAACTAAATGTCGTTATTGTACTCTCTCTCTTCGAAAAACGAGCCGCTGGTCTCTATCACAATACAGCAGTGGTGTTGGAAAAAGATGGAACTATTGCAGGTAAATACCGTAAGATGCACATTCCAGATGACCCTGCTTATTACGAAAAATTCTACTTTACACCTGGTGATCTTGGATTTAAGCCAATCGAAACATCGGTAGGTAAATTAGGTATCCTCGTTTGTTGGGATCAATGGTATCCTGAGGCAGCCAGACTTATGGCTATGGCGGGAGCCGAAGTGTTAATCTATCCAACGGCTATAGGTTGGGAATCGAGCGATACTATGGACGAGAAAAATCGACAAAAAGATGCTTGGGTTATTTCTCAACGTGGGCATGCTGTTGCCAATGGGCTACATGTAGTGTCTGTCAACAGAGTAGGGCATGAATCCGATCCCTCAAGCCAAACCAACGGTATTCAGTTTTGGGGAAATAGCTTTGTGTCAGGACCTCAAGGCGAAATGATATGGCAAGCACCAGATAATAAAGAACAAATTAGCATCGTAGAGATCGATATAAAACGTTCAGAAGATGTACGTCGCATCTGGCCTTTTTTTAGAGATCGACGAATAGATGCGTTCTCTGATATCACAAAACGTTATATCGACTAAATATTTACATTCCTTTGCAATATTACACAAATATAATCGTTTCTATTATAGAGACATTAAAACTGAAGCACCTTCTCCTCATGGAAGATATTGTATTATATAACATCATTATCATTATCGTAGCATGTGTTATTTCCATCATATTGGAGATGATGATTCTACCTCGGATAATATATATATCCAAAAAAAAGAGGTTGTTCGACTTACCTAGTGAGCGAAAGAAACATACCTTACCCATACCTCGATTAGCCGGCACCTCGTTTACGCCAACTATTTTGCTCGTTGCATTTTTTAGCATTTTTGTTCGATTGAAATTTGATTTTATCACAGAGGCTGAAGTTCTGAAACAAGCTGCTGAGGTAACTTTGCTCGTTGCAGGCTTACTGATAATTTACTTTCTGGGGGTTAAAGACGACTTAGTAGGTGTTGATTTTAGAAAGAAATTTGTAGTCCAATTTTTTGCATCATTCTGCATTATCGGGAGCGGTGTGTATGTGAACAATCTATATGGTATCTTCGGGATATACGAAATACCCGATTGGATAGGTATATTCTTGAGTGTAGGCTTTATCGTGTTTACAACAAATGCAATCAATCTGATAGATGGCACTGACGGATTAGCCTCGGGTATAAGTTGTGTAGCCTTGGCATTGTATGGTATGCTACTTAGCATATATGGTTTGTGGACTTATGCAGGCATTAGTTTTATAACAATTGGTATCTTAATTCCATTTTTTTATTATAATTTTTTCCATTCTACCCGCAAAGTGTTTATGGGTGATGCCGGTTCGCTTACTTTGGGCTACCTGTTGTCTTTTATGGCACTGCGGTTAGCTAAATACCCACCTACTATAGATGTCGTTTCATCGGGATTTTTACTGCTCGTAATATCACCCTTGTTTATTCCTTTGTTCGATGCCGCAAAAGTAATGTTTGTTCGAATATCGATGGGTAAAGGGCCCTTCTCTCCCGATAGGAACCATATACATCACAAACTAATAGATTTAGGTTTCTCGAACAGAAAAACCACTTTTGTCTTAATACTTTCAAGTGTTATCCTTGTTATCCTTAATTGGCTTTTATTATCCTCTAGCCTTAATTGCAATATAATATTTCTTATAAATACCCTATTGGCCGTATTGATCAATTCGTTTATTTACAGGAAAATACGAGTAAAAGGGAATCGGAATATTGCTGATGAACAATCAGAATTTGTAGATGAAAGTGTATCTGAAGAGCAACTAGAGGTAGTGGATTAAAGCATATCTAAATAGATAAGCTTACTGTGAAAATACTGATGGTCGAGTTCTTACAAGTAAGTATTTGCTTTGCACAAGCTTCGAGAGTTGACCCAGTTGTAATTACATCGTCAATTAATAGAACATGTTTCTCTTCAAAAAAAGAAGAGTCTTCTATCTCAAATATACCTTCGGTATTTTTCCAACGCTCGAAGCGTGAGTTCTTAGTTTGAGAAGGATTGTTGATTTTTCGAATCAGATTCTGTGCATCAATTGGTTTGTTGATTTTGCTCGCGACACCTTCGGCAATTTTCAAGGACTGATTATACCCCCTTTCCCTCAACCTTTTCTTATGTAGTGGAATTGGAACAATAATATCTATATCCAAGAAAAGAGAGCTCTCTAGGATGTCTTTCCCGCACAATTGTCCCATATAAAATGCAAGACTGGGATTATTATTATATTTTATTTCATGAATTATCTTCTGCATCTTTCCTTCCTTTACAAAATAGGCAAAAGAAGCCATGTGAATAAATGGAAAACGCCCTGCAAAAAATGTTTCTAACTTATTATTGATTGTCGAAGAGTGATCTGTTCTAGGTAGTGAGTGAAAGCATGGTAAACAAATGTGTTTTTCACTGACAACTAGCCGACTATTGCAACATACACAGAGCCGAGGATAAAAAAACTCAAGAAAAGGATTCAAAAAACTCTTCATCTCGATAATCTGATTTTTTTAAACATCTCTTGATTTGATCTACTGTGTAGCCTCTACCTAAAGCAAACCTGAATAGCTTTGTTTGTTTTTCGTAATCACTAGCTGCTTTCACTGTTTTAGCTTTGTTGAGTAATAACTGACACAATTGTTCTTCAACATCATCCGTTTCAATGTCGGCAAAGCACCTGTTTACTGTTGCTTTGCCTATTTTCTTTTTTCGCAGTTCAAATCTAATTTTTACTTCACCCCATCTATTAAATCTAATTTTGTCTTTTATAAAGCTCCTGCAATAACGTTCATCGTCAAGAAACTTTTCAGACTTAAGTCTTGAAATAATTCGATCAATAACTTCACCATCCATCTCCATCGTTAACAGCTTCTTGCGTACATCAAACTCGGCTCGTTCAGCTTTTGAGCAGTATCCCGCAACTTTGGCCAACGCTTGGGCCTCAGTTTTTTTCATGGTGTCTACTATAATTAGCCCTTACCATACGGTCGTTTGAAGAAATGTCTTTGCGTAATTCGATATTCGTAAATTTTTTTTCGTGAAGCATTTGGCAAGTTTCAGACCCTTTCTGTTGATTGATCTCAAAATAAAGTTTCCCTTCATCCTCAAATAGTGTTGAAGCAAGCATCGCAATGCGATCGTAGAATAGTAAGGGCTTATTGTTAGGGACAAACAACGCTGAGTGAGGCTCGTAGTCTAATACATTTACATTCATAGTTTGTTTTTCCGAATCCAATACATAAGGAGGGTTACTTACGATGATGTCAAAATAAGTGCTAACTGCCACATTCAAAAATACATCCACTTGCTTGAATAACACATCCACCTTGTTTTTTTCGGCATTTAGTTTCGCAAGCTCTAATGCCTTTTCCGAGAAGTCCCACCCTTCGATAATGCTTGTTGGCATCTGATTTTTCAGAGCAATAGCAATGCAACCACTACCTGTTCCAATATCTAAAATACGTAGCTGCTTGCCTTTGTTTTCCGAAACAATAAGGGCTACCAACTCTTCGGTCTCGGGTCTTGGTATTAGTACATGCTCATTTACCTCAAAAGGCAAGCCATAAAACTCAGTTTCGCCCAAAATATACTGTATTGGTTCGAATGTTTGAAGTCGTTGCACAATCTTATCGATTTGTGTTTCTTGAGCCAACGGAATTTGTGTACTTTTGTCACACAAGAGTATTGGCAAAGATCGTCCTGTAACGTTTTCCAAAATCAATCGAATAAAACTCGAAATTTCGGTTTCAGGATATAATTTGGATAGTGATTGACGAATATTCTGAATTACTTGTTGCATAGAGGCAAAAGTATATAATTAAAAATAAATGCCCAATCAGATGCAAAAACTAAATATGTCTGAGGATGAAAAATACATGTATCGTTGCCTTCAATTAGCCTTGAACGGAAAACGATATGTAGCCCCTAACCCAATGGTGGGTGCTGTAATTGTACACAATGGAAAAATCATAGGAGAAGGATTTCACCAGCACTATGGCGAAGCTCATGCCGAAGTGCATGCAATAAACAGTGTAGAAGACAAAACACTACTGAAGGTCTCTACTATTTATGTGTCGCTCGAACCCTGCTCGCATCACGGAAAAACACCTCCATGTGCTCAATTGATTATTGACAGTAAAATACCTAAAGTGGTAATAGCCATGACCGATCCGTATCATAAAGTAGCGGGACGGGGCGTAAAGATGTTGCAAGATGCAGGCATTGAAGTTGTGATAGGCGTACTCGAAAAAGAGGCTGTGGAGTTGAACAAAGAGTTTATCACTGCACAAACAGACAATCGTCCCTATATCTACTTAAAGTGGGCTCAAACTAACGATGGGTTTATTGACAAAAAAAGGCAGGAAGGCGAGAGTATACAACCTACCCCTATTTCGAACAATCTTACGAAGATATTAGTACATAAAATACGATCAGAGGTGTCAGCCATACTCATTGCAACCAATACTGCTATTAATGACAATCCGTCGCTAACCACTCGCCTTTGGTTTGGCAAAAATCCAAAACGAATTATTTTAGACCGAAATGCTCGTATTCCAAAACATTATGTATTATATGACAACAATGTAGAGACGCTTTTTTTTACTGAAAAAGTAGATAATGAGGTATTGAAAAATAAAACAAGTTTTGTGCCTCTTACTTTTGACAAAGCAATGATTCCCTCTTTACTTAAAAATTTGAATTCTCGAAGAATAAATTCGCTACTTGTCGAAGGTGGAGCTTCTCTTTTACAGAGTTTTATAGATATCGGTGCTTGGGATGAGGCGTACATAGAAACAGCAAACATTTGTTTTGCAGATGGGGTAAAAGCTCCCAATATACAAGCACGAATAATAAATACGCAAAGAATAGGGGACTCCCAAACCTTACATTTAAAAAGTATTGATAATTATAAAATATTATAAATATTGAGTTTATTGGATTTTTAGTGGAAAATCTTTCTATTTTTGCACACTGGTACAGAAAAAAATTACATATACAAAATGAATATAAAATATATAACGCACCTCGTTTTAGGACTATTTTTAGGTTTTTTATTTTCTTCATGTAATGATGATGATACAACTACGTCCTATAGTTCGCAAACGAAAGATGCACAGATCTATTCATTTTCGGTAAGCCCAGGATACCCCAAAAGGACAAACGATGCTGATAAAAAGCAAGATACGATCCGTTTACAAGAAATAAAGAAAATTCGATTTGCCATAGATCAAGTAGCGGGCATTATTTATAATCCAGACTCTATGCCTTATGGTACAGTTTTGGAGAAGGCTCTAATAACTGCCACTTACAACCCTATTTACAAAGCGGCAAGCGTATTAGTTACCACACCCGACTCGATAAAAGGCTATGTTTGGAATAATACCGACTCAATCAATGTATCTAAAAATCCAATTCAATTTGTAGTAACACCAGTGGGTGGTGGACCAGGCAAAACATATCGTATTGATTTGCGTATACATAAAGTAGACCCAGATACAATTGTTTGGAAAATGGCAAATTCTGTACCTACTCCGATAGGAACATCCAAAACCATATTGGCTAAGAATATGTTTTACACCTACTCTTTTGACAGTGGTTCGTCGACATTGCATACTAGCAAGAAACAAGAATTATTGAACTGGCAAGCGGAGCTTCTTACAGGACTTCCATCCAATACCAGACCCGAAAGTATATTTTATTTCAATTCTGTGTTTTATGCCGTTGATACAACTGGCAAGTCGTACCAATCTGCAGATGGTGAAAATTGGATGTTAATCAATAACGGTAAAAATATTACATCAATAGTAGGCATTGTGCCACAAGATAGCAGACAAGATGATATTCTTTTGGTAACGCTTAATGTAAATGGAAAATATTACTTTGGCAAAACCAAGGACTTAAGTATAATAGAAATTGTAGAATACTTGAGTAGTACACCAAGTAGCAACGAGGTTCCCTCCAATTTTGCATTACAGGGAGGTGCTTCATACACGCATTTCAGTACAGATAAAAATACGCAAATGCTTGTGGTAACTGCAGGTGTTGATGGTATGGGTAGAAGCTCGTCGCTCACATGGCTTATCAAAAACAGTAGCTTAGGGCTTGAACTATCTCCATCTGTCAAGAATATTTTGTTTGAGGGAGCAGGATTGTCTAATTTTTGGTATAACAATCAGTTATATACTTTTGCAGGCAATACGTTTTATACCTCAATCACTTGGGGGCAGAGTTGGACGAAAGCACCTAACAAACAACAATTAGGCTCTAGTGCAATCAAAAGATCGGGGCAAACAGTAATTGTAGATAATGAACATAATATATGGATATTCGGTGGAGTATCTAGTACAGGGGCAAGACTGAATGATGTATGGAAAGGGCGTTTAAACAAACTAAACCCTTAAATAAAAGAATAGCAGAAAGAGCATAGGAGCCTTCTCTGAGAACAAGATATTTTGATGAGACACTATCATACCCCTATCAAGTACAAGAAATATATTCTCTTACTTATATTGATACTCATTTCATGTTTAGACCAGCTAAAAGCTCAAGAATATGAATATGAAATAGGAGGTGGTGTTGGAACTGCATTTTATATGGGAGATGCCAATAAAACAAATTTGTTTCAAAGTCCGAATATAGCAACAGGGGCAGTTTTTAGATACAACCACAATTTCAGATGGGCATATAAAGCCAATTTGCTGGTGGGAGGCGTATCAGGGAATACGAATAAATCGGGTAATGTGTTTCCGAATAATGAGAATAGTTCGTTTAGCAGAACATTCTGTGAACTGGGAACTCAAGTTGAGTTTAATTTTTTTCATTATAGCGACAAATATCAATACCTAGGAACAAAAAAAATTTCACCATATATCTTTACTGGACTAGGGATAACATATGGTAGTGGAGATGCCTCATTCGTTGGTTTAAATTTACCATTAGGAATGGGGATTAAGTATAAACTAAAAGATCGATTGAACCTCGGGTTTGAGTTTTCGTTTCGTAAATTGTTTGGCGATAATTTTGATGTAACGAATAAACAGGGAAGTTTTGATCTTGAAGATCCGTACAATATCAAAAGTAGTTTTTTCAAAAATAAAGATTGGTATTTACTCAGTCTGTTCTCAATCACTTGGGATTTTGGGCAACGAAAGAATTCGTGTGTAAATAGCCTCTATTAATAATAAAAGATAAAGATCGATGTCATTCGAAAAACAAATAAATAAAGACCGATTGCCACACCATATAGCCATTATTATGGATGGGAATGGGCGTTGGGCAAAGCAACGCAACCTTGACAGAGCCTATGGGCATAAAGAAGGAGCTGTGTCTGTGAAAAAAGTGATTGAAGAAGCTGCCACCTTAGGTGTTTCATATATTACGCTATATACATTTTCTACCGAAAATTGGAACAGACCGTCCGATGAGGTACAGGCACTGATGTCTCTATTAGTTGAGTTAGTGGCAAGAGAAACCCCTGAGTTAATCAAAAATAATGTGAGACTCCAAACAATAGGAGATACCTCTCGTTTGCCCTCCGATACCCAAATTGCACTAGCCAATTCGATCAAAGAAACTGCATCAAGCACGGGTTTAACCCTTGTGTTGGCACTTAGCTATTCGGCTCGTTGGGAAATTACCCAAGCTGCCAAACAGATTGCCGAAGCTTTGTGTAAAGGCGAAATAACCGAGATAGACGAAGATGTTATATCAAACAATCTTACGACCAAAGGTATGCCAGATCCCGATTTGTTGATAAGAACAGGTGGAGAACTCAGAATTAGCAACTTCCTGCTATGGCAATCAGCCTATGCCGAGTTTTATTTTACAGATACACTTTGGCCCGATTTTCGTCAGCAATCGTTACACGAAGCCATCTTAGATTATCAGAATAGAGAAAGACGTTTTGGGAAAACCAGCGAACAAATCAACGGTTAATCAGAATTAAACAAAATTAGATATATGTTCAAGAAAAGTTTATTTGCTGTATTACTATGCTTCTTTGCATTCAACCTAAATGCAAAGACTCAGCAAACCGACAGCGTATCGCTCAAAGCTGTAAATGAAGCACTAGCAAAAACAACGGCTTCGGCAAATGATCCGCTTCCAGTTATAGCATATACACTCACACCCAAAAAGTATGAGATCGCCGATATTTCCGTTACAGGATTAAAAAATTCAATGTACGAAGATTATGTCTTAATTGGCTTTTCGGGTTTATCTGTTGGCGATAAGGTGGACATACCTGGTTCTGAAATAACCAATGCCGTAAAAAGATTTTGGAAACAAGGTCTGTTTTCCGACATCAAAATATCAGCAACAAAAATATCAGGCAACAAGATATGGTTAAATGTAGATTTGAAAGATCGCCCTCGTATTTCTGACATTTCATATACTGGTATGAAAAAAGGAGAACGAGAAGATATAGAAGGCAAAATAGGCATGGTAAAGGGTAATCAAATTACACCTAACATGGTAGACAGAGCCAAAGGTATTATCAAAAAATACTTCGAAGGCAAAGGTTTTAACAATGCAGAAGTAAGCATCTCGCAAACAGAAGATTTATCAAAAGAAAATCAGATTATTCTAGGTATCCATGTTGATAAAAAGGAAAAGATAAAAGTACACAATATCACCTTCGATGGTAATAAAGAAATTCCTGTGGCTACCCTCGAAAAATCGATGAAGAAAACAAGACATAAGCATACAACATCGGCTAAAGTTAGAAATTTTCTGAGATCTACGAATTACATACCCGAAAGTTATCAAGACGACCTTAAGGCTCTTATATCCAAATATAACGAGTTGGGTTATCGTGATGCTCGCGTGTTGTGGGATACAGTATATAGACACAGCGAGAAGAAGGTGAATGTAGACATAAAGGTTGATGAAGGTCAAAAGTACTATGTACGTAAATTGAACTGGGTAGGTAATACCGAATATTCCACAGATCAGTTAAATGCTGTGTTGAACATGAAAGCAGGTGATACTTATAACCAAAAGAAATTATCAGATCGACTAACTGGGGATGATGATGCAGTAGGTAATTATTATTATTACAACAATGGTTATATATTTTACCAGGCAGATCCTGTAGAGGTGAATATAGAAAGAGATTCAGTTGATTTGGAAATTCGCATAACTGAAGGACCAAAAGCGACTATTCGTAAAGTGATGATTTCGGGTAACGATCGCCTATATGAAGATATTGTACGTCGAGAGCTTCGTACCAAACCAGGTGCGTTATTCAGTCGTGAAGAGCTAATGAGATCGTTACGCGAAATAGCTCAGATGGGTCATTTCGATCCTGAAAAATTGCAACCAGATATTCAACCCGATCCTGAGGCTGGTACTGTAGATATAGCCTATCCTTTGGCATCGAAGGCTAATGACCAAATTGAGTTTTCGGCTGGATGGGGACAAACGGGTATATTGGGTCGATTGAGCTTGAAATTTACAAACTTTTCATTAAAAAATCTACTTAATCCAGGTTCATACAAAGGGGTAATTCCTCAAGGCGAGGGTCAGACCTTACAGCTTAGTGGGCAAACCAATGGTAAATATTATCAATCTTATTCGCTTTCGTTTACAGACCCCTGGTTTGGAGGTAAGCGCCCTAACTTCTTATCCGTAGGTGCTTCTTACTCAAGACAGACTGGTGTAAACAGTAGCTACTACAACCAAAATCAGCTTTATAGCATGAATGGAGGTTTATATGACCCTGGATATTCAGACTATAACTATAATAGTGCTTTAGATGATAGCAAAAGCATACAAACAATCGGCTTATCACTAGGGTATGGTAAACGTCTCAATTGGCCAGATGATTATTTCCAATTAGAAGCAGGGCTATCCTATCAGTTGTACAAAATGAAAAATTGGGAGTATTTCTTGATACCCAATGGTTCAAGTAATAATGTTAGTCTATCACTCACATTATCTCGTAACTCAACCGATCAGCCTATATACACACGTAGAGGTAGTCAGTTCTCGTTGAGTGTACAAGCTACCCCTCCCTACTCATCATTCGATGGAAAAGATTATGCTGCTATCGGAACTAACCCTGATGGAACAGAATCAGCCGAAAAATATAAATGGGTCGAATATCATAAATGGAAATTTAAATCTAAAACGTTTATTGCTCTAGCCCCCTCCATTCAGAAAACACCCGTGTTGATGACTCGTGCCGAGTATGGTTTGGTTGGCTATTACAACAAAAATAAAAAATCGCCTTTCGAAACATTTTACATGGGGGGTGATGGTATGTCTGGATATTCATCGGGCTATGCTACCGAAACCATCGGACTAAGAGGATACGAAAATGGTTCTATCGGTTATTATTCAAGTGCATATACCCGTCTTGCTCTTGAGCTAAGATACCCTTTGATTCTTGAGCCTAGCTCTACCATCTATCTACTGTCGTTTGTTGAAGCAGGTAATGCTTGGAAAGATATTAAAGACTTCAACCCGTTCGAGTTGAAGCGTTCGGCCGGATTTGGAGCTCGTATAATGTTACCCATGATTGGGCTTATAGGTATAGATTGGGCATACGGGTTTGACAAAGTAAACGGAAATAGGTCTGCTGGAGGTAGCCAATTTCACTTTGTAATCGGACAAGAGTTCTAAAAAAAACAGAGTAGTTATAAGAATATTAAATAGTAGAAGTATGAAAAAAATTATTTTACTTTTTGCATTATTCATTGCATTTTCGGCAAGTTCTTATTCGCAAAAATTTGCGTTGATAGATATGGAGTACATATTGAAAAATATAAGTAGCTATGAGACTGCCAATCAGCAACTAGAGGCTGTTTCTAAAAAGTGGCAAAGCGAGGTAGAGGCTTCTCAACAAGAAATACAAAATATGTATAAGACATACCAGTCTGAACTCGTATTTTTATCAGCCGATCAGAAGACAAAAAAAGAAAATGTGATTGTAGAAAAAGAGAAAGCTGCTCAAGAACTCAAGCGTAAATACTTTGGTGCCGAAGGAGAATTATATAAAAGAAGAGAAGCTCTTATCAAGCCTATACAAGATGAT
>JBDLTH010000098.1:0-29267 GCA_039799165.1 Bacteroidota bacterium
TATCTTCCAATGAGAAGAACAAACTCTTCTGAGAATCTGTTTTACTTGGTGTCAACATAATAAATCTGCAAGAAATGATACCTAAAGATACATATTCTTGCAGATTTATACAAATATTTTACAAGATAATATATTGGAAATATGCTTATTAGGCCGTTGTTAAGGGGCGACTATCTAGGATATAATTTAGATTGTTAAGCAACAATTAAATACTCAACAATAAACCTTTACTCATTTACTTTTTCCAAAATCCAGGCATAAAGAGCGACAAGACCGTAAAAAGCTCCAACCGCCCAGTTAGCATCAAAAACGATAAGAACCACTTGGCAAAATCTGTTAAATTAGCAAAATTGCTAGCATTGCCAATCGAACCCAATCCGACATTGCCTAAACACGAAACCGAGGCGGTGATAGCCTCCTCAAATCCGACACCAGTAAACGACAATACAAGAAAGCTAACAAACAAGATAAACAGATACAGGAATATAAATGCTAGTATCTTGGTTACTACATCTAGAGGTAGTACATGATTATTGATACGCACAGGCAATATTGCATTGGGATGCACTTGTCGTTTAAACTCGTTTAAGGCATTTTTGCATAACACCACTACCCGCACTACTTTCATACCTCCCGATGTAGAACCTGCACAAGCACACATCATCATCAGTGCGTAAATCAAAAAGGCATAGAAAGGACCCCAATCCGTAAAATTAGCGGTGGCAAAGCCTGTTGTTGTTATTGCTGAAATAACCTGAAACATAGAGGTTCTGAAAGCATCTTCACCAGCATCTATTTTTCCTGAGAAGTATAAACCTCCAAAAATAATGACTGTAAAAATAAAGTAGATACCAATATACCACCTCAATTCTTCGTCTTGAAACAATTTTTGAGGCTTACCTTTAAACAAAAAATAAATCAGGGAAAAATTGATTCCCCCGATCAACATAAACACACTTATCACATATTCGATGTATGCCGAATTCCAATAAGCAATGCTATCCTGCTTGGTCGAGAAGCCACCTGTAGAAGCCGTAGATAAGGCATGGCAAACCGCATCGAAGAAATTCATAGGTCCTAGATACAACAAAAAACCGATAACAAATGTGAGTGATATATAGGTAACCACTAGCCGTTTAGCCAATTCGGTGATACGAGGCTTAAATTTTTCACGAACGATACCCGTAGTTTCGGCATCATACAAAAATGAAGCGTTGCCTCCTATGATGGGTAAAACCGCCAAAGCAAACACAATAATACCTATACCTCCTACCCATTGGGTAAGTACCCTCCAGAAATGGAGACCTAGAGGCACTTCGTCTACATCGGGAATAATGGTACATCCTGTGGTTGTAAAACCCGACATAACTTCAAAATAAGCGTCACTAACTTTAGGGATAACTCCACTTAAATAAAACGGAAGCATACCAAAAGCTGATAGGATAATCCACGAAAGTGTTACTACCAAGAAGCCTTCTCGCTTGGTAATGATATGTTCTTTGACTTCGATACCAAACAGTCTGAAAAGAATGCCAACAACAATAGTCAACGAAGCACTTACAAGGAAGGAGTCGCCACAGTTTTCGTGATAGTAAAAGGAGACCACCGCAGACAGCATCAGCAATATAGACTCGATAATGAGCAAAAAGCCCATTGTTCTTAACACAAATCTAAAATTGAAATTTTTCATTTTTTAGTTTATTGCAGTACGATCAATAAGCTAGTTAAAAAGCTTTTCGGCAGTATGTATTGCATCATTTATACAAAATACGACAACCGTATCATAAGGTTCTACCTGAGTGTCTCCATTGATCAACATAGGTTCTCCATTGCGAATAAGCCCCCCCAAGGTTATATTACTGGGCAAAGACAATCGTTTTATTTCTTTTTGTGTAATTTTTGAATTGGGACGTGCCACTATCTCTGCCACATCGGCATTGGCAAATGTAAGTGATTTTACGTTCGACACATCGGCGTTGAGCAAAAAACGATATATATTACTTACTGTTATCAACTTTTTATTGATGATTGCCCCAATATCCAAGTTCTCGGTCATGGATATGTAATCCATATTTTCAACCTCTGCGACTGTTTTTGGAACACCAAAACGCTTAGCGGCAAGGCAAGCCAAAATATTAGCCTCCGAATTTCCAGTAACAGCAATAAAAGCATCGATGTCTTTTATATTTTCCTGCCTCATAAATTCTGAGTTACGCCCATCATCATGAAAAATAGTTGCATTTTTGGGAACTTTCTCGACCAGTTTATAAGTCTTTTCTTTGTCCGACTCTAGTAGTTTTATATTGATATCACTGGGCAGGTATTGACATGTTCTGATGGCAATACGACTTCCACCCATTATCATGATATTCTTGATCTCGTAATTTTTTTTACCTGTAATTTTTTGAATCTCTTCAATATTGTCTTTAGTGGTAGTAAAAAAAAGTATATCGCCTGCTATTATTCGATCACCTCCTTTAGGTATAATAGTGATGCTATTACGCTTGATGGCTACAATGTGAAATTTTTTAGCATCACTAGGCATCTCGTGTAGATATTTATCCACAAGGTCTGAATTGCTTCGTATCTTTACGCCTACCAATATTATTGCTCCACCAAACAGTTCCACCCACAGTCTGACCCAAGGTCGTTTTAAGGCATGAACAATTTCTTTAGCAGCCAACATTTCAGGATACACCATGGAGTCGATACCCAGACTTTCAAAGAAATCTTTGTTTTTAGGCAATAAATATTCAAAATTATCAATACGTGCAAATGTCTTTTTTGCACCCATCTTTGCAGCGAGCATACACGAGGTAATATTGACCGACTCTTCTTCGGTAACACCTATAAACAGATCGGCATGACTTACACCTATCTCCTCCAAGTCTTTGAGCGAGGTAGGCGAACCCTCCATTGTCATCACCTCAAAGTTTGCAAAATTGAGGCGCTCCTTGTTAGGGTCTATAACCACAACATCTTGATTTTCGCCCGAAAGCAATTTTGCCAAATGTGTGCCAACCGAACCTGCTCCAGCTATAACTATTTTCATTATTCTATATGATCCGAGATCTCGAATTTTCTTTCTTTACTACTGCAAGCAAACGTTTAGCTATCGAATCGGCATCTATTTGGCAAAGCTTATTCAATTCAGGAATAGAGCCATGTGTAATAAACTGGTCAGGCAAGCCTATACGTGTAACTTCGGTATTCTTGAAACCTTTATCCGAGAAGTATTCAAGTACAGCAGAGCCTAAGCCTCCCGAAACGACCCCATTTTCTACGGTAACTACTTTTTTAAATTTAGTAGCAACCTCATCAAGCAGTTCTTTATCTATTGGTTTTAAAAATATTATATCGTAATGGGCTACTGAATGCCCCTGTGTTTCTACTTCTCTTATCGCTTTTTCTACTACATTGCCAATCGGACCAATCGAAATAACGGCTACATCGCCACCCTCTTTTACCTTGCGTCCTTTACCTATTGGTAAATACTGCATCTCACACTCCCAATTTTTGAGTTCGCCCTGCCCTCTTGGATAACGTATTACAAAAGGTCCATTTTGAGCATAAGCTGCGGTATACATAAGGTGGCGTAAATAGTGTTCATTATAGGGCGACGCTATAATAAGGTTAGGTATGCAACTCATATAAGCTAGGTCAAATGCACCATGATGTGTAGGACCATCTTCGCCCACAATACCTGCTCTGTCGAGACAGAATATGACATGCAATTTTTGCAAAGCAACATCGTGTATCACCTGATCGTAGGCACGTTGCATAAACGATGAGTAGATATTACAAAAAGGGATCAAGCCTTCGCAAGCCAAACCTGCTGAATAGGTTACCGCATGAGCCTCGGCAATACCTACATCAAAACTACGCTCGGGAAATTCTTTCATCATAAACGTCATCGACGACCCTGATGGCATGGCGGGAGTAATACCCACTACATTTTTGTCTTTAGTTGCTAGTTCGACCAAGGTATGTCCAAAAACATTTTGGTATAACTGTGGTTGATCCTTTGCTTGGTTTATAATACGCTCGCCCGTATCTTTATTAAATTTCCCTGGGGCATGCCACTCAATAGCGGACTCTTCGGCAGGCTTATAACCCCTACCTTTCATGGTATGAATATGCAGCAATTTAGGTCCTTTTAGGTCTTTTATATTTTCGAGAACGCGAATTAATTCTCTAAGATCGTGTCCATCAACGGGCCCAAAATAACGAATATTCAATCCCTCAAAAATATTTTGTTGCTTCGTGAGCAATGATTTCAGGCTATTATTAAACCGCAATATAAAGTTTTTACCTTTTTCGCTTATCAGGTTTCTGCGTTTAAATTTTTGATAAACCCCATTTCTCATTTTGTTATAGGTATGCGATGTAGTCATCTTCACCAAGTATTCTTGCAACCCACCTACATTGTTATCAATAGCCATATCATTATCATTGAGCACGATAAGCATATTGTTGGGTTGTGAACTCGCATTATTCAGACCTTCATACGCCAAACCTCCAGTCATAGAGCCGTCTCCGATAACGGCAATAGCATGTCTGTCTTCTTGCTTCAATTGGGAAGCTACTGCCATACCCAATGCTGCTGATATAGAATTGGAAGCATGCCCTGCCGAGAAAGTATCGTATTCACTTTCTTGTGGATTTGGGAATCCTGCCAACCCTCCAAATTTACGGTTGGTATGAAATTGATCTCTCCTCCCCGTCAAAATTTTATGGCTATAAGCTTGGTGACCTACATCCCAAACGATGCGATCGAAAGGTGTATTGTATACATAGTGAAGGGCAACGGTAAGTTCAACAGTACCTAAACTAGAGGCAAAATGCCCTGGATTGTTAGATAATTGATCGATGATAAAATATCTTAACTCTTTGCACAACTGTTCGAGTTGCTCAATACTGAGACTTTTCAAATCCTGTGGATAGTTTATATTACTCAGCAGTTTTATATGATTGTTTTCAGGCATATACTTAAAAGGACTATATTATATTCATTAAAGAACGTAAAATAAAGAGTAAAATTACAAAACAAATATGTTTTATCCTATGTTTATACACAAATAGAGAGATATCAAGAAAAATGATTGTGTTAATGAAAGCCCAGCAACATATTAGATACGATAATAGCCAATACGATGCACGTAATGGCTACGTACATGTAATCTTTCTCGATAAGAAATGATAACGCAGAAAAACAAACCCGCAAAATGGGCGTGGCAATAAGCACCATCACACCCAATTGTATTATAGCGGCTCCATCAAACTGCAATACGTGCGACCATATGGTATTAGGTTCTCGCAGGTATTGAGCAACACCTCCAAACCATTCGCCAGAAGGCACTGCGTTGTAGTTTGGCATCACCCCTTGTTGTTGAGTCAGGTATACAATCCCTCCTAACGAGGTAATGGTACATGCCAACATCACTCCATAACGCAAAAGCATACCGATATATTGTTCAACATCCTGCTCGTTCCAAAATTCACGAGAAAATATCTTTTTCATAGTTCTCAAATATTTCCAGTTATAGCATTGTACATCATAAATGCTGCCAATACTAAAATAACAACACTAAACAAAAGACGCAACTTTCTGACATTGGCTTTAGGTAGGATTCTTGACCCGATAAAAGCACCAAATAACACCCCTACCACAATAGGCATAGACAACCCTGGATCAATATAGCCACGTTGTAGGTATACAACTGCACTGGCTGCTGCGGTAACACCTACCATAAAATTACTGGTGGTGGTAGAAACCTTAAATGGTATTTTCATGGCGGTATCCATAGCCAACACTTTTAATGCTCCTGAACCAATACCTAGCAGACCTGATAACACACCAGCAATAGTCATCAACGAAAAACCTGCTGCTACATTATGCACCTTATAGTTTACTGCACCCCCTTGGGTTGGGTATGAACCATTCAACTTTAACGCCTCGCCTAGTTTATCGCCCGATGCCGAAAAATCGGTTTCCACTTCTTGCTTACGGATAGAGCGAATCGCCGAGAACACAAGTACAAAGCTAAACACAATGGCAATATAATGCTTATCTAAATAGATCGCTATTACTGCACCTATTACTGCACCTATGGTAGTGGCTATCTCCAAAAACATACCAATACGAACATTGGTTATACCCTCTTTGATGTATGCAGCAGCAGCTCCAGAAGAGCTGGCAATAGAGGTAACCAAGGCTGTACCTATGGCATAACGCATATCTATACCAAAGCCCAATGTGAGGAGAGGAATAATAACAACACCTCCACCTAAACCTGTAAGAGCCCCTAAAAATCCTGCTAGTATAGCCCCCAGCAACAATATCAGCGTAAATTCAAGCATTACTCATCTTTTTTTAGTCTTAACAAAGATATAAATCTATTCCTAAAATAAAGTTAAAACAACGATATAATAAGCCCATTTGATTATTTTTGCTCATCAATTTCTATTCCATCAACAATCATGCTATTGACCAAAACAACTTTCTCATTGTTTTTTCTCTCCTCTCTCTTTATCCTCGTCTCGGGTTGTGTCAAAGAAGAAGATACCACCAGTAAAGTTCCTTACGCACGGGTAGAAATAGACATTAATACCACAATAGAGAATAAATTTGACAACCCTTATCACCACCAAAAATATTACCAAAACCAAGCTGGGGTGAGGTATGCTGGCTATGGGGGCGTTATTGTTACAAGCAATGCCGATGCGTCGTGGCTATATGCTTACGATCTGTGCTGCCCTTACGAAGCCCCACTC
Organism: Bacteroidota bacterium; assembly: GCA_039799165.1. Lineage (GTDB taxonomy): Bacteria > Bacteroidota > Bacteroidia > Bacteroidales > Dysgonomonadaceae > Dysgonomonas_A. The sequence goes on from JBDLTH010000098.1 coordinate 6,775, forward strand.
AAAAACGAGCTGGAAGTGGTGGGCGTAGGCTTGAAGCTTAGATGCCCTAATTGCAAATCTGAATATGCTATTGACAATGGCACGGGTAGAGTGGTATCAGGAGTGGCTACTGAACGACTCAAGAGGTATATTGTGTTAAAAGATGGATCTTTTTATCGTATTCGCAACTAGCATCAGTGCCTCCGAATGCGTTTTAAAACAGAATATTATATATCTTCGAAACACTTTAGACAACAAAATTAATAGCGAAGATTGCTAAAAAGGGGTTCAATTTGTTTGTTAAATCAAAAAAACATCCTACATTTGCACACGCATTTCTAAAGAAGCGTTTCTTACAGAGGTAATGAACAAAATAAATACTGCGAAAGTAGCTCAGTTGGTAGAGCACGACCTTGCCAAGGTCGGGGTCGCGGGTTCGAATCCCGTCTTTCGCTCTTAGGATGCTCGGATGGTGGAATGGTAGACACGCAAGACTTAAAATCTTGTGACCATTAGGTTGTGCGGGTTCAAGTCCCGCTCCGAGTACTTTTATTCATATCAAATAGCTGTAAACTAAATGTTTGCAGCTATTTTGTTTTATGCAAGGTAAGAATTGAAATAAGAAATCTGAATTGTTGCTTATGGAAAACACAAATAAAGAAAGGATATATCTAAAAGGAGTTAGACGAGTTGCTAAGTTTTAGCAATGCAGTGTATTAAGTATACACAACATAGTAAATAATGGTAACATACCAAAAAGTCGTCTTGACCAAGTAAGGTCTTAGAACAAAAATGAGAAAATGGAATTATCAAACCCTCAACATATTCAGATTAAAGAGTACAATTACGAATTACCCGACGATAGAATAGCTAAATACCCATTAGCGGAAAGAGACAATTCGCAATTGCTAATTTATAAGGATACTCAAATACAAGATGCTCCATTTAGTTCCATAGCCGATCATCTGCCTCAAAACAGCTTGATGATTTTTAATAATACCAAAGTAATTCAAGCCCGTTTCTATTTTAGAAAATCAACAGGGGCATTGATCGAAATATTTTGCTTAGACCCACATATCCCAAACGATTACAATCTAGTATTCCAGACAACCAGCGAATGCTCGTGGTACTGCATGATCGGAAATCTTAAGAAATGGAAAGAGGATGTGTTGATTAAAGAAATACACATAGCAAATGATACGATTACGTTAAAGGCATCTAAAAAAGAGTCAAACAACAACAATTATAGCATCCTGTTTTCATGGGATAAGCCATCCTATACCTTTGCTGATATACTCGATCATGCAGGCGAACTACCTATTCCCCCTTATTTGAATCGGGAGACCGAAAATAAAGACAAGGAGACGTATCAAACACTCTATTCTAAAATAAAAGGATCGGTAGCCGCTCCTACCGCAGGATTGCATTTTACAAGAAAGACTTTTGAGAGTATTGAGGTAAAAGGGATAAAGACGGACGAAGTTACTCTACACGTGGGAGCTGGTACATTTAGACCTGTAAAGAGTGAGCGAATCGAGGGACACGAAATGCACTCAGAATTTATATCTGTGAGAAGACAAACGATTGAGTATCTCTCACACCACCAAGGCGAAATAATTGCTGTAGGAACTACCTCGGTACGCACCTTAGAGAGTTTATACTATATAGGCGTGTTGCTAGAACATAACCTAAATGCGAGTGAACTACATGTTAACCAATGGCTGCCCTATACTGGAGGTAATAGTACGATAACAAGACAACGTGCTTTGGATAATATTTTAACATATCTTAATCGTACTACAAGCGACACTCTGCTCGCTAGTACACAAATAATTATAGCCCCTGGATACGATTTCAAAATGGTAAACGGAATAGTTACCAACTTTCATCAGCCACAAAGTACTTTACTGCTCTTAATTTCCGCCTTTGTAAAAGGGAATTGGAAACTTATCTATAACCATGCACTAACTCACGACTATCGCTTTCTGAGTTATGGCGACTCGTCTCTACTTCTTCGATAACCTGTTCTTGGATGATTTTGAATACATAGCCTTGCTCCAATAACCATTCGATAGCTAGAGGCAAAGCGTATTTCATATTCTTTTCGGCTTTTATAGAATCGTGAAAAACAACAATAGATCCGTTCCGAGTATATTTCTTTACCGTACGCAGAACTTGCTGGGGTGTTTGGCGCTTGCTGTAATCACGTGTAATAACATCCCACATCACGATATTATATTTTTGGCGTAGCAATGCTACTTGCCCACTACGCATATGCCCGTGTGGTGGACGAAAAAGCTTCGATTGTATATGTTGAGCCGCTAAATCTACATTTTCGGCATACTTATCGGTGGTTGTCTTTATTCCTTGCAGATGATTGAATGTATGATTACCTACTTTATGCCCTCTTCGTATTATATCTTGATAAATTTCGGGATGTTTTACGACATTATCTCCTACACAGAAAAAAGTGGCTTTAATATTGTAGTGATCTAGTACATCTAACACCCAAGGGGTGATATGAGGTATAGGACCATCGTCGAAAGTGAGGTAAACGACTTTCTGGTCTTCCGAAGGAATTCTCCAATAAGCTCCTCGAAAAAACAATTTATACAGAAATAGTGGTTGCTCTATAAACATACAATTTTAGGCACTAGTATATACAAAATATGAGGAACGATTTTTTATTGTTCCTCATATTAGATGCACTATTACGTCAATTGTTGCTTTGCCCTGTATATTCTTTTAATAAATCGGGGTTAAATTGTTTCATTAGCTGCATAGACTTATGAGCAAGTTCTTCTTCAACTTTTTGTTTAGCAGTATCTTCTGCCGAAGAATAGTATCCTCTGAGTGCTATATCGGCAATGTTTTTTAATGCGTAATTTCCAAATGAATGAACTCCATTTCCAAAATAGATTGGAACATACAGTTGCAGTTTTTCGATAAGTGCTTTGTATTGCTCATTCATCCCATTTCGTTGATACACCATAGCTATACGCAATAATGTATCGAAATTGTCTCTCATACTGTTACTGCAACCAGCCATCTGAGCAGGCTGTAGGCGATGATACCACAACAACGATCTATCAACACGGCTAGTAATCTGTTCTATCACCTGCTGAGCCTTTTCGGGATGCCCCAACTCGTAATAAAAATCGGCGAAAGTAACAGATTCACCTTCCATAGGTACTGTGGCATGTGGAATTACTTTCAAACAGTAATCTAATGCAGCCAATGCTTTTTCATTTTTGCCCTCTTGGATAAGAGCCGAGATAAGTTCGGCAAAGAAAATACGGAATGTTTTGCATGTCCTCAAATTATTATCATCAAGATATACCTTTGGATTTTCGATACCACCCCATTTATACTGATTCACCATATTTTCATAGGCTACATCGGTATTGACACCTGTTTCGCTTATCACGCCAGGTGTGATTCGATACGCCATTCCCTCTAATTGAAAGTTGGTATTTTTCAAGTTCATATACATATCATTACCCACTGTTGTAGCAAAGTAGATCGGGCGTTTCCAACCTTGTTTATTAATGTTACTCAACATTTCCAGAATCATAATCTCGTTCCGATACACCACGTTTTTATCGCCCAGATTAATGCTCATAGTAGCTGATGGTTTTGCATTCAAAGCTTTCCAGTCTACAGCCGCAGTATCTATATTCATATACAACTTATTACCAGGAATAATAAATACATTATCATCCTGTATAAATGGATTGTTTGGTACATACTTATCTTTTGTTCTCAATATCTCCATAATATTATCAAGAGAGATACTATCAGTAAAAGCCTTACTATCGTAATAAGCAGTTAAATTTTGTGCTGATTGATCACCTTGCAATTTATCAGCAAACGATACTCCTGCTTTTTGGGCCAATTGCTGACTTAAATATCCTTCGACTTGACTTTTTGTCAAGACATACGCATATACCCCTTTATCGCCTATGTAATTGGCTTTTTCCCAATCAATTGGAAGTGGAGGAGAATCATACGCCTGACGACGCATTTGATCGACATACCAGTCGGTTTGCAAATAACTAAGGTTTGTTACACGTACATCGGTACGAAAACCCTCTACTTCTTGTGCATACCAAAGAGGGAAAGTGTCATTGTCGCCATTGGTAAATATTATGCCGTCTTTGGCTACACTACGCAGGTAGTTCATCCCAAAATCGCGCATTGTATAACGATCCGACCGATCGTGATCGTCCCAATTCTGGCAAGCCATTTGTATAGGAACGCATAGAGCAATGGCTGTTACTAATGCTGCTGCTATATGTTCTGCCATATATTTCTTAGCAAGTGTCCATAGTGCTGCAACACCCAATCCAATCCAGATGCTAAATGCGTAAAAAGAGCCTGCATAGGCATAGTCTCGCTCACGAGGTTCGTATGGCTTTTGATTTAAATACATTACAATAGCCAAACCTGTCATAAAAAACAGCATAAAGGTAATCCACAATTGTTGCTCGCCTTTTTTGCCTCGGGTGAGCTGAAAACACAAACCTAAAATACCCAAAACGAGAGGCAACATGTAATAGGCATTATGCCCTTTATTATCCGCAATATCTGGAGGTAAATTATCTTGAGGTCCAAGACCCAATACATGCTCGTCTATGAAGCCAATCCCTGTAATCCAATTGCCATTACTTATTTCGCCTAAAGATTGAATGTCATTTTGGCGACCCGAAAAGTTCCACATAAAATAACGCCAGTACATAAAATTGATCTGATAAGAGATCAGATACTGTACATTTTGCATAAAAGTAGGAGGTGTTTTGGTATCGGTAATCCCCCCCCAGTTTTTGTAACCTTGTACATGACGTGGTTCTTCGGAATACATACGAGGTAACAACATGGAGTTAGTATAGTCGTATTTAGGCGATTCGCTTACAACAATATATTGATCTTTTTCGTTCGCCGATTTTTTTACAGCTTTATCGTATTTTTCTTTTTTAGATGCTTCTACTACTTTGCCATTATAATCTCTTTTTACAGTTGAGGCGTAAGTTCGCCCATAAAACAAGGGATTGTCTCCATATTGCTCTCGATTGAGATAATCGGTCAACGAAAATACATCTTCGGGCGAGTTTTGATCCATCGGTGTATTTGCTGCCGAACGGATTGGTATCAATGCAAAGGATGAATATCCGATCAAGATAACCAACAAGCACAGCAGAGATGTATTCAACATACGGAAAGTAGCTTTCTGAGTCTTAAAACAGAAATAGACTAATCCTCCGAAAAGAATAATCCATATAACCCAATTAGAACTAATGAAAACGATTCCAGACAAGGTCATGCAGGCAATGAAGGCAATTTTGGCACGTTGTATGCTTCCTTTATCCGATAAGGTTTCGAACAATCCCCATACGATAGAGATGAACATGAGAATAAGATAGGTAAATACTCCTGTATTATAAGAAAACCCTAAGCTATTCACAAAGAATAATTCGATTTGTCCACCCACCTTAGCAAACCCAGGTATAACACCATACATCAATACCATAATAAGTCCTAAAGATGCTAATAATGCTAACAAAATACCTTTGAAGTTTGGTTTTTCAACCTTCTTGAAGTAGTATACCAACACAATGGCTGGAATACATAATAAATTGAGCAAATGGACTCCAATAGATAAACCCATTACGTAGGCAAGAAGTACAAGCCATTTGTCAGAACCCGATTGCTCAGCCCTGTTTTCCCATTTGAGAATAAGCCAAAACACCAATGCCGTAAACATGGAGGAGTAAGCATATACCTCACCCTCGACTGCGGAAAACCAAAAAGTATCAGAGAATGTGTATACTAATGACCCTACTAAACCTGAACCAATGATGGCAATCATTTGCCCCATAGTCATGTCTTGCTCATTACTTATGTAGATCAGTTTTTTAGCCAAATGAGTGATTGTCCAAAAAAGGAAAAGAATGGTGGCAGCACTGAGTAGTGCGGACATCGCGTTTATCATCAATGCAACTTGCGACGGATCGGAAGCAAAGAGGGTAAAGAACTTACCTGTCAACATAAAAAATGGTGCACCTGGGGGATGACCCACCTCTAGCTTATATGCCGATGTTATAAATTCGCCACAATCCCAAAAGCTCGCAGTAGGCTCTATTGTCATTAGATACACAACAGCTGCAATTGCAAAACTTAGCCACCCGAAGAGATTATTGATTAGGTTATACTTTTTCATGTTGATAGTTAGACCTTATATTATATTAACAATATGTTTTTTATACAACTTGCAAAGATAGTTAAAACCGTATTAGTAAACACATTCATTGTTTTTTTTTATGTTTTTAATTTTGCTTCACAAATCACTCTTGTTTCTGGAAACTGAACATAAAAAAAATGCCTTGATAATCATAAATAGATCAAGGCATTAGTATGCTATTTAAAAGAAGAAAGGCATATTAGTGTTTAGTTTGCTTTTAAAAAATTAATCACCTTTGTATATAAGTAGTTTCTGTTATCTGCACCTGATATCGAATGATTAAGGTCTGGGAAAACAAACATTTCGAATTGCTTATTCGCTTTTATCAAAGCGGATGTATAATCCATCGTGTTGTGATAATGCACATTGTCATCTGCTGAACCATGAATTAATAGCAAATGACCTTTGAGATCTTTTGCCAGTTGGATAGGTGATCCCCCATTATAGCCCGAAGCATTCTGTTGAGGTGTACGCATAAATCGTTCTGTATATACCGAATCGTAAAAACGCCAATCGGTTACAGGAGCTATGGCGATACCCGACTTAAATATGCCATTTCCTCTACTCATACTCATCAGAACCGTGTAACCTCCGTAACTCCAACCCCAGATCGAAATATTTGCAGAGTCGATATAAGGTAATGCACCAAAATAGTTGGCTGCTGCTATCTGATCGTCAGACTCTTTAATACCCAGATTTAGATAAGTGCATTTTCTAAATTTTTGACCCCTTGCCCCTGTTCCCCTAGCATCTATACATGCCACTACAAAACCTTGAGCCACCAAATGATCTACCCAATCTATCTTAAACTGATCTAATACCATCTGCGAATTGGGTCCGCTGTATTGAATCATTAACAGTGGGTATTTCTTGTTGGCATTAAAATCGGTTGGTTTCAACATCCAAGCATTTAGGTCTGTGCCATCAGCACCTTTTACGGTTATAAATTCTTTTTCTGCAAATGCTGAAGATGCTAGTACTTGAACCAATGCTTTATTGTCTTGCAATGTTCGTATTTCTTTACCCAAAGCATCATTCACTGTTATAATGGTAGGTGTGGTACTGTTTGACCAATAATTGACATAATATTTACCATTGCTACTAAACACAGCCGAATTGTATCCCGCTTTGGTTGACAATTTAGTTTTAGTACCTTTACTTAAATCAACCTTATAAATAGATCGGCGTAATGGGCTTTCTTCTGCCGACTGATAATAAACTGTTTTAGAAATAGCATCGCATGCCAATACCGCAGTTACATCATAGTTGCCAGAAGTAAGTTGCTTTTGCAGAACCCCAGTAGAGGAATATAAGTAGATATGAGCATACCCATCTTTTTCGCTGAGGTAAATAAACTGATCACCCACAAAGCGAATCGATTTGAGCAATTCAGAATTGATGTATTGTTCATTTTGTTCCCTCAAAGTCAATTTGCTTATTGTTGAACGAGGATCGGCAAAGTACATCTTGAAATCGTTCTGATCTCGGTTAAGTGTTAGTACTGCCAATTGGGATGCTGGCGTAAACATAATACGAGGGACATATTCTATATCCTTATCATCAGAAGGAAAAGAGATAGCACGAGTTGTTTTAGACTCAATATCAAAAACATTACACGTAACCTTTGAGTTGGCTTCACCCGCTTTGGGGTATTTGAAAGAAACCGAATTGGGATACAACTGCCCTGCGAAATGCTGAAAAGAGAATTCTTTTACCTTAGTTTCGTCAAAACGTACAAAGCCCAATATCTTATTATCTGGAGAGAAGTCCATTAACGTAGTTTCGCCAAACTCTTCTTCATACACCCAGTCGGTTGCCCCATTGATTATTTTACCTGCCTCACCATCTTTGGTTATTTGAGACTCTGTTGCATAATCGAACTTCGACAACCAGATGTTATTATCGCATACATATGCCAGCATGCGTCCGTCTTTCGAAAACACAGGAGACATTTGCTTACTTGTGTTTTCGGTCAACTTACGAATCAAATTGCGACGAATATCAAAATAATAGTAATCTGCTTTAAAAGATCTTCGATAAATAGCTTCACCGTTTGTATATAGAATCAATCGATTCTCGTCTGGACTCATCAAAAAATCTTGAAAAGAACTTAGGGTATTGTCTCGTGCCGTTTGTGTATCAAATATGGTATCAACAGGTAATCCTGACTTATACGCATATTTTATGATTTTGGTTTTTTCTGAATTTGCCTGATAGTAATGTTCACCATCTACAGCGGACACTACTGCTTGCACACTTTTGGGGTTAAACTGCCCCTCTGTTATTGCTTTTAGGCTCAATGTCTGTGCAAAAAGTATTGAGGTGAAAGTAAGTGCTACAAACAGGAAACATATCTTTTTCATGGGTTTTATTTTTTATAGAATACAAATATACATTCTTTCGACATAGAACCTTATCTTCGCCTTTCTAAAAAAAATGAACTATGATAAACGAGGTAGCATATAGTGATGTACTAAATATAAGACATCGTGTGATGTATCCTGAGCAAGAAGAGAAAATAGTAATGCTTGATAACGATAACAAGGGCTTACATATCGGGTATTATGTGAATAACAAAGCTGTTAGTGTATTTTCGTTATTCTTAGAAAACGAGGGGATTCAATTTCGAAAATTTGCAACTTTGATCGAATATCAAAATAAAGGATATGGAACTAAATTGATGGAATGGCTATTGGATTATGCTAAAGACATGAAATTTAAGCGAGTTTGGTGTAATGCTCGAATCGAGAAAACAAGCTTCTATGAAAAATTTGGTTTTCAAAAGACAGAATATATATTCGAGAAAAACGGATACCGATTTATGGTTATAGAGAAACAATTAAATGATTAATAATCATTTGGATCAGCGGGTTGTAAAAGTTCATTTATTCCCCTAACTTGGTTTTAGCTGCTCGAGCAGACTCTTCATCTATTTCTTTCATCAATAGAATCTCTCGTAGAAACTCTTGATCTTTATTGATCTTTTCCAGGGTTTCTGCGGCGGCTTTTTGATGTGATTCTTTTTTTGAATAGCCTCTACCACTTCCCACTTCTATCCCATAAATAAAAACAGAAGAAATGAAGGTCGGGTTATTATCTCTATCCATAGATGAATCTTGAAGACGAAAATCAATTGCTATCTTATTTTTCTGACTCCATTCTATCAAACGTGATTTAAAATTCACTTCCTGTTCTGCAACAGATTCGATATTAAGCAAGTCGGTAATAAGTCTTTCATGTACAAATTTTTTAGCCTCTCGATATCCACGATCTAAGTAAATAGCTCCAATCAGAGCTTCGAGAGCGTTCCCATACATGTGCGTTTTATGATTCAAGGTACGTGCAGATGTTTTAATAAGTCTATCAAGCCCTAAGTCAAGAGCAAGCTTATTAAGTGTTTCTCGTTGAACGATTTTTGAACGCATGTTAGTCAAAAAACCTTCTTTCTTATACTCGAACTCTTTGAATACAATATCGGCAACAATAGCGTCTAACACGGCATCACCAAGAAACTCAAGACGCTCATTGTTGATCCATCTACCATCTTTCAATTTGATGGATGACGACTTATGCAAAACGGCTTGTTCATACAATGTTATATTGTAAGGATAGAAATTAAGAATTCTATAGAAAGAAACATAAGGCTCTCTCCCTCTTTTGGGAAAAAGCCTTACCTTTTGATATAGATCTTTAAACACTTAGTTTTTAAACTTCTTTACAATTATACATGCATTGTGACCACCAAAGCCAAATGTATTGGACAGAGCGGCTCTCACCTCTCTTTTTTGAGCTTTATTGAAAGTATAGTTTAGATTGTAATCAATCTCAGGATCTTCATCTCCCTCCGTAAAATTAATCGTAGGAGGTATAATGTCATTCTGTACGGCCAGTGTCGCAAACAACGTTTCGATAGCCCCAGCTCCACCCAATAGGTGTCCTGTCATTGATTTAGTAGAGCTTATATTCAATTTATAAGCATATTCCCCAAACACTTCTTTAATAGCTTTTATTTCAGAAGGGTCACCTACAGGCGTAGATGTTCCATGCACATTGATGTAGTCAATTTCGGAAATATCCATATTAGCATCCTCAATTGCGTTTCGCATCACCAGTTTTGCACCTACCCCTTCGGGATGGGATGCCGTAAGGTGATAGGCGTCTGCTGACATACCTCCACCAACAACTTCTGCATAAATTTTAGCTCCTCGTGCTAAAGCATGCTCTAACTCTTCGAAAACTAAGCAAACACCACCTTCTGCCATTACAAATCCATCTCGACTTGCACTAAATGGGCGTGATGCTGTTTGAGGAGAATCGTTTCGTGTAGATAATGCTGTTAAAGCATTAAATCCGCCTACTGCGGACTCGCAAATAGGAGCCTCAGCACCACCGACAAGCATAGCATCGGCTTTGCCTAAACGAATGAGGTCAAAACCTACAATGGCACTATGTGTAGATGAGGCACAAGCTGATACTGTTCCGAAATTAGGTCCTCGCAAACCAAATCTCATCGAAATAAGACCTGTAGCAATATCAGAGATCATTTTGGGTATAAAGAACGGATTGAATTTAGGTCCCATATCTCGGTGTAAATAGTAGCTGCCAACCTCTTCTTCAAAAGTTTTTATACCTCCTATCCCTGCCGATACAACTGAACCAATTCGATCCAAATTTACTTTTTCAAGATCCAGACCAGAGTCTGCAATACACTCTTCTGAGGCTGCTATTGCCAGCTGAGTGTATCGATCTGCTTTACGAAGCTCTTTGCGATCAAAGTATTTACTTGAATCAAAGTTTTTAACTTCGCAAGCAAACTTTGTTTTGAACAATGATGTATCAAAACTAGTAATGGGTCCAGCTCCACTAACTCCGTTGATGGCATTTTCCCATGTGGTTTTCACATCGTTACCAATCGGGGTTACTGCACCAAGACCCGTTACAACTACTCTTTTTAATTCCATAAAAAATTATAGGAAAAAAGATTATTTTGCGTTTGCTTCAATATAAGAGATAGCGTCTCCTACAGTAGATATTTTCTCTGCTTGATCGTCTGGAATAGAAATACCAAATTCTTTTTCAAATTCCATGATCAATTCTACTGTGTCAAGCGAGTCTGCACCTAAGTCGTTTGTAAAACTGGCTGCATTAGTAACTTCTGTTTCCTCAACGCCTAATTTATCAACGATGATTGCTTTAACTCTTGATGCTACGTCAGACATAACTTTTTGATTTTAATTAATAATTAAATTTTATTTCTAATTTTGTCGATGCAAAGTAAAGGTATTTTACTTACATGAAACAAATATTTTCGTAAAAATTCGTTAAAACTGCACATTTTCTATTTTTGTGTGCAACTTAATACTCAGCAAAACCTATGATTAACATTGCCATTTTTGCGTCTGGATCTGGGACGAACGCCGAAAATATCATCTCTTATTTCAAGAGTAAAGAGTCTGATATACAAATAAAAGCAATTATATCTAACCGATCTGATGCTTATGTATTGTTACGAGCCGAGAGAGCCAACATTGAGTCGGCAATTTTCAGCAAACAAGATTTTGTAGACACCCCATTCGTACTTGATTTTCTAAAAGAAAAACAGATTAATTTCATTGTTCTTGCTGGATTTCTACTGAAAGTCCCTGAAAACATAATAAAAGAATACCCACACAACATAATAAATATACACCCTGCCTTATTACCTAAACATGGAGGCAAGGGCATGTATGGTGATCGTGTACACAGGGCTGTAATTGAGTCACAAGATAAGGAGTCTGGCATAACCATACATCATGTTAATGAAAACTATGACGAAGGTAGTATCATTTTTCAAGCAACGTGTCCCATTACCCCTGATGATACGTATACCGATGTTGCTAACAAAGTGCACGCCCTTGAGTATAAATACTATCCTCAAATAATAGAGGAAGTAATATTAGCCCATCAAAGTACCTAAATCTTTATTCGATTGTACCATAAAACGAAATACTTTGTCGATTTGTAAACTGAACATTCAAGTTTCCATAGCCCGAATTACTTACATTGAAATACATACGCAAACCCAACAACTGGGTATTTGAAATATCTTTAGGTTCAATTTTAATATCATAGCTCCCGTTTTTTTTCACCTCGGATGTGTACACAAAATCTGTACTTACAAATCTTATTCCCAATTGAGAAGGGTCGGTAGGTGCAGTATATGATCTACCAAAATAAGGTAAATAGGCATCAATTGTGTCTTTTGATATACGCATACTATATGAGTAATTGACATTGATAGACCTGCCGCCCATGGTGCGAGCAGTAGTTGGACGAAATGTAAGATCGGGCTTTTCTATTTTTGTAGTATACTCTATCTTCTTTGCTTCTTGTTTCGGTGTCAATGTGTTTGACCTACAACCAGCAAGTAAGAGTAACTGACAAGTAACAAGCATAATTATAACCTTTTTCATAAGCATTTTTTTTCGACGTCTTAGAACAAAACAAAACATCTGTCAGAATAGTTCGATAAACAAACATTTATTAAAGAATAACCAAGAGTAAGAAAGAATTATTCAATAAGCTTGGTATTAGCTTTAGCATAAACCAAAGATGAGGCATTGAAATGCCACCACTCGCCACGTATCGTAACAAAACCAGCTTTGACCATTACATCTCTTAACAATTTTCGGTTGCGAACTTGCTGACTAGTCAAAATACCTTCCGAAACGAGAGACGCCTCTTGATTGATGCCTGCCGCCTTTCCGAAGAAATCGAAGGGTGTACCCATATCCAATGGTGTACCTGCACCATCACAAATGGTAAGGTCTACCGCCATACCATAATTGTGCATTCCTGTACGACTTGGATTGGCTACATAGGCACTATATTTGGTATTTCGAACGACTTCGAATAACTTTTTTTGAATAGATAGCGGACGAACTGCATCATATACCAGCAACGAGAGACTCGAGTTAGACTGTTTGAGCAACTGCTGTGCTTTGGCTAATTTTTGAGCTGCTATGGGATGCAAATAAGCATACTCCAGATCGTCATATAATTTAACTTTCGTGAAATTATCAGTCGTAGCATATTTCAACTCTAGCTGTATACTACTATCTAAAGAATGAATATTTATCAGACCTTGACTTTCCATATCTAAAGCCATCATAGACTCTACCGACCTGTCGGTTTCTTTTGCGTAAGATGCTTTATTTACAACATCTTGTACTTCGATTTGCTTCACCGATTCTGTACTTGAGTTACACCCTAGCGATAAAACCGAAAAAGAGAGAAATGTAAGTATATGAAATGTCATTGCCACATATATGTTTATAAGTTTAATCAAAATAACTATCTCAAACAGGGTCTACATCATAATGCAGAAGAACCGATTTGTATTTTGGGTTAGCTAAAAGTTGTTTTTGGTAAATCGCTAATACCTCTCTTACTTTTTGAGGTGAGGTCTGATTCTCGATCTTCAAAATTATTTTTCGAATATAGAGCGATTGTATTCTTGCCACGGCGGGTTTAGTGGGTCCTAATACCCGATCTGAGAAGGTTTGTTTTAGTCCCTGCCCCAATTCGTAAGACATGGCTTGAACGATGTTTTCATCCCTTGCTCTGAGAACGATTTCGATCAATCGATAAAATGGGGGATAGCGGAACAACTGGCGTTCGTTGATCTGAATTTGATAAAAAGAAGTATAATCATGGTTCTTCACAAACGCTATAACAGGATGATCAGGATGTGCCGATTGCAAAAGCACACTCCCTTGTTTATGTTTACGCCCTGCACGCCCACTTACTTGCATCATCAACTGAAAGGCCCTTTCGTGTGCCCTAAAGTCAGGATAATTAAGCATACTATCGGCATTTAATATCCCTACCATACTCACATTGTCAAAATCAAGTCCTTTCGATACCATTTGAGTACCAATCAACACATTGGCTTTGTTTGCAGCAAAATCATTGATAATATGTTCGTAAGCTCTTTTGCTCCGAGTAGTATCCAAATCCATCCGAAGCACAGCGGCTTCGGGTATTTCGTTATTCACCAACTCTTCGATACGCTCTGTCCCATACCCCTGCATCTGAAGAGATGGTGTTTGACAATCAGGGCACTGTATAGGTATTGAATACACTGCACCACAATAATGACATGACATAAGTCTCTGCCCTTTGTGGTACGTCAAACTCACATCACAATGTAAGCATCGAGGTGTCCACGAACAACTTTCACACGCTATTACAGGAGCAAATCCCCTTCTATTCTGAAATAGGATAATTTGTTCGTCTTTAGCCAATACACTCTTCATTCGATTAACCAAAGGAGGTGAAAGAATCGATTTCATCTGCTTTGTTCTTCGTAGCTCTTTAGTGTTGATGATTACAATTTCGGGTAAAGCAATTTTTTCATGACGTTGAGATAGCGTAACCAACCCATATCGATCTGACAAAGCATTATAATAGGTTTCGATCGATGGTGTTGCTGTTCCCAACAAAGTTTTAGCTTTGTGAATTGCACCTAAAACCAAAACAGCATTTCGAGCATGATAGCGTGGTGCTGGGTCTTGTTGTTTATACGAAGCTTCATGCTCTTCGTCAACAACAATAAGTTTTAGATTTGTAAATGGGAGAAATATAGCCGAACGAGCACCCAAAACCACTTTACCCTCATGGCTTTTAAGTAATATCTGCCAAGTTTCGGCACGCTCATTATCATTAAATTTAGAATGATATACCAACAATTTATCACCAAACACGCGTTTCAGGCGTTCGGTAATCTGTGTGGTCAAGGCTATTTCAGGTAATAGATAGAGTACTTGTTCGCCTCTTTCGAGAGCCTCTTTTATAAGCTGAATGTAAATTTCGGTTTTTCCAGACGATGTAACCCCATGCAATAAGACAACCTCTTTAGTCTGAAAAGAATCGTAAATCTGATTGTAAGCAACTTGCTGAAAGGTATTCAAATTTTTCGAAGCACCTAAATTGGCTTCGCCATAATTGAATCGACCGACTTCGTAAGGAAAGGTTTCGAAAACACCCCGCTCAACTAAAGCATCTACAATAGACGAATTTGTATCGCCCTCATCTTGCAGTCGCTTCTTGAGAATATAAAAACTGGACACGTCACCTGCATCTTGCCTTAGCCTTAAGAAATAGAGTAAGAGTTGTTGTTGCTTCTTGGCACGTTTTAATTGGTCAATGATAGAAGAAATCTCACTATCGGTATAATTTTGAGACAGGCGAATTGCCGTCTCCGTTTTTGCAGAATATCTACTTTGCACATTTTCGTTAACCAAAACAGCACCTTTGTCTACCAGCGATTTAATAAAAGAAATGGCATAATGTATACCTGTAGCCCTTTCGATCTCACCTATGCGAAGTGGTTTGGTTGGTGATAAGCAATCGAAAATTTTAGATTCGTTGGGTGTAAGAGGAATATCTGCCTCAAAAGCATCATTCAGAAAAACGAGTGTCTCACTTTCCAGCTTCAATGCCGACGGCAAAGCTGCCTTATACACCTCGCCTAAAGTAGATATATAATAAAAAGAAATCCACTCCCATAATCTAAATTGCTCGCTAAGAACAATTGGACAATCATCCAAAATGGAAATAATTTCTTTTATTTCAGGTTTATGCCCATCGTTATCAAAAACACGATAAACGATTCCTGTATAGTATTTTTTTTTACCAAACTGTACAATTACCCGACATCCAATCTCTATTTTATCGACTAAATTAGCAGGTACATAATACGTAAATGTACCGCTAAGAGGTAGCGGTACTATTACATCAACATATATCATTTGTTCATTAAAAAAAACATGTCAAATTTACAGTCCAGTTGTCTGGACGATTTCTCCAAATACCAGACAATCCAGGTTTTTGATCAGAGTAATTATCGGTCAAAATTTTACGATAATACATACCTAGTTCTAAATTTTTCAGAAACGAGATACCTCCACCTACATTAAAACCTGCTGCAAAGGTTTTTGTCTTATAATGGTCTACGACCTCAGATATTTCAGTCATTTCAGCTTTTTCGCCATCCAACTTAAAGCTTATCAGAGGTCCTGCTGCGAGGAATAGACCCAATGCAGGTATGGGTCTAAAACGCTGTTTAGCATTTAAAGGAATCATTATATAATGATAGTTACTAACGCTAACATCAACATCCTTTACTTCGTATTTTTGGTAACCGTACAATACAGCTATTTCGCCTCCAAAACCTACCAGAGGTAACCCCAACTCCATTACGCCTCCAACTTGAACGCCTAATTTGTTCTGAGATTGAAAAAGTTTCTCATTAATTCTGTTACTCACGACATCAAGACCACCTCGTATACCGAAACGGACTTGAGATTGGCTTGTATTTACATTGAGCAGAAATACAAGTAGCACAAATAGTACAGAAAGCGTAGTTCGTCTTTTCATTTTTATTTTTTTTAGTGTGTTTATAAAGAATGTGATACCTAATACTTTTTGTTTACCTGTTATTTTAGCTTAGAACAAAGCTGAGTAGGATGTTGTTCAATTATATTGAAATCAGAAAGAAGAATCACCTGGTCCTTCTAGAGTGGCACAACCGGGAATCGAACCCGGATCTAAAGTTTAGGAAACTCCTATTCTATCCATTGAACTATCGCGCCTAATATTGAGTCACAAAATTAATTGTTTTATGCGATATTCAAACACTTTAACAGGGATAAAAGATTTATACTTATGTTATTTATTTGAATGTACCTGAAATTTAGAATAATTATTTGTCATTTATTGATTAACTTCGCCATGTCTATCATTAAAAATAAGAAACATGCAAGACTTGACTGGGATAAAAAATCTCCTTTTCGATTTTGGAGGAGTTATTGTAAGTATTGATAAATCGAATGCCGTAAGACGGTTCAAAGAAATAGGAGTTGAAAATATAGAAGATTATTTAGGTGAGTTCAGGCAAGAAGGAATCTTTCTGCAACTAGAAGAGGGAACGATCAGCAGAGATGAGTTCTACGACGAATTCAGAAAATTAGCAAACAAAAACATCTCAAATACAGATATAGACTCGGGATGGATGGCTTTCTTGACAGGTATACCTGCATATAAGCTAGAGTTACTGAAAAGTTTACGAAAAAAATACAATGTATACTTGCTAAGTAATACGAATCCCATTATTATGGAGTGGGCACATTCTAAGGATTTTTCGCCAACAGGTGAACCTCTATCTGCTTATTTTGACAAAATGTTTTGCTCATACCTAATCGGGCATGCTAAACCTGCCAAAGAGTCGTTCGAAGCTGTCATTGAAGGCACAGGACTTAATCCGCAGGAGACACTGTTTTTGGACGATGGACAATCGAACTTAGACGTGTCCCAAACCTTTGGGTTCAAAACCTATTTGGTAGATCAAAACGAAGATCTAAGAAAAATATTTGAATAACTTTTAGCATCTAATTTGTGCAGTTAATAAATTTAGAACATAGCAATCAGAATATCCCTTTGGTAGCCACCATTGGCTTTTTTGATGGGGTACACACAGGGCATCAATATCTTATCGAGCAATTGAGGGGTTTAGCTGCAACCAAAGGTTTACCTTCAGCCGTCATTACTTTTCCTATGCACCCTAGACGGGTACTGAACAAAGAATATGTACCCGCACTACTTTGTGCTTATAACGAAAAGCTAAGACGTTTATCTGCTACATCCGTAGATTATAGTGTGGTGTTAGACTTCACAACCGAAATGTCAAACATGAGTGCTAAGAAATTTATGGAAAACATTTTGAAGCACAAGGTTAATGTAAAAACATTACTCATCGGTTACGACCACCGATTTGGACACAACAGGGAGGATGGTTTTGAAGAATATAGAAAATACGGGCAAGAAGTAGGTATAGAGGTGCTATTAGCCAATGAACTTAGTGCAGGCATGCCTGTTAGCTCGTCATGTATACGGCATGTATTAGCCAAAGGTGATATAAAACAAGCCAACAAACTGCTCGGATATAACTATACCATATCGGGCAAGATAATAGAGGGATTTAAAGTAGGACGCACAATTGGCTTTCCGACAGCAAATATGGAAATTTGGGAAGATTTTAAAGTCATCCCTGCCTTTGGTGTTTATGCAGTATATGTGCATACTGAAAAACAAAAATACAAAGGGATGCTTTATATAGGTAGAAGACCCACCTTGCAAAATGGGAAAAACATTAGCCTTGAAGTCAACTTATTTGATTTTGACGAAGACTTATATGGTAAGACATTGACAACCGAACTGATCGAGTTTATACGACCCGACCAGAAATACGGATCATTGGAAGCTCTTAAGAATCAGATTTTCAAAGACAAAGAAAATGTCATAGAAACTTTAGATATGTATGCCAAAACAAAAAGCTAGTGTAACTGTTTCTGCAATAAGCATTCGCCTATCCAGTTAATAACTAAACAACACTTTTGATAGATCACAACCACCTGTTTTGGATAAAATAGGTAACTTTAGAGTTGATAAAATTGAACTTATGCACCCCTTCATACACATACACGTCCACTCCCAATACTCCCTGCTTGATGGTCAAGCCAGCATTTCTCGTATTGTAGACAAAGCAAAGGCAGATGGCATGAACGCCATCGCACTTACCGACCATGGAGCGATGTTTGGAATAAAAGAGTTCTACAACTATACGCAAAAGAAAAACGCCCCTGTATTTGCAGCAATAAAAAAACTAAAATCAGAAATAGAGCTAGCAAAAGAAGATACAAATGAGATTGATGAGCTAACAAACAAGTTACACAATGAAGAGTCAAAACTCTTCAAACCTATTTTAGGATGCGAATGTTATGTTGCAAAACGTAACCGAAAACTAAAAGAGGGAAAAGAAGATATGAGTGGCTGGCATCTAGTTGTGTTAGCAAAAAATCTAACTGGATACAAGAATCTTATCAAGATAGTATCTTTAAGCTGGACGGAAGGATTTTATATGCGTCCACGCATCGACAAAGAACTATTAGAGAAATACCATGAAGGACTTATTGTTTCCAGTGCATGTTTAGGAGGAGAGATACCCAAGAAAATAACAAATGGTGATTCTGAAGAAGCCGAAAAATCGATCGAATGGTTCAAAAGTATTTTTGGAGATGATTTCTATCTCGAACTGCAGAGACACAAGACCAATCGACCTGACTCGAATCTCGAAGCCTATCCTTTACAGGAAAAAGTGAATAAACAATTACTCCGATTAGGCGAAAAGCATAATGTAAAGGTTATAGCAACTAACGATGTGCATTTTGTTGATAAAGATGACTCTGAGGCTCACGACCGACTGATCTGCTTAAGCACAGGAAAGGATTTTGACGATCCTCGGCGGATGCGCTACACCAAACAAGAGTGGCTTAAAAACACAGCCGAAATGAACGAGGTGTTTAAAGACATTCCGCATGTATTATCCAATACGCTGGAGATAGCCGATAAGGTCGAGTTTTACTCGATAGACTCGGATGCACTCATGCCTTTCTTTGATATTGACCCTACATTTGGCACAGAAAAAGATTATCGATCAAAATACAATGAACAAGATTTAATCGAAGAGTTTGGAGACAAAGAATATCATCGACTGGGTGGATATAACAAAGTGATCCGTATCAAACTTGAATCTGACTACTTGGCACACCTAACCATGATAGGGGCAGAAAGGCGATATGCCAACATGGATAGTGATATTCGAGAACGCCTCGACTTTGAGTTAAAAACGATGAAAACAATGGGATTTCCTGGCTACTTTCTCGTCGTTCAAGATTTTATAGTAGCGGCTCGTAAAATGGGTGTAGCCGTAGGGCCAGGCAGGGGTTCCGCAGCAGGTTCGGCAGTAGCATACTGCCTCGGTATTACAGACATTGATCCCATAAAATACGACTTACTGTTTGAGCGTTTTTTAAATCCCGATCGTATCTCGATGCCCGATATAGACATCGACTTTGACGATGATGGGCGTGGAGAAGTATTGCGCTGGGTAACCGAAAAATATGGGCAAGAGAAAGTAGCCCATATCATTACATATGGCACTATGGCTACCAAATCAGCTATAAAAGATGTAGCTCGCGTACAAAAACTACCACTAAGCGAATCGAACAGGCTGGCAAAATTAGTTCCAGACCGAATACCCAATAAGAAAAAAGTTACACTAAAGGATGCAATAGAATATGTTGCCGAACTGAAAGAAGCATCGAATAGTTTTGACCAAACAACACGTGACACACTCAAATACGCACAAATGCTCGAAGGCAATGTTCGTAATACAGGTGTACATGCCTGTGGCGTCATCATTGGTCAACAACCCATCTCCGATATTGTACCTGTAAGCACTGCCGAAGACAAAGAGACTGGGCAGACGGTACTTGTAACACAATATGAGGGATCGATAATAGAAGAAACAGGGCTAATAAAGATGGATTTTTTAGGTCTTAAAACTTTATCGATCATCAAAGAAGCCATTGAAAACATCAAGCAAACTACAGGTGAAGGTATTAATATAGACACCATTTCGCTTGAAGATCAAAAAACATACGAGTTATACAGCCAAGGCAAAACTACGGGAACATTCCAGTTCGAGTCTGCCGGGATGCAAAAATACCTCAAAGAGTTACAACCTACCAAGTTTGAAGACTTGATAGCTATGAATGCCCTGTATAGACCAGGTCCTATGGATTACATCCCGTCGTTTGTATCACGTAAACATGGGCGTGAGGAAATATCGTACGATATACCTATCATGGAGCGGTACTTGAACGACACATACGGAATTACTGTATATCAAGAACAGGTCATGCTTTTGTCCCGTCTGCTAGCAGACTTTACACGTGGCGAGTCGGATGAGCTACGTAAAGCAATGGGTAAAAAACTCATAGACAAAATGAATGCCTTAAAAGAAAAATTTTTAGCTGGTGGAAAAGCAAATGGACATAACGAAAAAACATTAAACAAAATATGGGCAGATTGGGAAAAATTTGCGTCCTACGCCTTCAACAAATCGCACGCAACATGCTATTCGTGGATAGCTTATCAAACGGCATGGCTCAAAGCTAATTATCCGTCCGAGTACATGGCTGCCGTACTTTCTCGAAACTTATCGAACATAACGGAGATTACAAAGTTTATGGACGAGTGCAAGAGCATGGACATGAGTGTGCTTGGTCCCGATGTAAATGAATCGTTTTTGAAATTTTCGGTCAACAAAGCAGGAGATATTCGCTTCGGATTAGCCGCCATCAAAGGTGTAGGAGAAGGTGCAGTACTGAGCATTATTGATGAACGAGCTAAAAATGGACCTTTCAAGAGTACATTCGATTTTATAGAGCGTATAAATCTGACCTCCTGCAACAAGAAAAGTATCGAGTCGATGGCTTTGGCAGGTGCTTTTGACAACTTTCCCGAAATAAGTCGTGAGCAGTTTTTTGCAGTCAATGGCAAAGGTGAAACATTTATTGACCAACTCATCCGATATGGGAATAAATATCAAGTAGATAAGGCACAAGCTACTAATTCGCTATTTGGAGATGATACCTTTTTTGAAATAGCTCATCCCGAAGTGCCTACAACCGAAAAATGGTCTGATCTAGAACGCCTCAACAAAGAACGAGAGTTGATAGGTATCTACCTTTCTGCACATCCTCTTGACGAATATGCTATTGCCTTAAAATATGGATGCAACCTAGGTATGACGGATATTGAAGATAAAGAAACGATGAAGAACATGGAGGTAACATTCGGAGGATTAGTCAGCAGCATCCGAGAAGGAATAACCAAGAATGGTAAGCCCTACATGATTATCAGAATCGAAGACTTTACAGGCAGTGGCGAGGTTGCCTTATTTGGTGACGACTATATAAATTTTGGCAAATACGGGAAACCAGGCTTATACATCTATGCGAAGGGAAGGGTGCAAGCGAGAAGGTTTAACGAAGCCCAATTTGAGCTAAAAATAAATTCGATACAATTACTTCCTGATGTAAAAGATCAAGTGATAGAAAAAATCACAATTAAGCTACCCTTGCATGAAATGGATGCACAGATGATTCAGGAAATATCAATTCTAACCAAAAACAATCCAGGAAACTCATTGTTATACTTCGAAGTGATAGACAGTGAGCGAAATATGAAAGTCGAATTATTTGCTCGAGGAGTAAAAATTAATATCAAAAAAGAATTACTAGACTACCTAGAAAGCAATGGAAGTGTAAGTTTTCAAATAAATTGAATTTTCTCTTTTTCACTAAGTTTGGTTATCTTTGTAGTATCGAAT
>JBDLTH010000099.1:0-5633 GCA_039799165.1 Bacteroidota bacterium
TTTGTTTTCGTCTTGTAGTTCAGAATCTCCTGTTTTAGAAGATACCCCTGTTGTTACGAACAACAAATATAAGGCTACCTTTAAAATTGGAAGCCCTAGTTTAGAGATTAGCGAATCGCCAATGCGTTCGAGTACGTTATACGAATCTCACAACATCCAGCATTTAGAATATTGGATTTATAAGAGTTCTAGTTTTGATCAACTATATAATGATGGCGAGCCATTAGAACACGCGTTGATTGCTGCTAATCAAAAAGAACAAACGATTTCGGTCGAATTGCCTATTGGTGATTATATGGTTGTTTTCTATGCGGCTGACACTATGGTAGATACCACCAATTTCAAACAAAGAGGGGCTGGATCTGTTCGTGCAACCAATCATTATTCACAGTCTTTTGGTAAACGTTTTCAATTCCAAATCACAGAAACAAATAAAGGTGTTTCGGAAACTGTAAAATTAGAAAGGCTTGTAGGCAAGGTAGAGTTGGTTATCGAAGATCTGGATAAACTTCCAAGCGATGTGCAAGCTATAATTCCAGTATTGTCGGGTTTTAGATTTGTAACGGTAGATCCTCTTATGGGTGTTGTGCCTAGCTTTATTGACATTGCAAGAGGAGGGCGTAACTATTTCACGGAAAGTGGTAATTATTCCTATTTTCCAATTATTGAGAGAGAGTTGTTTTCGGCAGTAACTGAAAAAGACCCTATATTCTTTTATTCTATACCCTCCGAATATTCAAGATTTCCAGGTATAAGTGTTGTTGCTGCTGATTTGTACATACAAGGAGTAAAAGATCGTAAATATCATAGCCTAGATGCACGTTTACCCTTGTTGACACAAGATCCGAATGTTGTATTTATGCGTAAAGTGGGTCAATATAAAGTGAAGGTAAATGAAACAACTCGCTATACAGGCAAAATAGGAAACCTGGATGGAAGTGGAATGCCTATTTCCGAAAAAGAAATGTGGGATGAATTGTCTTACGAGATAGAAAAATAAATCTTGTTTTTATAAAAAAAAGAGGTGGTGTCAAAATTTGACATCACTTTTTTGTTTTTAATAAGTGAATTTTAATTAAAATATGTTTATTGCAACTATCTTTGTAGTGGATACTCGAAAACATGTATCTTTTTCAATCTAAATTATGATAAAAATGAATAAACTTAAATTTTTGTTTGTGATTGGGTTTACACTTTCTGTTTTTTCAGGGTGTTCGTCCGATGCACCTGTTATGCCTTCGGTAGAAGTAGAACCAGAGGCGAAACTGTATGATGTAACATTTACAGTAGACGATTTTACTACTGATATAGGTACTCGAAATGCAGCAAAGCGAAATCTTACTTATTGGATTTATGATGATAGTAATATTATAAAACAAGGTAATATTGCTCCAACAGATAGGACTGATGAGCTAAAAGTTCAGTTAATGCAAGGCAGTTATAAGATAACCATCGTTACATCTGATGATCGAGTTAGTTCTTTAACAGAACCTCCTGTAAAGAGTTCGTCTGTTTGGTCTATGTCCAAATCTTTTATTTCGTATGAGAATTTGAAGAATGATATATTTATGGGTACATCTAGCTTTACCATTACAGATGAGCCTTTGAATAAATCAATTACTCTTACTCGACCCATTACTAAAATCAATCTGAGAATAAACGACTTACATAAGATTCCAGCTTCGGTAAACAAAGTAGTACCAATTTTTTATAGAGATGTGCAAAGCGGTGAAGTGGTATTGCCTGTGGGTATAAATCCTATGTATCACAAATCGATGTATTTAAAGATCCCTCCTTATGGTGTGCAGACATTTAAGTCGATGGATGCTATTGGCGTAAGTAAAGATAAACTGCATCTGTATAACGAAAACAATCCAATCAGCTTTTACTTTCCACAAAATGTTGATTACAGATTTTTATACGATTCACAACCTAAAGGATCGATGGACTTGTATTTATTGGGTATAACCGATACCATAGCAGGTATAAATCCGCTGTTTGTAGATGATGAGCATGTTGTATTTGCGAAACTTTTACAAAAAGATATTCAGTTAAAACCCAACCAATCATTGACCATACAAGGTTCAATTTTTCAGCACGAAGGCTTGAGCTTAGAAATAAGCGATCAGTGGGGCGAAACTACTAACATCGATTTTTAAATACCAATTTTTAATTTTATAAAATGAAAAATATTATATATACCCTATTGTCTATTTGCCTCTTGTTTTCTTCATGTAGTTCAGAAGCACCCCTTGTAGACGATGCACCAGTAACTAGCAATAAGTTGTACAAGGCTGTATTTAAGCTTGGGGAGCTTAATTTGCAAGTTGAAGAATCTAACATGCGTTCAAGTACCTTGTCTGAGGCTAAAATTCAACATTTAGAATATTGGATTCATAAAACAGCCGATATCAATAATGCCAGTTATTATCCAGATCCTCTGGAACACGCTCTAATTTCTGTTGATAGCATGAGCCAAAATATTACAATCGAATTGCCCGTAGGCGATTACACAATTGCATTTCTTGCGGCTGATATGAAACTAGATACAACCAACTTTAGGAAAAGAAATGTTGATGCTGTTGCTCCAGTTGACTATAAAACGCAACTATTTGGCAAGAATCTGCCATTTAAGATTACAGATGCTAATAAAGGAGTTTCAGCTGTTGTACAGCTCGAAAGGCTTGTGGGCAAAGTAGAATTGGTTATTGAAGACTTAAACCAGTTGCCCAATGACGTGCAGGCTATTATACCTGTGCTGTCTGGTTTATCACCTATCATGGGGAATTCTCTTATGGGGCTTGTTCCTAGTTATTCCAATATTATCTATCGACGATTTTATTGGGGAGAAGGTGGATCTAAATCTTATTTTCCTGTAATACCAAGATCGCAATTTGCTACCATAACAAAGGATAATCCAATCGTTTTTTACTCAATACCCTCCGAATATCCAAGAAATGGCAGTGTTGGAGCTTTCGGCGAGTACCTGTACATACAAGGGGCGAAAGATGATAAATATCATTATCTCAGAGGAGATCTTCCTTTGATGGGACAAGACCCCAGTGTTTTATTTATGCGTAAGGTGGGTAAATACAATGTTAAAACCAACCAGACAACACGTTATACGGGTAAAATACAGGGAGCAAGCGGTAATGGTATATCTATTACAGAACAACAGGCTTGGGATGAACAAATAGTTCAGATACCTAAGTAAACACGTTCAATAATCAAATGTGAGATGTTGTAATATAATGTATTTAAAATCTAATTTTTTAAACAAAAACATGAATAAGCTTAAATTGGTCTTTTCGATGGTGCTTGCACTGTCTATTTTTTCGGGGTGTTCGTCCGATGCACCTGTTATGCCTTCGGTAGAACCAGAGGCAAAACTGTACGATGTAACGTTCGATGTATCCAATTTTAGTACCGATGTTTCAGATATTCGGTCTACAGCCAACCAAGCTTTGCCCCACTTGTTGTATCGATTGTATGCTTCAACAGCCACTGGAGGAGCAGGGTCAGTAATGTCATCCGGCAGGTTGACAAATGCAGGAGCTATTCCTAAAATTAATTTGAAATTGACGAGCGGCTATTATGTAATTGATGTATTTTCATCACAAGATTCTATCATAGAACTGCAAAATCAAGGTCAATTTCCTTCGGGAAGTCCTATTCTTCAGTATTGGAACTTAAAGAATGAATTGTTTTCAGGCAGGCTTCATTTTCAGGTCGATGGTAACTCCTTAGCAAAGAGTATGAAATTGACTCGCCCGATAGGACGTGTAAACCTTAAGATAAAAGACTTGGACAAAGTGCCAGCTTCGGTAACTCATATCATCCCCGTTTTTTATAGCAGGGTCTATGGTATTGTTGACGCACCAATTCCTTACGATGTTTTTCCGATATATACATATGGCATCTACTACAATAATAAATCATTGTTTGATGTTAGTGCACCTAAAAATGTTTGTTATAATAGTATTGCGATTGCAAAAAAGGATATAGCCTTGTATAATGAGAATAATCCGATCCAGTTCAATTTTCCTCGTACAGATAGCTATGCTACGATTAATAATCCTGTGAATACTTTCAATTTATACTTGATTGGTATAAAAAGTGAGACACTTGATGATGCATCTTTTTCATTCTATAATGCCAATTTTGTATTTGGAAAACTATTGAAAAAAGATATCCAGATATTACCTAATCAGTCGATTACCTTATCAGGGTCTATCTTTAATGATGAAGAGGCTCTAGGTTTTGAAGTAAATGATGCTTGGGGAGAAACTATTGATAAAGAATTTTAAATACTGAATCCAATCTGGTTATAAAATAAAATATTAAATATGAAAAATATTATACTAGCTATATTTGCCTCTACACTATTGTTTTCATCATGTAGTAGCGAGATGCCACAAGTGGAAGATGTAATCACCGAGCCAGTACAGTTGCGTGAAGTACGCTTTTCCGTAGCAGGTACAGGTCTTTCTACCGAGCAGTCTTTGATGAAATCGGCTTCGTTGCAATCCATGAATATTCAGCATTTAGAATACTGGGTGTATAAGAAGGTGAATGACTATTCAAACGAAGTTCCATTACAATATGCGGTTGTACGTGTACAAAAAGATGATAATAAAACAGATATTTCGTTGACACTGCCTAACGGTGATTATGCTATGTTTTTTTATGGGTCAAGTGGAACACTAGAGCCCTTTGATAACGAAAAGCGTCGTCCCTATAGTCTTGAATCTCTAGATCATCAATCGCAAATGTTTTCGTCTAAGATTGAATTTTCACTCAACGACACCATCGCCGAGGTGAAACGAGCGGTTACATTAGAGCGAGCTGTAGGTAGAGTTGAATTGGTTATCGAGGATTTAGACAAACTGCCTGCCGAGGTACAATCTATAACTCCTGTTCTGAGAGGTTTCTTAGCAGTTAGCTGGCAACCTCGAGCCTTGGCATACCCTACTTCATTAAATTTAATGAATGAGTCTGTTACATATTCGTATATGGATGGAAAGGGTTATAACAAGTATTTCCCTACAATACCTCGTAGTCAATTTGCAAGTATCAATAAGGATAATCCGATTGTATTCTATACCTTACCTACTAATAACCTAAATAGAACGGGAGGAAGTATAATTTGGCCCGAACTCTATATACAAGGCTCAAAAGACCTCTCGGTACGTTCTGTAAATGCTGAAAGCCCCATGACACTATCCGATCCTAACATCGTATTTATGCGTAAAGTTGCAGAATTTGATGTGTTTAAGAATAAAACCACTCGCTATACAGGCAAGATTGGGGGCTTAGATGCAACAAGCATAGCGGTAGACTATCAGCAGGAATGGACCGAAATAGCTACCGAAATAGGTAAATAAGCAAAGAGACTTTCTGTTTGCAAGATTTTTTATTCTGCATAACATTTATAAGATCAATAGTACATCTTGTTCGTCGAGCATGAGTACTATTGATCTTTTGTTTTATAGAACAATTCTTTTAAGGATAAAACAGGAAAATAACTAGCAAATTGTTTTCTTTAGTAGTTTATTTCAGTTATTTTTGCGAAAAGAAACATTGATAAAAAATATGAAATATTGTTTTTATTTATAACACGTCTAAATCAATAA
>JBDLTH010000100.1:0-6106 GCA_039799165.1 Bacteroidota bacterium
GTTTTATGTTGTTCAACACTTCATCGAATGTTGTCGTTTCATCACCTTTAGTACGCAACTCATCCAAACGCCTTTGTGCCCTTATTTCGGCATCGGCAGTTACAAATATTTTCATTTCGGCATCTGGAAACACTACTGTACCAATGTCTCTGCCATCCATCACAATTCCTTTTTGCTTACCCATTGCCTGTTGTTGATCGACCAAGGCTTTGCGTACAAAACCAATGGCACTAAGGGGGCTTACTTTGCCCGAAACTTCCATTGAGCGAATCTCTTTTTCAACATTTTTGTTATTCAAAAATGTTTCGGGAATACCTGTCGAAGGGTTGATCTCGAAATGTATTTCGATGTTTTGGATATGCTTCAATAAATTAGCTTCATTAATCTGATTATCTTCGAACAATTTATTTTGAATACAATAAAGAGTTACAGCTCTGTACATGGCTCCGCTATCAATGTATATATAACCTATACGCTTGGCCAAATCTTTAGCCATTGTACTTTTACCATTGGATGAAAATCCGTCAATTGCGATTGTAATCTTTTTCATTGAAACAAAAATAACTAATAAAATGTTCGTTCGATTTTCTTTATCTTAAGTTTATTGAAGACGTTTTAGAACTTAGAAATATCCGCAGACAAGCTCAAATGAAAGGAGCTGGCTGCTGGATGATATTGAGCCAGCGAAAAGCCTAAACTAAATTTACTGATGCGTATACCTGCTCCAGCGTTAAACCCTCCAAATTTATTTCCTTCTTGCAATTTCAGATCATAATGAGCTTTGGCGTTAAACCCAAGTGCAAGCCAGAAATTAGGCGAGGGTATTATATCTAGTCCTAAGACCGTATGCTTGATGAGTGTTTTTGCAAAACCATCATCACTTGTGTCTATTTGGTTTGCAGCATTTATTCTCGAAAAGTTCCATTGAGTAAGGTACACCCCAGTAAGGGATATACGAATGGGTGCATTATTTAATTTTTTACTCAAGCCTATATTTACATCCCAAGGTAAACTTATTCGTTGATCGTTGTATGCCGATAATTGGCTTCCGATATTCTTAAGAACTAGTCCTGCCGAAAATTCTCGATCTTCGTTATAGTAACTCAAACCCACATCGAAGCCCAAGGCTGTAGATGTATATGCATGATAGGATGAATGGATGACCTTAGTGGTTACGCCACCCCTTAGTCGGTCGGTGAGCATATGACTATATACTCCGCTGATGGCTATATCTGATGCCGAAAATTCGCCCTGTATTATATTGTCATCGCTAACCTCCTTTAGACTGCCATAGTTGAGGTAATTAACGCCTACTGCAAAAGCATTGGCATCTCGTATCGACTTGCCAAATATGGCACTCCCTGTTTTTATATCGGCAATGTAAGACATGTAACCCACACTTGCATTCATGCTCATTTCTTTACCTAAAGCAGCAGGGTTGCTAAATACAACAGAGATGTCGTTCTCTATAATAGATACATTATTCCCTCCTAGTGCATTGATGCGTGTAGATGTAGGCAACTCAAGAAAACGATATGCTTTTTCGCCTTCTTGAGCAACTGAATAAAATCCTATTATTGTACAAATAATACTTGCAATACAGCTTGTTATTCTGTTCATGAACTTGATGTACAGATTTTACAGGGATTAAATAAAACTATACAAAGATAGTTTTATTCTTTTGAATATTTGTAGCCTACTTCGCTTTATCTAAGTTTAAGGCATCAAAAGTATATCTGTAAAAGGGTGTTTTAAATCATTTCTGTTTTCCACGGTGATGTCTTCTAAAACCAATAAGGGTATCTTTATTTTTTCTTATCTTTGGCACTATATATAAATCTAGCTAAAACCATATTTTGAATTTAGAATTATTCATCGCACGTAAAATTTATTTTGGTGGCAATATCAAACAAAAAGTGTCGTCTCCAGCTATCAAAATAGCTGTTAGTGGAATAGCTTTAGCTATTGCTGCTATGATACTATCAATAACAGTAGTTGTAGGTTTCAAAAAAGAAATAAGAGATAAAATTATAGGATTTGGTTCTCACATACAGGTTACAGCTTTTAACAATCGGATGTCATACGAAACAGTCCCTATACGCATGACAGATGACTTGACAGGGATGCTCACAAACTATCCCGATATAAAGCATATCGAAACGTATGCAACAATACCAGGTATATTGAAAACGGATTCCGAATTTCAAGGTGTGGTCGTGAAAGGTGTTGGTCGTGAATATGATTGGAGCTTTTTTAAGCGAAATATGATTGAAGGTGATGTGTTGCGAAACAATTCAGACTCGTCGTCTGTTAATCAGATTATTATATCTAAGTACATAGCCGATCGACTTCAGCTGAAAGTAAAAGATGATTTTATTGCCTATTTTATACAATCTGATGCCAAAATGAAAGCTCGTAAATTTGTCATATCAGGTATATATAGTACCAATCTTGAAGATTATGACAAGCTATATGTTATTGCCAACCTAAATTTAGTACAAGGTCTCAATAATTGGGCTACGGATCAAGTTAGTGGTGTTGAATTGATGGTAAATGACTACTCGTCATTGGCACAAACCAAAACCCACTTGTTCTATGATTTATCATCAACAGAAGATGGCGATGGTCAACTACTCTATAGCCAATCAATAGAAGAGATGAATCCTTCCATATTTGGATGGCTCAACCTATTGGATATGAACGTTTGGGTAATTATAATACTCATGTTTGCAGTCTCGGGTTTTACAATGATTTCAGGGCTTTTGATTATTATATTAGAACGTACCAATATGATTGGCATACTAAAGGCTTTGGGTGCAAGAAACTTAAATATTCGAAAAATATTTCTTTACATATCGTCATTCTTGATACTGAAAGGCATATTAATAGGCAATCTGATTGCTTTTGCCGTTTGCTTTATTCAAAAACAATTTGGGATAATACAACTTGAACCTGCAACCTATTATGTGTCAGAAATGCCTGTCTATATCAATTGGGGGTATATTCTACTAATCAATATTGCAGCATTGCTTATATCCATAACCATGATGGTGGGACCATCTTACTTGATAGCTCGTATATCTCCTGCCAAGTCGATTAAATTTCAATAAACTGTCATAACGTTTCTAGCGATAATACGCCATCTACAATTCGGTATGTTTTGTCAAATTGCAACATCAGCATAGGCTCGTGCGAAATAACAATAAATGTTTTGTCTTTTGTGTTATTTAAACACACCTCAATCTCTTCTCTTGACTGGGTATCTATACCCGCCAATACCTCGTCGAGTATAATAAGTTCGGCATCGTGCAACAAGGCTCTCAGCAATAATATTTTTTTGCGTTGTCCAGTCGATAGATTCTTGCCGTTTTCGCTTATCATAAATTCTAAGCCCTGCTCTTTTTGCAGTATAAAATCGTATAGCTGTAGCTCTTTTGCCAACGAAACGATACGCTTGGTTGAACATTTTTTGCCAAAAGTAAGATTATACAAAAACGTATCGTTAAAGAGAATATCTTCGTTGCTTACTAACAATATTTTTTCTTGCAAAGCTTTTTGGTCATAAAACTTAGAATCTATGCCATTGATACTAATATGTCCCAAAACAGGCTCGTATAACAATGACAGAATCTTGCTCAGTGTTGACTTACCTGAGCCGTTGCGTCCCTCAATTTTTATTTTTAAGCCTTTCTCAATGCTGATTGAAATATCTTTCAGAATAGGATCGCTAGGGTGATAACCAAAACCAACATGCTGCATTTCGATGGTTTGCAAGTCAAAATCACGTATCCCATTTGTTATAGTGGGCTTAGGGGGTTCTCTGAAATCGAGAAAGCGTTTAAGAATAACTTGATTTTCTTGCAACGTCAAGTTTTCATCAAGTACACCTCCTAATGCCGAAAAAATACGTTGTGTAAGGGCTATAAAAGTGATAATCTGCCCAATAGTTATCACATTTTCGGTTATTGATTTTTCGGATAAATAGACGATAATCACGATAGATGCTGCAATGGTGATAAGCGATGAAATGGCTACATTGAGGATGTTGAGGTGTTGGGTTTTGACTTGAATTGCCAATAAATCTTGTATGCTTTTTCTTATTTTTTTAGAATACGACTCCTCATTATGTGTACTTTTCAGCACTTGTATACCTTCGAGTTTCTCGATCATCTTTGAGAAAAAATCAGCCTTGCGGATAAATCGTATGCGTTCATTCTGCCGCAATACCGGTGTAACTAGTCTAAACCAGATATAGAATAAAATCATAACCACAATAACCACAATGGTCAATTGCCAGTTGATAAACATTAGTATACCCAAGGTGTAAATCGATATAAAACTATCAATAAGTATATTGGTAAAGAACCGCAAAAAAAATGATTTCAATTTCATTGAATCACTAAGCCGTTCAGTCAAATCG
This sequence comes from Bacteroidota bacterium, assembly GCA_039799165.1. Classification (GTDB taxonomy): domain Bacteria; phylum Bacteroidota; class Bacteroidia; order Bacteroidales; family Dysgonomonadaceae; genus Dysgonomonas_A. Next base: position 4,421 of record JBDLTH010000100.1, read on the forward strand.
CCTCGTTTATATCCTTGAATGTAGGATAGCGAAAAGCTATTCAGTTTATTGTCAAATGTGGTTAAAAAATGCTGATCGAGTATTTGTGCAACTTTTACACCTATCCATGATTTGTAAAGAACGGTAAATAAATCAAAAACTTTAAATAGAGCAATTCCCACAGCAAACAGAACAACCATTGATAAGTTTCGCTTCGAAAGAATATCATCAATCAATATTTGATTAATAAACACAGACAACTGACTCATCGTAGCCGAAAACAATGCGATGAGGATGTATATGTACCATATTTTTTTAGATTTGCCCAGCTGTTTGAACAAAGACAGATACATATTCTCTTCTTTTTCTGGGATAACAGTGGACTCAACAGTCTGTTTAATATCGGATTTGACAGTGAGAATGACTGGTGTTTTTATCTTGAGTTGCTTGCCTTCGTAACTCAAGGTTTTGAAGTGCTTGGGAACGAGCGGAATATCTTGGTTAAAGAGAATGTCTTCGAGACACTTTTTTTCGGCTTCGGTATCTACCAGCCGATATTCTTGTTTTATATACAAGAAATAGGTAATCTTATTGTATATGGTATCAAACGTAAACGATGTATTTATGTCATTTACATCAATGCCATACGACGCAAGTATCTGGTTGCAAAGCACTCCTGTTTTTTCTTTAGTACCAATATACTCAACATAGCTATTGCTATAATAGGCTACTTTGCGAATCTCAGATAAGGACAAAAAATAGGGTTTCTGCTCAGCTGGGTCAAATATTTTCAGTTTATTCTTGCTAATGCCATCTACCACAACAAAGTGTATCCCCCCATCTCGGTTGATAGGAAGTATAAAGGGGAAGAATGGCTCAAAATAACTACTATCTGAACTGATAGCATAGTTCAGGTCTAATAATTTGTATTCGGTGGTGAAGTCATTTTTATCAAAAAAAGATTTTATATCGCTAAGTTTCGAACCCTCTGTATCTAAAAATATAGTGTCTTCAATATATTTGCGTGTAATATCTACATCAAGTATATTGCAAATTGTTTTTATAACACTTATACCACAATCATTATGTTTGAGCTGTGTATCAATTACCGATTTCATTCCTGACTATGGTTTATAACTTTATTCAACCAAGTCTGATAAAACTCGTTAGCAGTCGAATAACGCTGTTTGGGATTTTTGCTTAAAGCCTTTTTCATAACCTCCATCACATTGGCAGGTATAAGCTCGTCCGAAGAACATTTTTGTTGGTACACAATTTCTTCGTTAAGTATATTATCTGACAATATTTTCCATGTTAGCCCACTATGAGGCGTATCGCCATACAAAATGTAGAAGATAATCACACCCAATTGATAGTTTTCGGCGTGAAAATTAGTGTCTTTTTTATTCAATATTTTGAATGGTTCTTTCGAAACCCTTTCTGGTGGAATATAATAATACGCACCTCCTTTTTTCAAAAGCTCGTCATCTTGTAATTTACTGTGATTAGACATTCCAAAATCGATTATTCTCAAATTCTCGTGCTTGTCCACCATAAAATTGCTGGTGTGTATGTCACCATGTATAATATCTTTCTGTTGAATAAAACTAAATGCTTCCAACAATGTAGTGATGAGATTTAACCGTTGGTGGAGCGAAACCTCATTTTTCTTGATATAACTGCGCAGAGTTGCCCCTTCTATATATT
>JBDLTH010000101.1:0-8158 GCA_039799165.1 Bacteroidota bacterium
CGATAGTATCAACGTACTACTTGCAGCAGCGGCTTTTAACTTCAAAAGGAGGATGAACATCTACAAAAAGATACTTTCCCATATTATTGAAATAATACAGGAAAGTATGTTTTATAAATTATATCCTAGTTCGACTTGTTAAGGGACGACTACAGAGGTGAATTAGCGCAAAATATCAAAGACGCATTTGGTTATGTCTTACAGGTTATAATCAGTAGCTATAAAGAGCAAGAGTTTAGACCTATAAAAAATCGTTGGGTGATAGAACCTACTTTTGCTTGGATTGATAACGATAGAAGGCTTTGTCGAAATTATGAAACTACTTTTGACTCTGCGAAAGAAATAGTCAAAATTGCGGCTATAAAATTATTATTGACCAAAATTTAAACAGGCTCTAAGGCTAAGGTAATCTAATTAGTACTAGCGATAGGCAAGTACTAATTAGATTAATTTAGAACTTCACATTCAAATTTACCCCGCACGTAAAGGGCTTGCCTGGCTGAACAAAACTTCCTCCTTGCGAAAGAAAATAATAAGACACATAGTCTTGATCGGTAATGTTCTTAGCCCACAATTCGACTGAAATATCCTTCTTTACAAAAGAAACACTACCGTTGACTGTGCCATAAAAATTTTGGCTTGCAATGTTATCTTCTCTCCAGTACAATTTGCCCAAGCCCGTATATTGTGCATTGAATACAACTTTGTCTAATAGTGTTTTATTTTTCAATTCAAGAGCATAATTAGCCATTGCCGAGAATGTATGCCGAGGCACCATAGGCAAATAATTGCCCGAATAGTCAACCTTATCATTATACACATACTTTTTGAATGTGGCATGTGTGTATCCATAATTCAGTTGCAAATTAAAATTTTCAAACGGATTGATCTGTGTAGTTATTTCGACACCCTTACTTTCCGATTTCCCTGCATTGCGTAACAGATAACCTTGAGCTTGCTGGTATTGAGAAACTTGTTGATTTCTCCAATTGATATAAAATAAACTTACTTCGGTATACAAAAGTTTATCAAAATAACTTCCTTTTGTGCCCACTTCGTAGCTTACGCTATATTCGGGTTTGAAAGTGAAGGTTTCTTCTGTTTGAGCTGTATTATTAAAACCTCCCGATTTATATCCTTTGGTTACCGAAGCGTACACTATTTCGTCGTTAGCAAAGCGATATTGCAAAGACGCTTTAGGTGTTATTTGTACATACTTATTTTTTTCACGCTTATTTTTAGTCTCATGATAAACATTCAGTGTGTCTATAGATGTAAAAACGGTATGTGCTTTAATCTCTTCCCAGTCGTACCTAACGCCTACTGTTGCAGACAGCCCTTTGGTCAAGATATTATTAAATGTTGATTGGTGAAAAAACGCAAAACCTCGTGATGGGGTATCTACATCTTGCAGATCAATATTTTTAGCTCTAAAAGAAGGCATAGGAGGAGGTACTGGTATAAATCGCACATCTAAATAATGGATCTTGTTGTTGGTTTCAAAGTCTTGATAAAAACCAAACGCACCTACAGTCCATTCATAGTTTTTCGAACCTTTTGACTTGATATTAAACTCTTGAGAGTACATCCGCTGACGTTGATTAAAGAGTACATAATATAGGTTTTGAGGCAGAAAATCCTGATCTAAACCTTGTTTTCCATCAAAATACTGAAATGATGATTGTGAATTAAATTCTAAAGTCTTGGTATGGTACTGTGCATGTAAACCTGTTGTAGACATATTGCGCCTGTAATAGCTAGGCGAGTTATAGTTTACAGCACCAACTGTATTGGTAGAGTCTGTATAATTGGCATATGGATAACCATCTTGGTCCGAGTATTCGTAAGCTGATGTAAGGTGCATCATAAAACGAGCCGATGGTCTCCAACTCAGTCGCATACGTGTGGCTAAAGCATCCATAGGGTTTGCTCGTTTTTGCGTATATTGATTTGTAATATAGCCACCTGTATGTAGGTAGCTTCCAGCCAACGAATATCCAAACGTATTGTTTATATTACCGTAGTGCGAGGCATCGGCTTGGTATGTATTATAGTTAGCGGCAGTGAGCCCAACATTGGTCTCCTTATACTTGAACGGCGATTTGGTATACACATTGATAAGCCCTCCCATGGTATTGCGACCATAGATTGTACCTTGTGGACCACGTAAAACCTCAATTCTTTCAATATCAGCAATATTAAAATCGAACGTAGATCGATCAAAATAAGGTACTCCGTCTACATACAATCCTACCGAAGGTGCATTGATACGAGAACCAATACCTCTGATGTACACAGGCGAAATCATTTTAGAGCCATAATCAGGCATATACAAGTTGGGAATAAACCCCGAAAAATCTTTGAGGTTAGTCAAATTACTTTCCTTAATATCTCGCTCCGACAATACTGTTGCTGATATGGGTGATAACTGCACATTGTCATTACTCTTAAATGCCCGAATGACGACTTCGTCTCCAGTATAAGACATGCGAATGGAGTCTTGCTCAAGCAAGCCCTCATCGAGGGTTGAAGCTATAGCATTGGAATATGTTATTAGAAAACATAAGAATATAAAAATCTTTTTCATTTATTTTTTCTTAGAAAACACTTTAACTTTTTTTCGTTAGCAAAAATACCGATTCAATATATACCAATCAATCACTAATTGTAGTGAAAATGAGATAAAAAGTGTAACAATAGAAATGAGATCACCTCATCGTATTTTAAACTTAAAATAGTTTTTTCAGATTTGTTATTTATACATAAAACGTAGAAACAAAAGAATGAACTGTGATATATGGTACATATTCTACAAGTGATGTTTCATAGTTTTGCTTACTCAATCAAGTACTAAACTAAAAGACAAATATTATGAGTATGTTTTGCTATCAATGTCAAGAAACAGCTAAGGGTACAGGATGTGAATTAATAGGCGTATGTGGAAAGACACCTGAAACATCGGATATTCAAGACCTATTACTCTTCGTCAACAAGGGTATCGCCGTATATAATGATGCTCTACGCAAAGATGGGAAATCATTGCCCGAGGCTGATAAATTTGTAATAGACGCTATGTTTATAAGTATTACCAATGCTAACTTCGATTATAATGCGATCAAAGAAAAGGTGAAAGAGGGCCTACTTTTGAAAGCAAGACTAGCTTCTTTAGTAACCAATGCACCTGCTACCCTACCCGATGCTTGTACGTGGAATGGCAACGAATCTGAGTTTATGGCTAAAGCAAAACAGGTAGGTGTTTTGTCTACAAAAGACGAAGATATACGGTCTTTGAAAGAGATGATTCACTATGGCTTAAAAGGATTAGCTGCTTATACCGAGCATGCTTACAATTTGGATCGGACAGACGAAGATATTTTTCGTTTTATACAACATGCTCTTGCACAAATTACACGCGAAGATATAGGTGCAGAAGAACTGATTGCTTTAACCTTAGAAACGGGTAAATACGGTGTGCAGGGAATGGCATTATTAGATGCTGCAAATACTAGCAAATACGGAAATCCCGAAGCATCAGAAGTCAAATTAGGTGTAGGGAAAAATCCAGGGATACTAATTAGTGGACATGACCTAAGGGACATCGAGGATCTACTAATTCAAACTGAACATACAGGTGTAGATGTATATACGCATAGCGAAATGCTTCCTGCACATTACTATCCGCAACTGAAAAAGTATAAACACTTGGTGGGTAATTATGGCGGTGCGTGGTGGCAACAAAAAGACGATTTCACATCCTTTAATGGTCCTATTCTGTTTACGACCAACTGTATTGTCCCCCCAAAAAAGGATGCTACATACATCGGGAAAATATTTACCACTGGAGCTGCTGGATTGGATGGTGCAAAACACATTGCAAACCGAACAAATGGGGGTGCTAAAGATTTTTCGGAACTAATTGCTTTAGCTAAAACCTGCCCTCCACCACATGAGTTAGAAGAGGGTACTATTGTAGGAGGATTTGCTCATGCTCAGGTTTTAGCATTAGCTGACAAAGTTGTAGATGCAGTAAACTCGGGTGCAATACGCAAATTTGTAGTAATGGCGGGATGTGATGGTAGAATGAGTAATAGAAACTACTATACTGATTTTGCAAAAGCATTACCTCAAGATACTGTTATACTAACGGCGGGCTGTGCTAAATATCGGTATAATAAATTACACTTAGGCGATATTGCGGGTATACCTCGTGTATTGGATGCTGGACAATGTAACGATAGTTATTCGCTGGCAGTAATTGCTCTTAAACTGAAAGAAGTATTTGGTCTCGATGACATTAATCAGCTACCCATTGTTTACAATATAGCGTGGTATGAGCAAAAGGCTGTTATTGTGTTGCTAGCACTACTCCATTTGGGGGTGAAGAACATCCATTTAGGACCAACCTTACCAGCGTTCTTGTCTCCTAATGTAACCAAAGTGTTGGTAGAGACTTTCGGAATAGCACCTATATCTACGGTTGACGAAGACATGAAAATATTTTTAGAGGGTTAAGGTCATTTTGGAAACAATTTAGATTTTAACAACTTAAGCACTTATAAACAATTAGTTACATACACATAAAACATTATTGAAAGTCTCAACATTGTGTATCCTTCCATCAAAATATACTCTCTTTCTAGTTTTAGATCGAGAGTGTATTTTTTATAAACACCTATTAATAATACATTTGAGCTTATTCTAATCGCAGTTTTAGTTTCGGGGCGAGTAGTAGATTATACATACACCCGCTAGTGCAACCAATGCTCCTATAATATCATATTTGGTAGGCATATACTTGTCAAATATACACGCCCAAATCAAAGATAAAACGATAAAAAAGCCACCGTAAGTGGCATAAACCTTGGCAAAGTCAGAAGTTTGCCAAGTAGCAACTACGCCATACAATACAAGTATTGCCCCACCCAATACACCACACCAGAAGGGTTTACCTTCTTTAAGCCATAGCCAGATTAAATAGCCGCCACCAATTTCGCAAATACCTGCCAATAAAAAAATTAATATCGATTTAACAATCATATTCCTTTAAATAGTTATTTAACAGTGAGATATCATTCAATTATTAAGATATATGTACCAATTTAGATATGTAGCAAATGATACCCATAGAATGTAGGGTATAAAAAGTATTGAACTGGTCTTGAGTACAGGATATGCTTTAACCGCATACATGATAATCAAGAGCAGCAACAAGATGATGTTGATAAGTCCCAATAATGGATTTCTAAGATAGAAAAAAGAAATACTCCACGTAAAGTTGAAAAGCATTTGCAACGAAAAAACAGTAAGTAATGACGATTTCTCGACATAATTACCCCCAACAATAAGCCCTATGGATAGTCCCATGCAAGCATATAATATACTCCAAGCAATGGGGAACGCATAATTGGGTGGCAGAAGCTCTGGTTTATTAAGGGTAGGATACCACTCAAGCAAAGAGGCTAGTTGAAATCTGCTACCAACAAAACCAACCAAAAAGCACAGTGCAATGGCAAGGAGTATAACGAGTATTTGTTTCATCTCTTTAATGTATTGTTTTAGTTAACATATAAAATTAATTGATAAGACATTGTTCAAAATTATAAAATGGCTGTTTTGTTTGCCCTTTTTTCTTAAATTTGTAAAAAGCTAAAGATACAAATTAACTCTAAAAAAATAAACTCATGCCAACACCTCGGTTCAAATTTCAAGAAATGTTTCCGCTCGACAAAGATAATGCAGACTATTACTTGTTATCCAAAGACTATGTAACAACAAGTAATTTTGAAGGTCAGGAGATTATTAAAGTACAGCCCGAAGCACTTACTCTGCTGGCTCAACATGCTTTTCATAATGTAGAATTTTTGCTTCGTATAGAGCATCAAGAGCAAGTTGCAAAAATATTGTCCGACCCCGAGGCTACCGATAATGACAAGTTTGTCGCACTTACGTTTCTGCGTAATGCCGAGATTTCGGCAAAAGGCATTCTGCCCTTTTGTCAAGATACAGGTACTGCCATCATTATGGGTAAAAAAGGACAGCATGTATGGACAGGTGGAAATGACGAGGAGGCTTTATCTAAAGGAGTTTACAACACATTCGTAGAAGATAATTTGCGGTATTCTCAAAATGCACCGATCAACATGTACGATGAGATTAATACAGGAACAAACTTGCCTGCTCAAATCGATTTGTATGCAATAGAAGGTTATGAGTATAAATTTCTTTTTGTAGCCAAAGGTGGTGGCTCTGCCAACAAAACCTATTTGTACCAAGAAACAAAAGCCCTTTTAGCACCTGGGAAGCTTGAGAAATATTTGATCGACAAAATGCAATCATTAGGTACAGCAGCTTGTCCACCTTACCATATCGCATTTGTGATTGGAGGTACTTCTGCCGAAACAAATTTGAAAACTGTAAAACTAGGATCGACCAAGTATTACGATAACCTACCCACTTCGGGCAATGAAGGCGGGCGTGCATTCCGAGACATTGAGATGGAGGCTAAGTTGTTGAAGGCGGCTCAAGAATTAGGTTTAGGGGCTCAGTTTGGAGGAAAATATTTTGCACACGACATACGTGTTATTCGCTTGCCGCGTCATGGAGCTTCGTGTCCTATCGGTATGGGTGTTTCGTGTTCAGCAGATAGAAACATCAAGGGTAAAATAAATAAAGAGGGTATTTGGTTAGAAAAACTAGAAGATAATCCAGCTCGATTGATTCCTCTAGAATATCAACAGCAAGGCGAGGCTGGAGGTATTAAAATTAACCTAAATCGTCCAATGAAAGATATATTGAGCGAACTCTCTAAATATGCAGTATCAACTCGTCTATCACTGACTGGAACAATCATTGTGGGACGAGATATTGCACACGCTAAGTTGCAAGAACGTTTAGATAAAGGCGAAGATTTGCCTCAATACATCAAAGATCACCCGATCTACTATGCTGGACCTGCAAAAACACCTACTGGCTATGCCTCTGGATCTATGGGGCCAACTACAGCTGGACGTATGGACTCGTATGTAGACGCTTTTCAGTCGCACGGTGGTAGTTTGATTATGATTGCTAAAGGAAACCGTAGCAAACAGGTAACCGATGCGTGTGCTAAATACGGCGGATTTTACCTCGGAAGCATTGGAGGACCTGCAGCTATACTGGCTCAAACGAATATCAAAAGCTTAGAAGTGGTAGAGTATCCAGAGTTGGGTATGGAGGCGGTTTGGAAAATAGAAGTAGAAGATTTTCCTGCTTTCATCTTGGTTGATGACAAAGGAAACGATTTTTTTCAGCAGATCAAAAGCAATAGTGGGTGTACTTCTTTGTAAAAGAAATATTTATACAATAATGAATCGATATAAACACTTTTAAGCAAAAGATATTTTAAATATTTGTTATTGAAATCTTGTTTATCAAATTTATTATATTATCTTTGCACTCGCTTTAATAAAGCAACAAGGGAGATTCCGTAGCTCAGTCGGTAGAGCACATCACTTTTAATGATGGGGTCCTGGGTTCGAACCCCAGCGGGATCACTGAAAGATCAGAAACTAAGCGACTTATTTCTGACAAAACTCTCTAAGATAGATTCTTAGGGAGTTTTTTTATTCTCTCCCCAAGGCATAATCAGTCATCGAAATGCCGATATCGGACAGCTATTCGTTACGGAATCGTTACGGTTTTCACGAAAGACAAAAACCGTAACGATTTACCTTGTAAGTTTCTCATTTGTCGAAAATTGGCAGTGATTTGTCCGCCTAACTTCTAACAATTAATTCTAGTTTTGAACACTAAAAATTACGTGTTATGAATGTTATGAAGTCAACTTTTCGTGTACTGTTTTATCTTCGGAAAAATGAAGTGAACAAATCGGGTAATTCGTCCATCATGGTCAGAATTACTGTCAATGGAGAGCAAGTGCAGTTTAGCTCCAAGTTACAAATCAAGCCCGAACTATGGGATACCAAGAATGGAAAGGCTCTCGGTCGAACTACGGAAGCCATGAATATCAACCGTTTACTTGATGCTATCAGCGTTAAAGCAACGGAATTATACCAAAAACAGCTGAGTGAATACGGTTATGTGCTACCCGAAAAAATAAAGAACATCATTTTGGGAGTAGATACTGACAGAAGGAAAATGTTGTTGGAGCACTTTGCAG
>JBDLTH010000102.1:0-8115 GCA_039799165.1 Bacteroidota bacterium
GATACTGGCATTGCTTGTGTTTTATACCTACTTGGGCTATGGTATGGTGTTGTGGTTGCTTGTAAAAATAAAGCAAACGGTTTTTTCATCCAATCAAGAGTCGACAAATAGTACATATCCCCACGTAACACTGCTTATAGCCGCCTATAACGAAGAAGATATTGTAGAAATGAAGATGGCTAATAACCGAGAATTGGAGTATACTGAAGGTAAATTAGCTATTGTTTGGGTTACAGATGGCAGTACCGATGATACGGTAGCCCGATTGAAGAAGTATGAGGATGCAACTGTTTATCATATCGATGAACGAGGGGGTAAGACAAAAGCAATCAACAGGGTAATGCCTTTTATCAAAAGCCCTATTACGGTATATACGGATGCAAATACGATATTGAACACAGATTCCATAATACAATTAGTACATCAATTTGAAGACCCCAATGTGGGGTGTGTTGCTGGCGAAAAACGCATTGCAGTTGATGCAACCGATACAGCCTCGTCTAGTGGAGAAGGCTTTTATTGGCGTTACGAGTCGGCTTTAAAAACGCTTGACTATAAACTGTATTCGGCAGTAGGTGCTGCGGGCGAGCTTTATGCTATACGCACTTCCTTATTCGAGCCTCAACCCTGCGATGCTTTATTAGACGATTTTATGTTATCTATGCAAATAGCTGCTCAAGGATACAAGATAGCCTATTGCCCTCAAGCATCGGCTACTGAGTACGGGTCTGCCGATATGAAAGAGGAGGAGAAACGTAAAGTACGTATTGCAGCTGGTGGATTACAGTCTATTTGGAGACTCCGTAAATTATTGAATGTGTTTCGTTATGGGGTACTGACTTTTCAGTATGTGTCGCATCGGGTATTGCGTTGGTCTATTACACCTTTTGCATTGGTATTGCTATTACCACTCAATGTCGGTATTGTGTGTATGACTGATGGCAAACAACAGTTGCTTTATATCATTTTGTTGTTGTTGCAAATTGGTTTCTACATCTTGGGCTTCTTCGGATATTATTTGGCAAAACGCAAGATCAAGAACAAAATACTCTTTATTCCTTATTACTTTTTGTTTATGAATATAAACGTGTTCAAAGGTATTCCTTATCTGATTAAAAAGAAAAATGGAACATGGGATAAAGCGAGGCGAAAGGGTTGATAAAGAATATCCGTTATTCGAATGTACAATTACTACGAATAACGGATAAATTATAAAGATACTTTGGGGTTCTATATTCTTCCTCTAAAATACTCAATAGTCGAAATCAAACCCTCCCTAATGGGTACACTCGGTTCCCAATCTAATGTTTTCTTAGCCAACGAAATATCTGGTTTTCGTTTTCTAGGGTCATCTAAAGGTAGTGGACTATGTATAATTCTTGATTTAGAGTTGGTGAGTTCAATAACCAGATTAGCCAAGTCAATCATTGTCATTTCGTTTGGATTTCCAAGATTTACTGGTCCTGTAAATGAATCGTTTGTTGCCATCATTTTTATCATGGCACTAATCAGATCATCTATATACTGAAAACTACGGGTTTGAAGACCTTCGCCGTATATGGTTATGTCTTCACCTTTAAGTGCCTGCATTATAAAATTAGATACAACACGTCCATCCTCAGGATCCATATTTGTACCATAGGTATTGAATATGCGTATTATTTTAATCCTAACATTACTCATGCGATGGTAATCCATAAACAAGGTTTCGGCACAACGTTTGCCTTCGTCGTAGCACGAGCGTATACCAATAGGGTTTACATTGCCCCAATACTCCTCAGTCTGAGGGTGTACAGTAGGATCTCCATAGACCTCACTGGTTGATGCTTGTAATACCTTTGCCTTGGTTCGTTTAGCTACTTCTAACACATTAATAGCTCCCATAACCGATGTCTTAATGGTTTGTATACCATCAAATTGATAATGCGTGGGTGATGCTGGGCATGCAAGGTTGTATATCTCGTCAGCTTCAAACGAATAAGGCACGGTAACATCGTGTCTTACAACTTCAAAAGACGGATTATTTAGCAAAGATGTAATGTTTTCTTTAGTTCCTGTGAAAAAATTATCCAAGCAAATGACCTCATTATTCAGTTCTAGTAACTTTTTGCATAGGTGAGATCCAATAAATCCAGCTCCGCCAGTAACAAGTATTTTCTTTTTCATTGTATTTTGTTAGTCTATATTAGTATACATTAGGTAGTGTCTATACTGTAAGGATAGTATATTTAAGAGGGTAACACAAATTAGAACACTTTTTAGGGAAAATAGTTTTGTACTTATTCAATATCTTTAGATTCGTTAGCATTGATTGTTTCAATTTTTCACTGTGATTATTTTGATTTTTTAATAAATTAAGAGAAAATATGTAATGAATGTAAAAAAAAAGAATGGGGTTTCAAAAAAGAATGATATATTTGTGTATTAATACACAAATAAACGAGAGCATTATTTATATCTTTTATGATATATAATACAGACACTTACATTATAAGTAAAACATAAATTTACAATATCTAATTTATATCAAATTCAGTAGTATGAATATAGCAATAGTTGGAAGCGGATATGTCGGTTTAGTAACCGGAGCTTGTTTTTCAGAAGTTGGTGCACATGTAACTTGCATAGACATTGACGAGCAAAAGATTAGAAATCTTAAACAAGGTGATATACCTATCTATGAGCCTGGATTGGATGTTATGATTAAACGTAATGTAGAAGCAAAACGATTAAATTTTGTTACTGATTTAGCTACTGTGGTAAATAAGGTTGATTTGGTTTTTATAGCAGTAGGAACACCTCCTGGCGAGGACGGTAGTGCCGATCTTCGATACGTTCTGAAAGTTGCTGAAACAATAGGACTCTCATTGAATAAATATGTGGTGGTGGTTACTAAAAGCACAGTACCAGTAGGTACTTCTATAAAAGTAAAGAATGCGATTCAAGAACAATTGAATAAACGTAATGCACATGTTGAATTTGATGTTGCAAGTAATCCCGAATTCTTGAAAGAGGGTAACGCTATCGAAGACTTTATGAAACCTGATCGGGTTGTTATCGGGGTAGAATCTGACAAAGCGAAAAAATTATTAACAAGGTTATACAAACCGATGCACTTAAATAGTTTTCGGGTTATTTTTATGGATATTGCTTCTGCCGAAATGACTAAATATGCTGCTAATTCGATGTTAGCTACACGTATTAGTTTTATGAATGAAATAGCTAATCTGTGCGAACTGGTTGGTGCAGATGTTGATATGGTGCGAAAGGGCATAGCCAGTGATGATCGTATTGGAGGCAAATTTTTATATGCTGGATGTGGCTATGGTGGCTCGTGTTTTCCTAAAGATGTAAAAGCATTAGTTAATATAGGACTTCAAAATGATTATGAAATGAAGATTTTGAATGCGGTAGAGTCTGTCAATGAACGTCAAAAAGATATTTTATTCGAGAAATTTCATCGTCATTTTGATGGTAAGATAGAAGGTAAGAAAGTTGCAATATGGGGACTCGCTTTTAAACCTCAAACTGATGATATGCGAGAGGCTCCATCTGTTATTTTGATTGAACAACTCATCGACGCTGGTTGCTCAGTAGCTGTTTATGATCCAGTTGCAATGCCTGAATGTAAACGAATATTAGGCGATCAGGTTATATATGCTGATAGCTTATATGATGCTGTAACTGATGCCGAGGCAATATTCCATGTAACAGAATGGAAAGAATTTCGTTTACCTGGTTGGGAAATAATAAGGCGTTCGATGAAGCCTTCACCTGTACTGATAGATGGGCGAAATGTATTTTCTCCAGAAGAGTTACATGGTATAGATTATATCAAATTTGGATAAGTAGATACTTATTTATAGTGTATATAAGGGACTGTCTATAATAATATTGTGTAAATATAAAACTTACAGGATTCAAGTATATAAAACTTGAATCCTGTTTTTAGCTATATTTGAAAACAGATTAAATATTAGCCCCTAATAATGAATCGCATTGTCCATTTATCTTAAATTTTGCTAACAGGCAGATAAACAGACTAATTAAGTGTATCATCATTAGGAAAAGAGAGCTTATTTTTAACCTGAGTTCGATTAATATTTTCGGAATAAATATAAGATACAAGGCAAAAAACAAATAAAATGAATCAGTAAAGATATCAGATGAGTATATCTCAAAAGATAAAACCTTTTATTGTACTATATGCTATTATTTTAACATTCTGTTTTGTAGGTGTTTATGTCATTTTACCTGGTAGTTACTCACAAGCACAATATTACGATCTCGAAATACCCGAGAATAAAATAAGAGAAAGAGTGACTAATTTTAAAGAAATACAATCCACAATATCGATTTATGAGAAAGGATACACTCGGTCAGCTCTATGAGTATAAAAAAAACAATGACCATCTCTATTTTATGTTGAAGAAACAGGACATTTATTCAGCTGTATCATAAATGGGTCGAGGCAAAAAGGTACTACTGAGATCGGATTATATTCTGTATTTTATGATACTGAGTTATTGCTTGTTTTAAAGAGTTTTTCGAGCTTGATCTTTTTTCTTCGGATAATGTTACAAACCTTAAATTATTTCATAGATCTCGAGTCTCAATAAGAACTACTAAAAAGACAATTCGAAACTCAATCTAAAACCGCCTTTTTCAATATCTGGATGATCCAAATAAGTCATTCGGCGTACATAATCGACCCTAAAAAAATTAAATAAATTCTCTACACCTATGCTATATTCCATATAAGGATCCTTGTCCATTCTATATACGTTTTCAGGAAACAATAGTAAATTAGGATTAAGCTCTGGATCGTTTTTCTTACTCAAATTACCCCAAAAACCTCTAAATTCAATAATCTCTCTACACTTTAATAGTTTGAGTAATGGTATTCGATTGAATAACCATCCGCCCGATCTGTAATTAATATCCCAACTAAGTTGCGAATCGTTCATAAACTCTAAGGGTTTCAACATATTGAATGAGCCCTTTTGGAGTGTTATCGAGCTATTTGCATTCGCCGATAATAACAAAGGGAATGGTGTTACACCCCATATTTTTTCGCCTTTAACCATAAAGCCTAGTCTACCATAAGGGGCTATCCAAAACTGTTTATCAACAGACGCAGTTACCCGATCGTAATCGTATTGCCCATTTAGTGCATCTTTGAGACCTCTATGATAGCTTGCTGCAAATGTAAATCCATCCGAAGGTAAAAGTTTCCGTTTACGTCTTTTCTGAAAGAAATTTTGTTTAAGAGCCAATCTTAAATCAATACCAACCTCGGTCGTAATAATGTTATTGTACTGAGCCAAGTTTCCGTTTTCATCGAAGTACTCAAATTTCAGATTTCCTGCAGGGCTTTCCTGATATGTTTTTCCGAATAACAAAAAAGAGAATCCATTGTAATATTCATGAACGTAATTCAGTTCAGCCATTCTATTATAGGTCAGATTATCATAAGTCTTACCCAGTAGAGAGAGGAAAAGATTATCACGCTCAGCTTGCATAAAACGTTGTCCCAGTGCATTTATATCGTATTTATAGCCAAAGCTCAAATTATTTTTAGGAAATTCCTCTTTATGATATTGTTTCTTGTTAAATGCCCAAGTCGCTTCGCCATAATATTTGGGCTTTCCATCTTTTGTACCATAGGCTCCATAACCATACAGAAACAGATGAGGGTGAAAGTTTTTAGTAGTTGAAGCAGTCAGTCTGAGACGATTACCTTCTAGCTTATTATAACTATAAAAGGTAAGAAGCGTTCCCAAATCTACTTTGTTTTTATCTTCATCGGGGTTTGTTGAAACATAACCTGTCGAGATTAAATCAGCAATTTTAAAGGATATATCGATCAATTTATTTGAACGCAATTCTTTGACCATGTCTGCCATTTTATAGTTTTTAAGCCCATCAATTGCACGAGCATCTACCCAATAGTCAGCACTTCTCTTTTTATAATCTGCCAAGTAACTAACAGGCGAAGCTGTCTGAAAAGGAGCGTCTATTGGTATGTTGAATAGATAATCTTTGAAGATACGTTCTTTTTCAACATACACTTTACCTAGACCATAGACAGACAAATCCATTGCTGTGGTTATTTTTTCGGGTACCCATAGATTCGGATTCTTTTCTTGAAACTCTTGTGTAATAAGCATTTCATCTAAAAAGTTCACATTGATTTTAGATGGAACTCGAAGGGATACTCGTTTGATAGCATAAGTAGAATCGGCTTTAACGTACAAATTCCCTGTAAAACCAACATCGCTTGTATTGAATGGTATAAAACCAAGATGAATATAATCTGCTTGATTGATGCTGATGGTATCAATAATATACCATTTGTAGAAATTGACAGACGAGGTACTACTTAATGGACTGATAAAATCGCTCATTAGCAGATTGATCGTATTATCAGTTAAATTAATGTCTTTAAATACTTCGGCTATGATACCATCAATAGATTCGGTATTCAAATCCTGATCCAAGCCTTCTATCTTATGTGCTGTAATTACCCTACGTGTTGCTTGAGGCGTTTTTCGATAAAATACATTCGACATGGTTTCTCGTATCGAGAATGGCAAGACCGTTTTATGATCAATAAGCGATGTGTCGGCATATTTTGACAAAAAATTCATTCCTTTGAGCAATCCCGAACCATTTTTATAATCATTTAAGGCAAAGAGTGTTTTTTCATATTCATCGTTCATGTAATAGTCTTGACTCGATGGTAGATAGTCGTACTTATGTGCAATTACTTTTTTGATTAATTCTACCGCAGGATTATCTTTTTTAGAATATTTTTCTTTTTTAGATTGTATGACTATCTCTTTTAATCTTACACCTGTTGATTGTAACTTTATGTCTAGTTTCGTTCGTTGATTTGATGGTACATTGATCCGTCTTGTATCATACCCCATCAAGGATACATGTACTACGATCTTATTGGGACTGTTTGTGTTTAATGAAAATTCACCATTTTCGTTTGTCAATTCACCAGTGGTTGTGCCTTCAAAATAGACTGTGGCATATTCAATTGGCTCATTGGTTGTAGAATCTCGTACAACACCTTGTACCGAAGTTTTTTGAGCATATAATGCATTATTGCTAAAAAACAATAATAGAATTAACAACACAGGGCGTATTATACTAGATAAGATTTGCATTAAATGGTTTCATTATTTTTCTATTTCCTAAAACAAATCTAAAAAAATTGAGCGACATAATATAGAATCGCTCAATTTTTTAGATTTATATATAACCTATTTAGTTTACTAACTTGCGATAACGTATTCGGCGTGGCTCAGCATTGCCCATCCGAGCTTTCTTGTTTTCTTCGTATTCGCTATACGAACCTTCGAAGTAAAACACTTCTGAGTTGCCTTCAAATGCCAGAATATGGGTACAAATACGATCCAAGAACCAGCGGTCATGAGATATAACAACTGCACAGCCTGCAAAGTTCTCTAATCCCTCCTCTAATGCACGTAATGTATTTACGTCAATATCATTGGTTGGCTCATCCAGCAACAATACATTGGCCTCGGCTTTCAAAGTAAGGGCTAAATGCAAGCGGTTGCGCTCACCTCCCGACAACACGCCACAGAGCTTTTCTTGATCTCCACCAGCAAAATTGAATCGAGACAAGTATGCTCTGGAATTAATTTCTTTGCCTCCTACTCGAATAAAATCAGAACTATCGGATACAACTTGATAAACCGTTTTATTTTCATCAATATCTTCATGAGCCTGATCTACATAGGCGGTTTTTACGGTTTCGCCGACTTCGAATGTTCCATTATCTGCTGTTTCTAACCCTTGAATCAGACGGAACAGAGTTGTTTTACCCGCACCATTAGGTCCTATTACACCCACTATTCCATTGGGAGGGAGTGTAAAATTTAGGTTATCAAACAACAGTTTATCGCCATATGCTTTGGCAACACCATGTGCCTCTATAACTTTGTTTCCTAAACGAGGACCATTTGGTATAAATATTTCTAACTTATCTTCTCGTTCTTTTTGATCTTCATTCAATAATTTTTCGTACGAGTTCAAACGAGCTTTACCTTTCGCATGTCGGGCTTTTGGTGCCATCTTTAC
>JBDLTH010000103.1:0-52653 GCA_039799165.1 Bacteroidota bacterium
GATATATCTTTTAGGTAATGCTTGAGGAAAGGATTGTAAAAACGCTCCAATATTTTAGCTGCAAAGGCTTTCAATGCGGCAGGATCTTCGTTTATCGCTGGCAACACTTCGGTATCTACCAACTGGTTGATGTATTTTTCTACCTCGGGTGTGTTAAAGGCATCCATTACCGTTTCGCACCCCAGTTGCAAGGCTACAGGAACCATAGCTGTGTGCGCTCCGTTGAGAATACGTACTTTCTTGGCACGAAAATCTTTGATATCGTCCATAAACAGCACATTGAGACCTGCCTTGTCAAGAGGGAA
This sequence comes from Bacteroidota bacterium, assembly GCA_039799165.1. GTDB lineage: Bacteria > Bacteroidota > Bacteroidia > Bacteroidales > Dysgonomonadaceae > Dysgonomonas_A. The sequence goes on from JBDLTH010000103.1 coordinate 306, forward strand.
TTTTTCTTTGATGATGGGGTCGCCACCAATTGCCCATACATGGAAATATTCGCCCTTTACGACTAGGTTATCATCAAAGCCTATTTCGGTTTTTATTTCATCTATGTTTTCTCTCGGAAACCCAGGTACAATACGATCGACTAATGTATCGTAAAAGTGACATGCTGTTTGCACCCATTGTATAAATGGCGTGCCTAAATTATTGGTTTGAGCATGTTTCAGGATATACTCTCGTAGGGTAGATCCGTTGTCTTCTATCAGCTCGCAACAGATAATAAGTAAACCCTTGTTGGTGTCTCCATCAAATTTCTGAAAACGTTTGTGCAACAAAGCCGTCATCTTGGCAGGATACGATTTTGGTGGATGTGCATTTATATCATCTCCTGCTTCGTAACGAATACCTGCTTCGGTGGTGTTTGAAATAATCATCTCTAGTCCCTCGCTCAAAAACAGTTGTTCGTATTCGGCATACTGTGCATAAGGGTTTAGCACATCATTAATACACTTTACGATGTTTACTTCTTTTACCGCTTGTTTGTCTTTTATACCCTCTAGGTATACGTGATACATACAATCTTGTTTCAGCAACATGTCTGCCAGCCCTTGTGCAATAGGTTGCACGGCTACCACACCGTGGTTCATTACCCCTGTGTCGTTGGCTTTGTCGATCATCCAATCTACAAAGGCACGCAAGAAGTTCCCTTCTCCAAATTGAAGTATCTTGACTGGAAGTTCTTTTTTATCTACGGTCGATTTATTTAATTGTTTCATGTGTTTCATGTGTTTTATTTTTTTAGGTTAGATAATCTCGTTTATTTTAGCCCTACTTTGTTACTATTCCAAATCGGTTATAGGTGCATATTGAGGCACTAAGGTCTTCATTATAGCCCATCCAATGAGATACGAAACGGCACATACCGAGAAGATAATGAAATAGCCTGCTTCTTCGCCTTTGAATCCCATAAATATCATTTGGTTTTGACCTGCATAGTCAAACAATACGCCCGAACTTTTGTTGATGATAAACGATCCAAAACCACCTGCCATACCTCCAATACCTGTGATGGTGGCAATGGCTTTTTTAGGAAACATATCGCCCACGGTAGAAAATATGTTTGCCGACCAAGCTTGATGGGCAGCCCCTGCAATACCTATTATAACAACTGGTATCCAATAGCTTATTTTCCCCAATGGCTGTGCAAAGAGAGCCAACAGCGGGAAAAATGCAAAGATCAACATGGCTCGCATGCGTCCGGCATAGGGGTTCATGCCTTTTTTATCAACAAAGTATGAGGGAAGCCAACCTCCAATGATAGACAGTAAGGTAATCATATACAATACAAATAGAGGTAATGCACTTTCGGTACTATCCATTCCGTATACCGAACTGAGGTAAGCAGGTGTCCAAAATAAGAAAAACCACCACACACCGTCAGTCATAAATTTGCCTAGAGCAAATGCCCATGTTTGTCTGTATTTGAAAGCTTGGGCAAAAGATATTTTTTTTGTCTCGCCCTTTTCTGTGTTTGCGGTTCTTCTATTATCTCGCTCTACATCCTGCTGGATGTATTCTAATTCGGCAGCATTAACTCGCGGGTTTGTCTCTGGCTTTTTGTAAATAAACACCCAAAAGCCCATCCACACAAAACCCAATGCTCCGATAATGATAAACGACATTTCCCATCCCCAAGCCTTGGCTATGAAAGGGATGCTGATAGGTGCTGCTAACGCACCTACAGTAGCACCTGCGTTAAAGATGCTGGTAGATAACGCTCTGTCTTTTTTAGGAAAATACTCGGCTGTAGCTTTTATTGCAGCGGGAAAGTTTCCTGCCTCGCCCAATGCCAATACAAAGCGAGAAAATATGAATAAGGTAACACTAACGTTTATAACTAAGCCTGTGTCGCTTATCGTGCCTATTACTTCTTTTGCACCTTCAAAGCCAACAAACCATTCGCCTGCAATAATACCTGAGGTGGCAATGCCACAAAATGCGTGTATAACAGCCCCCACTGACCAAACGCCAATGGCCCATAGAAAGCCTTTTTTTGTATCTACTTTGTCTACAAACCGACCTGCAAATAGCATGCTTATTGCATAAAAAATAGAAAACAAGGCAGTAATATTGCCATAGTCATTATTGGTCCAGTGAAACTCGGGTGCGATAAAATCTTTCCACGTGAGGGATAAGACCTGTCGATCGAGGTAATTGATGGTGGTGGCAAAAAAAAGCATCAGACATATTTGCCATCTGAAATTGGTCATCTTTCCACCAGCATTATTTTGTAAATTATTCATAGTATTTTAAGTGTTTAACAATGGTTATTTACGTTTTTTTTCGAGTATCGAAAAGGTATATTTACACAGTTCGGTGATCTTATGCCATTCTTTGGCAGCAATAACATCTTTAGGAAACAGATTAGACCCCATGCCCACACAATCGGCACCAGCATCAAACCATTTGTTCAAGTTGTCTTCTGTAGGTGTTACACCCCCTGTAATCATAACCTTAGACCATGGCATAGGAGCTTTCAGCCCTTTTACAAAAGCTGTACCTAATACATCACCTGGAAACAATTTTACAAATTCAGCTCCCAATTCTTGAGCATATCCAACTTCGGATATTGATCCACAACCAGGTACATAAGCTACTTGACGACGGTTACATACTTTAAATACATCGGGATTGAGTAGTGGACCTACTACAAAATTAGCTCCCAATTGTAAGTAAAGAGAGGCTGTACCTGCTTCGACAATCGACCCTATGCCGAGTATCATATCGGGGCATTCTGTTGCTGCCCATTTAATAAGTTGTTCGAAAATTTCGTGAGCAAAATCGCCACGATTGGTAAATTCGAACACCCTAACACCGCCTTCATAACAGGCTTTGAGTACCTGTTTAGATACTTCGATGTCGTTATGATAGAATACAGGAACCATGCCCGTTGATAATATTTGCTGACTAACTTGAATGCGTGTAAATCGTGCCATAAGTTTTATGATTTATTTAGGTTGTTTTCCAATATATGCTAATATTCCTCCATCGACATAGAGAATATGCCCATTGACGAAGTTGGAAGCCGAAGAGGATAAGAAGACAACTGCCCCCGATAAGTCTTCGGGTGTACCCCAACGGGCAGCAGGTGTTTTTGCCAATATAAATTCGTTGAACGGATGCCCATCTTCTCGCAATGGTGCAGTTTGAGGTGTGGCTATATAACCAGGTCCTATACCATTGACCTGTATGTTATATTGAGCCCACTCGCAAGCCAAATTCTTGGTAAGCATCTTTAACCCACCTTTGGCTGCGGCATAGGCCGAAACCGTTTCACGCCCCAACTCGCTCATCATGGAACAGATATTAATGATTTTGCCTCCACCTTTTTGTATCATCGCTGGTGCTACCGCCTTAGACACAATAAATGGGGCAACAAGATCTACATCTATCACTTGCTTAAATTCTTCGACCGACATATCTACGGCAGGTATGCGTTTAATTATACCTGCATTGTTTATCAAAATATCGACTGATCCAACCTTGGCGGTAATGTCTGCTACCATCTGCTGCACTTGTTTTTCGTCTGTTACATCACAGAGATAGCCATGTGCTTCTACGCCATCTTGTTTATAAGCAAGTATAGCTTGCTCAAGGCGGTCAGCATTACTACCATTAAACACAATAGTAGCCCCTGCTGCATGCAAGGCTTTTGCCATCGACATACCAATGCCGTAGGTACCTCCTGTTACTAAGGCTACTTTTCCTGTCAGAGAAAATAGGTTTTGCATATCGTTTTGTTTTGTTACGAATATTCTACTACTGATACAATTATCTTTTATCGGACTACTCTACCCGATCCGTCTCCTTTCATCAAACCCTCAACCTCTGCCACTGTTACAAGATTGAAATCTCCATACACAGTATGTTTGAGACAAGAGGCTGCTACGGCAAATTCCAGTGCCTTTTGGTCATCAGTAGGATGTGTGATAAGTCCGTAAATAAGTCCACCCATAAATGAGTCTCCACCACCTACACGGTCTACAATGTGCGTAATGTCATAGCGTTTCGATTGGTATAGCTTATCCGAGTACAAGCATCCTCCCCATGTATTGTGATTGGCATTGATAGAGCCACGTAGAGTAATGATTACTTTCTTGGCTCGGGGAAATTTTTTCATCATCTGGGTACATACTGACTCAAATTCGGCAGCATTAACTTCTCCGCCTGTGTGGGCTACATCGAAACCTTCGGGCTTGATACCAAATACTTTTTCGGCATCTTCTTCGTTACCCAAAATAACATCGCAACCCTCTACTAGGGCAGGCATTATCTCGGCAGGTGTTTTTCCATATTTCCACAAATTTTTACGATAGTTGAGATCTGTGGAAACGGTTACACCCATATTATTTGCTATTTTGATCGCTTCGAGACAGGCATCTGCTGCACCTTGCGATAGGGCAGGTGTAATGCCAGTCCAATGAAACCATTGGGCATCTTTGAATATTTCATGCCAGTTTACCATCCCTGGTTTGATATCTGCTATGGCAGAATTGGCTCGGTCATACACTACTTTGGATGCACGTGCAACAGCTCCTGTTTCTAAAAAATAGATGCCTACTCGATCTCCTCCACGGAGTATATGATCGACGCCTACGTTATACTTACGAAGGTCTGAGATGCACCAGTTGGCAATATCATTGTCAGGTAAACGAGTAACAAACTGTGAACGGATTCCATAATTGGATAGTGATACAGCAACATTGGCTTCGCCTCCTCCAAAAGTTGCGTTCAAGTTGGTAGACTGAATAAAACGATTGTAGGCTGGCGTGGAAAGGCGTAGCATTATTTCGCCAAAAGTGATTACGGATTTCATAGCAAAATATATTAGAGTGTTATGTTTTTTATAATTACAACTTAAAATTTAAAGAAGTTTTTGGCATTGTTATAGCAGATGTCTTCGACCATTTTTGCTAGAAATGGTATCTCTGACGATGGCAATAAACCTTGCTCTACATCATTGCCTATCAGATTGCAAAGAATACGTCTAAAATATTCGTGTCGAGGATAAGACAAGAAACTGCGAGAGTCAGTCAACATACCTACAAATCGGCTCAACAAACCTAAATTGGATAGTGAGTTTAGCTGTGATTCCATTCCTGTTTTTTGATCTAAGAACCACCAGCCCGAACCAAATTGAATTTTACCCGCAACCGAACCATCCTGAAAGTTACCAATCATGGTAGCAATCATATCATTGTCTCGTGGATTAAGATTGTAAATAATCGTTTTGGCTAATTTGTTATTGGTATCGAGTCGGTTAAAGAATTTAGACATGGCTTTGGCTACTGTAAAATCGCCAATGGAATCGAAACCAGTATCGGCACCTAGGCTATTGAACAGGCGTGTATTGTTGTTGCGGATAGCTCCATAATGAAACTGTTGTGTCCATCCTTTTTCCCAATCCATGATAGCTCCTTCGACTAGCATAGCAGATTTGAACTTCAGAACTTCTTCTTTCGTTAGCTGTTTACCTCCATATACTTTGTTGAAAATAGTATCTATTTCGGACTGGGTGTAGTCTTCGGCATAAAACTCTTCGATACCATGGTCAGATAGCTTACAACCTACGCTTGCAAAAAAATCGTGCCGATTGCGAAGTGCGTCGATCAAGTCGCTAAACTTGCTGATAGAAACACCCGAACAAGCTGCTAATTTTTCGACATAGGCTATAAAATCGGCAGCAACTTCTACCGCCATAGCCTTATCGGGTCGCCATGTAGGAAGTACTTTTATTGCAAAGCCTTCTTTTTTTAGTGAAATATGATGTTCAAGATTGTCTATGGGGTCATCGGTTGTACACACAACTTCTACATTGTAATGCTTCATCAAGCCACGTGCCGAGTAGGCTGGCGTACGCAATTTGGCAGTACATTCGTCGTATATTTCACGTGCCGTTTCAGGGTTCAATATTTTATTTACACCAAAGGCTGTTTTTAATTCAAGATGTGTCCAATGATACAAGGGGTTACGCATTGTATACGGCACAGTTTCGGCCCATTTCTCAAACTTCTCCCAGTCGGTAGTATCTGTGCCTGTACAAAAACGCTCGTCTACACCATTGGTACGCATAGCACGCCATTTGTAATGATCGCCTTCGAGCCAAATTTGCCCTAGATTGTCAAATTTTTGATCGTTAGCAATGTATGCTGGTATCAAATGACAATGATAGTCTATGATGGCTTGCTTCTTGGCATGTTGGTGATACAATATCTTTGCAGTATCGGTCTGTAAGATGAAATCGTCGTCTAAAAATGGTTTCATGGTTATGTATTTAGATTTTTCGTTATTATGTCTCTCTAGCCCTTATCTCAATTTGTCGGCTGTGAATGTGTCCATATCATCATAAGCTAAGTTTTCGCCACACATTGCCCAAATAAAGGTGTAATTACTTGTTCCTGCTGCCGAATGTATCGACCACGAGGGCGATATCACAGCTTGCTCATTTGCCATAAATAGATGACGAGTTTCTTGTGGTTCGCCCATAAAATGACATACGGCTTGTTGAGCTGGTATTTTGAAATAAAAATAGGCTTCCATTCTACGTGAGTGTGTATGTGGAGGCATGGTGTTCCATACACTGCCTTCGTGCAACTCGGTCATTCCCATTTGCAACTGACAGCAAGGTACAATTTCGCTCAATATTAGCTGGTTCAAGAGGCGTTCGTTAGCCAATGCTTTTTCACCCAAATCACGTGTACGCATCATCTCTGACGTAATAGCAATAGTAGGATAGGCTTTGTGTGCTGGCGATGATGCAAAGTAAAATTTGGCTGGTTGTTTACTATCTTTGCTTTTGAAGCTAACTGATTTTGAGCCACGTCCTACATAAATTGCATCTTTGAAAGACATAGCATATTCTTTGCCATCTACTACTACCGAGCCTTCGCCCTCGATACAGATAATACCCAACTCTCGTCTTTCGCAAAAATATTGGGAACGAATAAGATCTACTGTCTCTAAAGGCAGATCTTCTTTTACAGGTAATGCCCCACCAATAATCAGTCGGTCGTTGTGTGTATAAGTCATCAACACGCTATCTGCTTCGAAGAGTTTTTCGACTAAAAATTCTTTTCGTAGTTGTGCTGTATCATATTTTTTTACGTCATTGGGATGCGTACCCCAACGTTCTTCTATCGCTGTTTTCATGCTGTCTATTTATTTTAAACTTATTGTTACATTACTATTTAAGCGATTGAGTACCTCATCGATACATCGCTGAAAGTCTACTTTTGTTTTTACAGGTTCCCAGTCTTGCTCCCATGTAGGCATAAAGTAATAGTCTACCTTGCCATTTGTGGGCGATAATACAAGCACATGATTGATGCTATCTTCGGTTATTTTTTGTAATTGAGCTTTGCGATAGAATACGGCTAGCCCCATCATATCGTTATTGAGGCTTTGTTTGCCAAAGCTGGCAATGTATGCCCATTTTCCAGTTGTGGCATCGGATATAAAAAACTCAACATCTTTGCTTTTGTTTATTCCTGTGGCAATATTGCTTATCGGATTATCTACTGCCAATTGCATGTACGATGCTCTGCTTCCTCCATCGATACTGATGAGCGATTTGAGGTTGGTCTTTGCTCCGTTTGCATCCCAGCCATAATAGGTGGTCATTACTTGCGAACGTATTTTTCCGTCTGCTTTTATGTAGCAAATGGTACTATCTGTTTTCTCTACACGTACTGCCTTCGTTCCATCCCAAATGGCAATAGAGCCTAGGCCTAGTGCTTTGCCTACTTTCATGTTGTCCATACCCCAATCTGCCATTTTATGGTAATTGTCGTATCCATCAACACCTACGGTAGGTAGAACTATATGTGGGGTTTTCTTCCCAAATACATCAATGGCATTACGCCAATCGAGATAAAACCGAAAACCTACTTTATCACTCTCCCACCCTGGCCCTTCGTATTTGACATAGTAAGCATGATCTCGCATACCATGGGGTACACGCAAATAGTTGGGCTTAACCCACGCAAAGCCTCCTTTGTACTCTGTTCCTTCAAATTGTCCACCTATTTTGTGCGACAACTCGGCATAGGTGCGTTTAGGGTATGTTGGTGCAGTGCCTTGCTGTATCTGTATTTTAAATTTATCTTTTGCTTGTAGTTTATTGATGTGGATTATCGCATTCACGTTGCCTTCTATGTCTTCGCTTAACTCGACTGGGACAACTTGATTGTTGAACATGGCAACATAGCTGCCCAAAACCAAGTTTAATGAATGGAGTGGTATTTCCAAGGTATAATCGACCAACGGTACATTACCATTGTTGACGACAGTGATTTCGGCAGTTTTCTTTTGCGAAAATAGTAGGTTCGGAAATAAAAGTGATGTGCTTATCAGTAAAAGTAGTTTAGACTTGATCTTCATGCTATCCTATATTTTATACGTCAGTTTTCACAAATCTAACTTACAAATCTGATTAGCAGGGGGGAGATTTTGACTTTGTCAATTTACCCCCTCTTTTTTCAAACCTGAGTTCGATTAATATTTAGGCTATAAAACAGGGAAAACAAGGCGAAAACAAAGGTATTTAAAATATTGAATTACAAACATATAACAACAATGCGCCTTGTGATTTGCTTTGATAAAGTTACCGAAATTTATTCAATTGTTGACCAATTTCGCAAGAATTTTCAATCCTATGCCTCTTATTTTTCTCTAAGTCATAGCCCTAAACGTCCACCAAATAACTCATGCAAAGCAACTTGATACTCACAGCTATTTTATTAAGAGCTGCTGTTTAGAGAAATGCTCTGGCATTTCCTTTGTAGACTATGCTGCTATTTGGGCTTGTAGAAACAGGTAAATCAACTATGCTGGATTCATGGATTCAGATTGCATATTTTGATCAATGACAATGGCGGATAAGATATTGCTAAAAGATAGGACAGCTCTATTTTGATTAATCGAACTTAGGCATTAAGGATATTTCTTTGCTACTCCACAACTAGATTGTCGGCCTCAATCCATAGAGGGCTGTTTACTAATCTTGTATTCGGATGGGGTCATATTATAGGCTTTTTTGAAAAGCTGTGTGAAATACTTGGTATCTGAAATACCGATCATAAAGGATACTTCTTTGATCGAATATTGTTGACTTTCTATCAATCGGGCTGCATATGTAATTTTCACATCTCGGATAAACTCGATTGGTGATAGACCTGTCAAACTCTTCATCTTCTTAAAAAAAACGGTTCTACTCATTGATAAATTGGCTACTAGATCATCGACCAGAAACTGACTGTCATCAATGTTTTGCTCAATAGCCTCAACCACTTTGTCTAGAAATTGTGCATCTCGTGGGTGTATGTGTGGCAATGGTTCTTGCTGCTCATCATCGCCTATTTGCAGTACACCAGCATTTATATTATCCTGATTTTGTAATGTAAAATGCCTATCGTATAACCGTTTTCGTTGTTTGAGTATATTGTCTATTCTGGCTCTGAAGTAGACCACATTAAATGGCTTGGTTATATAATCGTCAGCCCCATAATCTAGCCCCTCTAACTTACTTTCGATATTCGACTTAGCCGTAAGTAATATAAAAGGGATATGGCTGGTGTTGTTATTCTTTCGTATTTGTTGTAGCAATTCTATGCCATTGGTTTGGGGCATCATTATATCACTAACTATAAAATCTGGGATTTGCTCTTGGGCCAATTTATACCCCTCAGCTCCGTTTGTTGCTTCCAAAATGCAATAATAAGGGTTTAAGATATTGATTATAAAAGCTCGCAAATCGGTATCGTCTTCCACTACGAGTATTGTAAGTTTGGTGTCTTCTGTTGCACTTAACTCCTCATCATTGGCTTTAAAGGTAGATTCGATATTTGGAGCTGTAGTATCGTTTGCTACACCTTTGGGTATAATGGTTTCATATTGGCTGTACACAATATTGACATCGTCATCAAAATGGTCGAAGCCTGTTTGAAAAAACAGGGTAAAACTACTGCCTTTATGCACATCGCTTTCTACTACTATACGAGCATGGTGCTTATCAGCAATTTCTTTTACTATGGATAGCCCAATGCCTGTACTTGGCTTGTTTTTGTCTTTACTGAACGACCCAAAACGTGTGAATAATTTATTTTGAACGTCTTTGGTCATGCCCTCCCCCTCGTCTTTTACTTGTAGGCAGATCTGTTTATCTTTTTTGAATACCGATACCGTAATTCCTTCGCCTTGAGTTGTGTGTTTAAAAGCATTGGATAGTAAGTTGAATACTATTTTTTCGATACCATCTCTATCTACCCACACTTTTTCGGCCTGGACTAAATTGTTTACACTAAAAACAACTCCTTGACTCTCGGCAGTCTTGTTAAAGCTACGGCATACCTCAGTTATAAAAACACCTAAATCGGTTTCTTGAATGCTTAGCTTTTGTTTTTGAATTTTTCTGAAATCGAGTATTTGATTGACCATCCTCAACATCCGATTGGCATTTTTCAATACAACTTCTAATTGGGTACGTATTTCATCGCCCACTTTTCGTTCTTGCAACATGTTCTCTACTGGCGATACAATCATGGTTAAGGGTGTACGTATTTCGTGCGATATATCTGTAAAGAAACGTGTTTTCATCTCGGTTTCTTCTTGTTCTAATGCCACTTTATCTTTGAGGCGATAGAATATAAAAATTACCTTCAACGTAATGAACATGATGAGTACAAATAGTAAAAAATAAGCAAAGTATGCCCAACCCGTTTGCCAAAAGGCTGGGTGTATGATGATTGGTAAACCTCGCTCATTGTCTACCCATATGCCATCGCTATTTGTAGATCTGACTTTAAATATGTATTTACCAGGCAGTAAATTGGTATAGTTTGCTACCCGTTGCTTCTGGTTGTAAATCCAATCTTCATCAAAGCCTTCTAGTTTGTAGGCATAAAGTATATTTTTAGGTTCTACCATATCTAAGGCTGCAAACTCAAGACTGAAAAAGTTCTGAGCATGATCGAGTTCCAATTTTTCAGTATCATCAATATTGACTTTTAATGGCGAATTGTCATCGATATTTACATCTTTGTTGAACAGCTTGAATCGGGTCAATGCCATATAAGGCTTAAATGTATTGTCTCGTATTTTCTTTGGGTTTACTTCCAAATAGCCTTTTGAGTGTCCAAAATACAACTTCCCTGCATGTGTTTTACATTTTGCTCCTTCCGAAAAATTTTGCCCTTTGATCAGTCTATTTATCTCACTGTATGTCTCAAACACTTCTTTTTCGGGATCAAATTTAGTAAGGCTACCTTCGGTACTTATCCACAATTTGCCTTTGTTACCATCCTCTATTATAGACAAACAAACGTTAGATGGCATGCCATTATTGGTGGTATAAGACACAAACTTGAGCGGAAAACCTTGAGCATCGGTCTCGCTTATTTTATTTATTCCGCCCCCAAAAGTTGCAATAAAAGTTTCGCCCGCAGCTGTAGTACAAATATCGAATATATCGTTTGCACTCAAGCTTTCTTTGTCTGACGGAATGCGTGCATAGGTCTTATATTCGATCTGATTGACGGTCTCGAAGCGAGAAGGAAATAAAATCAAGCCAAATGTAGTACCCACGCAAATATTACCTTGCTTGTCGGCTGAAATAACTCGTACTTGAGCTCCAGACTGAATGGGGTATTTATTCAGATTATTCCGGTGATTGATAAATCGTTTTCCTTCCAAAGATTCGAGCAGATTGATTCCACCCCCATACGTCCCTATCCAAATTCGTTTTTCTCGATCTTGAAATATGCTGTAAATATTGTTGTCGCTCAGACTATATATGTCCGAGACATCATTCTTGTAATTGCTTATGTTGTACTGGTTTTTACCTGCTTGTGGTGTTAATTTATAAAGTCCCTCGCCTTTTGTTCCCAGCCATATATTGTTTTTATCATCCTCCAAAATACTATACACTACTCCTGCCAAGGGTTTTCCTGCACCTATGCTACCATCTTGACAGAGATAGCCAAGTTGTCTTTTATCCGAATCGTAAATAAATATTCTTTCTCCTTTTGTAGATACCCATAGTTGACGGCGACTGTCTTCGTAAATAGAACGTGTATCGTTGTTGATGGTGGAGTGTGTGTTGTCATCCATAATTTCGGACTGAAACAGATCGCTATTGAATATGATTTTTTCTAAACCATGTGTTCTTGTACTCAACCACAGATTGCCTTGCCGATCCGAAAAACCAGTATGCAAGATGTTCGAAAATCGCCACGAAAGAGAGGAAGGCTCATTATAAAATGCTTGCAACCGATCTTGTACGGGGTCATAAATCGAAAACCCGCCTCCACGTGGGTGAATCCACAACCTGTTTTCTCGATCTTCGAATATAAAAAAATTGGGTGGGAAGACGGTAGATAAACTACTCTCTATCTTCATATCATAGTGTTTCAATTCTTCTTTCTGTAGATTAAACTTAGCCACACCCAAACAGTCCATATCCAACCACACATTTTGAGACTTATCGACATAACAATCCATAATTCTATTCACTCGCATTGCAGGCAACGTGGTTTTGTTATATATTTTTAGTGTTTTGGTTGGCTTATTATACACGATGAAACCATCATCGCCACTTACAATAAGTATATTGTTGTCATTGATGTGTCGTAGATATTTTATACTCGATTGGCTAGTTGTTTCTAACAGCTCAAACTGTCCATTGTTACGGTTGTATATGCGTATGTTCCCATTACTTGCTCCAAACCAAATATACTGATCGTATTCTAGCACCGAATAGAAATCTTTGCCCGTTTTAAGGTCGGGATACTCTTTAGGCGTAAAGAAGTCGGTTTTTAGACCCGTCTTATGATTTAGGTGATACAATCCGCTATTGCTCAATATCCAGCTATCCTGCCTACTGTCTTCATACACATTATTTACACTGTTGTTATACAGTTTTTTATTGTCTACATTATACACCTCTATCTTGCTGAATGTAGAGTCTACAATTTGTATACAACCCATTTTATCGGACAATAACCATACTCGCCCCGACTTCATCGGGAGTATTTTAGTTGCCGAAAACGAAAACGCTGCATATTCTTTGAGCGATTTTAACCCCATAAACTTTTCAGTTTTAGGATCAAATCGATGAGGCTCACGATCATAGGGCAAAGCCCAGATATTGCCATATATATCTTCTCGGATAAGGTCGATACGATTGCTACGCATAGGATAGGCATCGCCACGCTGCATTTTATAGATATAAAAATCGTAACCATCAAATTTGCAAAGCCCATCCCATGTCGAAAACCACATAAACCCTTTTTTGTCTTGCACAATACTCATCACCGTATGTTGTGGTAATCCGTCCTCAGAACCAAAGTGTTCGAAAAAACATTTTGGCTGTGTATGTACATAGGCTGACATAAGAAAAAATAGACTGAGTAAGCTTGATCTAAAAATGTTCATCATCAGATTTGCAAATAAGGTTCTAACTAGAGAACGAATATAATTAAAATATGCACTCGATAGCAAGATAAAACCAGATTATCCCCCCATAAACAAATACATCCCCCCTCTATTTTGGTTATAAACGGTAGATATGAAAAACACAGGGTTATCCGATCTTAATTAAGGGTTGATATGAAGAGTTCAATATTATAAATGATATACGTCAATTTCTCCCCCCATATCAATCATTTTAACACCGCTATATACTAAAATAGTACACTACATTGCAATCGTTAATTTTGCATAACAACATCGCTCATCAAAAACCGTTACGACATACCTCTTAAATACTATAATTAAAACGAGAAAAAACAGTATCTATACGCTAAAATTTATTTATATCGACACCTTAACATCTATTACCAATATAGCCCGAAAGAATTATTATAATACTAAATAAATCTATTTTTACCATGCGAAAAACAAACATGAGATTCATTTCTCTTCTTTTAACCTTGCTCTGTTTATGCTGTTGGCAAAGTGCGTTTGCTCAGCAGAAAATAATCACAGGCACAGTAACTGATATGAATGGTGAACCTCTTATTGGGGTTCCGATCATCATCAAAGGATCTACCACTGGAACGATTACCGACATTGATGGCAAATATTCGATTGAGGCATCTACTACCTCCAAAACTTTAATTGCTAAATATATAGGCATGAAAGATGTGGAACGAACCATTAGTGGATCGGTAATGGACATCAAGATGGAAGAAAACAGTTCGGAACTAGACGAGGTGGTGGTAATTGGCTATGGTACAGTCAAAAAACGAGACTTGACTGGTTCCGTAGCGTCTATTTCGGACAAGGCTCTCAAAGACGTACCTGTGGCATCGGCATCAGAAGCCATTTCGGGACGTTTGGCTGGTGTGCGTGTTGTTGCAGCCGAAGGCTCTCCCGATGCAGACATACGCATCAGGGTACGTGGAGGCACATCAATTTCGCAAGACAACTCTCCGCTTTATGTGGTAGATGGTATCATTGTGAACACCATATCGGATATACCTCCTTCTGACATTGCTAGCATTGATGTATTAAAAGATGCTGCCTCTACGGCTATCTATGGAGCTCAAGGTGCAAATGGAGTTATCCTCATCACTACTAAAAGTGGGCGTGAAGGTAAAATAGCCGTTACATTCAACTCATTTATAGGAGCTAAAAAATCGGATAATTTTATAAAAGTGCTTAGCCCTTACGAGTATGCGTACTATCAGTACGAATTAGATCAGACAACTACGTTCCAGAAACTGTACGGGAGGTTTCAAGATCTTGATATATACAAATCAGATGCAGGCACTGACTGGCAAAAGAAACTATTTGGTAATACTGGGCTTCATCAATATTACAACGCAGGCGTGTCGGGTGGTAGCAAAGCTGCTATTTATAGCCTGAGCCTTACCCGAAACGATGAAGATTATATTATGCTTAACTCAGGGTATGTACGTGATAATATAAACTTTAAAGTAAACAGTGCATTAAGTAATAATTTGACTTTAGATTTCAATATACGTATTGCGAACGAAACAATTACAGGACCAAGCCTGTCATCAGGGTCAGGCGAAAACTCGAAGTTACGCAATGCTGTAAAATATACACCCACAAAAGGTTTGGCAGGATTCGATCCTTCACTAAATGACGAAGATGAACAGGCAGGTATAGGCTCAAGTAGTTTGCTCAACAATCCGATAGAAGATATTGAAAATGAGTACAAGAAGCAAAATAAATTTAGCAACACCAATATTTTAGGTCTAAAATGGAAAATTATAGACAAGTTAAACTACACCTCCAGCCTTAGTTATGCTTTTATCAAGAACAAGACCGAAAATGTATGGAGTAAAGGTACTGGAGAGTCAAAAAAATATGGTGGACAACCTGTTGCTCGAATCACTGAAGATAAAGGACATGATTGGCGATTAATCAACACCCTGTCATACAACTTCGACATCAATAAGGTACACCAATTTGATGTGCTAGTTGGTCAAGAACTGAGCGAAAAAGTCGTTGATCGAGAAATCGTTGAGTCTCGCTATTTCCCTGTCGATTTTTCGGCAAACGAAGTACTTGCAGCACTCAATAATGGAAAAGCTCAACCAACCATCACTACGCTTGCTGAGCCTGAGCGCATGTCGTCGTTTTTTGGACGTATAAATTATAATTTGAAAGAGAAATACCTCCTCACATTAGTTGCCCGACGTGATGGCATCAGTGTATTTGGACCCGATTTATATTGGGGCTTCTTTCCTGGTAGTGCCCTTGCGTGGAGAGCTTCGGAAGAAGAATTCTTAAAATCGCAAAACAAATGGTTGAGCAATCTGAAACTTAGATTGAGCTATGGTGCGGTAGGTAACGCTCGTGTAAAACCAGCTTGGAGACAAGAGTACACCTCAGAAACCACCAACTCGTTCTACCCCAATGAAGTAGCTAATAGCATGCTTACCCCATCTTCTACAATTAGGAGTAACCGCTTGACATGGGAGAGTACGTATTCGACAAACTTTGGTCTCGACTTTGGGTTGTTCAACAATCGAATATCAGGATCGTTAGACTTGTACAACAATGTAACCAAAGACCTTATTGTAAGAGTACCCATACCTACTACAACTGGGTTTGACGGACAATACCAAAACATAGGGCAAACCAGTAATAAAGGTCTCGAACTTGCCCTTACTGGATATATTGTAGACAATAAAGATTTCACGCTAACAGGTTCTTTCAATATTGCCTTTAACAAAAATATGGTGGACAAGTTTTCGAATGGTAGTTCCAAATCAAAACTTTATGGATCGGGATGGAATAGTACTGGCGAACCTAGATATGACTTCTTGATAGAAGAAGGTAGCCCACTGGGACAAATGTATGGCTACGTAACTGATGGCATGTATGGTTTCGAAGATTTTACGTGGAACGAGGCGAAAAAGAACTGGGTACTAAACAAAGATGTAGCTGACAACAGCAGTTTGATTAGTGCAGGTAGCTACTTCGGTCCAGGTGCATTGAAGCTGAAAAAACTAGCTGATGATGGCACAAACAAAATTACAGAAAACGACCGCAAAGTTATCGGGAATGCACTACCTACACATACAGGTGGTTTTGGATTCAATGCCACATACAAAGGCTTTGATACTTCTATATTCTTCAACTGGTCATACGGAAACGATATATACAATGCCAATAAGTTAGATTATTCGGCATATCTATTTACTCGTAAAAATCAGAATCTGTCGGATATAATGAACTTGAACGATCGCTTCACAACCATCGATCCAGCTACTGGAAACAATATATACCACGGAGCAAATGCCAACCCCGATTTGTTAAGAACCATCAATCAAGGCAAAACAATGTGGCATCCGATTATGACAACTAGTGTACTGCATTCGTGGGCAATAGAAGACGGATCGTTTTTGCGTCTCAACAATCTGACCATAGGATACACCTTACCTAAGACTTTGACTAAGAAGTGGAGAATCGAATCGTTACGGTTTTATACTACTGCCAATAATCTGTATTGCTGGACTAGCTACTCAGGACCCGATCCTGAAGTAAGTACACGTGATAAAGACAGTCCTTTTACACCTGGTGTAGACTACTCGGCATATCCTAAATCTAAAACCTTTGTTGGTGGAGTTAATATCACATTCTAAATATCGTAAAAGAACATGAAAAAGTATATATATATAGCCCTATTTTCCCTCATATCATTATCATGCGATGATTTTTTAGAGACTGGTAGCGATTCTAAAATGACAGATGAAACGGTGTATACATCTGCATACTATGCAGAGTCGGCTGTAAAAGGAATCTACGACCGCATTGCTGACACTGAAATGTACGGACTGCGTATGTCTATAAACTGGAGTACTAATAACGACATTGAGTTTGCTGGAGCTGACGAAAACAGCTATGCACAGAATACAAATAGAGGGGTGTCTAATTACTATGGATCGCCAGGTAACTCAACGCTGATTTTTACACGAACCTATCAGATGATAGAGCGTGCCAACTTGGTAATAAAAGGGATCAAAGCAAGCCCCTTGATGTCGGGTACCGAAAAAGAGCAAGCTGCGATGAAAGCCCTCATAGGCGAAGCCACAACGTTGAGAGCCATGGGATACTACGAACTGGTTAAACATTGGGGAGACGTACCTTATAAAACTGAAATAACAAGTAACGATTTGTCAAACGCATATCTACCCAAAGTAGACAGAGACTTGATCTGCGAGAACCTAATAAAAGACTTATTGGACATAGAAAAAGACGTTCCTTGGGTCGGTGGTACTGCTGGGGCAATCTCGTATGGTACTGCCGAAAGAATAACCAGAGGCTATATCAAAGGACTAGTAGCACGTATTGCTCTTACACGTGGGGGTTATGCACTGCGAGACAAACCTAATTATCCGACCGAAAGACGATCGGACTGGTTAGATTATTACAAAATAGCACACCAACAATGTAATGAAATCATAACTGCTGCCAAGTATAAACTAAAGCCCAATTATGTAAATATCTGGAAAGATGTAAATGCTTTGAAAGTAGATGGTTTGAATGGAGAAAACTTGTATGAAGTAGCTTTGGGTCTAAACCAAAGTGGCGATATTGGCTACGGTATTGGTGTTCGATTCTACACCAACAAGAAATTTGGATATGGAAACAATTCGAACATGGTAAACACAAGTGCCTATTATTACTATTCATTCACCCCCGAAGACACCCGTCGTGATGCAACTGTTGCAACCGCCATGTACAGCAATTCGAGTGGAGACCTTAAAGAAGTGTTCCAAGGCAATCCGCTCTCGTATAATTTTGCAAAATGGGATCAACGCTGGATGAGCGAAAATCAACAATGGTTAACCGAAAATCAGGCAAAAAATGGTAAATGGGGATACGGTATCAACTGGATTTTGATGCGTTATGCTGATGTATTATTGATGTTTGCCGAAACCGAAAATGAACTATACGGTCCTACTGCCAAAGCAAAACAAGCCTTAATCGATGTGAGAGCAAGAGCATTTGCTAGGACAGCCAACGAAACGCTAAATGTGAGCCAATACGTAAACAACCTGTCATCAAAACAAGACTTCTTCGATGCCCTTGTCAACGAAAGAGCATGGGAGTTTGGAGGCGAAGCGATACGCAAATTCGACCTTGTACGCTGGAACTTGCTCATGTCTAAAATACAAGACCAACGCAATGCCCTAAATGCCATGATAGATGGCGGCGAAGCAACTGTATTTGATAAAAAATACACATCGATCCCCAAAAATATTTACTACAAATACGATGCTGACAAAGAGAATATTGCAAAAAAAGAGGTGAACTACTATGAGGCTAGAGCCGATTTGGATGCGTTGACTGACAATGCTGTCAAAGCATTAGGTTATACAAGGGTAAAATGGATGTCTGGATTTAAAGATGAAGATAAAAGAGTATACCGAGAAAGGCTACGCCTGTTTAGCTCTGGTTTGTTTAAAGAGTTTAACAACCATTGCGACAACCGTTACCTATACCCCATACACAGCAGTGTAATAGGAGACTATCAAGGTATCGTTACCAATAGCTACGGGTATTAATTTATAAAAAAAAGGAATAGACATGAAAAGAAATAGAATACGCAATACAATAATCGCTGGCATACTCGCCTTAGTATGTGCATTTAACTTTACGGCATGCGAAGATGTCAACGACTGGGGTACAGACCAAAGTACCAACCGTATATTTAGCCCTGTAATATTTGAGCCTAGAACAGTTACATCAACCTATGCTGAATTTTCATTCTCGAGTGTACCTCATGCACAGACTTATGTCGTAGAACTAAGCAAAGACAGCTTGGCCTTCGGTACTATTATGTGGCGTGGGACGATTGACGTAGAGCAACTCGTACCCGACTCAACTTCGACATCAAAGCTATATATTTTTGCGACAACAAAGGAGTTGATACCTGGAACAAGATACTCGGCTCGAATGAAAGTTACATCCAACAATAATCTGCCCGAATCTCTTTGGTCAAACTATACGTTCGTTACAACGACTAAGTAAAAAGATGAATCGCTAAATCACCCACAAGTAAATCAAATGATCAGATAGGAGTAAAGCTATATATTTGAATACTTTACTCCTGTTTTAGAAACAAAATAAGATATGAACTTTCTGAAGAAAACAATATTATTAGTTATGGGTTGTACCATCGGATATGGTACTCTATCTGCAAAAGACGGATATGCTTACTTGTACAAAGACCTGCCCTTTAGTATGCCTGTTTTACAGCATCCTGTGTTTCCAAAAAACACGGTTTCGGTAAACGATTTTGGAGGTAAGTCTGATGGTATTACATTAAACACACAAGCTTTTGCCAAAGCAATGGAGGCTCTCTCAGGCAAAGGAGGCGGAACGCTAATTGTCCCCTCAGGAGTATGGTTTACAGGACCTATTGTGTTCAAATCAAACATCAATTTACATTTAGAAAAAGGTGCTTTAATCCTTTTCTCTGCCAACTTTGATCTATATCCACTGGTCAATACCGTATTTGAGGGACTTGACACCAGACGTTGCCAATCTCCTATATCAGGGCGCAACTTGCAAAACATAGCCATCACTGGCGAAGGGTCTATCAATGGATCTGGCGAAGCTTGGCGTCCTCTAAAAAAAGGCAAAGTAACCGAGAGCCATTGGAAAAGTCTGGTAAAATCGGGAGGCTTAGTTGTAGATGGCAATCAATGGTTTCCATCCGAAAAATCGGTCAAAGGATGGAGAATAAGCGACATGAATGTGCCTAAAGGCGATATGAATGAGGCTGAATGGCTTGCTATAAAAGATTTTTTGCGTCCTGTGATGATTAGCTTTATTGAATGTAAAAATGTATTATTGGAAGGCGTATTATTCGAAAACTCACCAAGCTGGAATATACACCCCTTGATGTGCGAAAATGTAATTATAGACAACATCCTAGTACGCAACCCTGGATACTCGCAAAATGGAGATGGTGTAGACCTCGAATCGTGTGTAAATTCGATTATCGTAAACAGTACCTTCGATGTAGGGGATGATGCTATCTGCATCAAATCGGGCAAAGATGAAGATGGACGACGCAGAGCACGCCCAACGGTAAATGTAATTATAGACAACTGCAAAGTGTTTCAAGGACATGGAGGTTTTGTAGTAGGCAGTGAAATGTCGGGCGGCGTACGCAACATTTCGGTTTCTAATTGTCAGTTTCTAGGAACAGATGTAGGTCTCAGATTCAAAAGCCGCAGAGGGCGTGGTGGTGTTGTAGAAAACATCTACATTAACAATATTAACATGTTTAACATTGCAACCGAATCGTTTTTGTTCGATCTATACTATGGAGGCAAATCGGCTTCGGAATCGCTCGAAGATGGAGATAAAAACCCAACAAACGAAACACCCATTGCTGTAGATGAAACCACACCCGCTTTTCGTAATATTTATGTCAAAAACCTTGTTTCGAGAAATGCCAGACGTGCCATGCTATTCAATGGCTTACCCGAAATGAACATCTCGAATATACATGTAGAAAATGTATTTATCACCGCCGACATAGGAGCCGAACTGGTAGAGTCCAAGAATATTACATTCAACAATGTACATATAGTACCTACAAAAGGTGCTGCATTAATATTGAAAAACGTACAAGACTTCAAACTCGAAGGCTTTAGTTATCCTGTAAACCTTAGAGAGGCGGTACAAGTAAGTGGTAAGAATACTAAAAATATTCAACTGCCCAAATCTCTAAAGAAAGAGAATATTGTGAACACTAAATAAGTAAAATACAATACAATGAAAATAACAAAAGCTCTCTTCTGCTTGTTATGTTTGGCTTCTGCTTTCGTGGCAGAGGCTCAAACAAAATATTACACCCGTATGGCTGATTCTGAAATGAAACGGAATCCAGAGGCTTGGATGCTCGATTTCTCGAAAGCCCCGAAATGGAACTATTGCCATGGTTTAGAGCTACAAGCCATTTTGCAAGTATGGAAAAAAACGGGTCAACAAAAGTATTTTGATTATGCTTATGGTTTTGCCGATCTGATGGTAAAACAAGATGGACAAATAAAAACATACAAACCACACGAGTATAATATTGACAGAATCAACTCTGGTAAAATATTATTTCCCATCTATGCCCAAACCAAAGAAAAACGCTTTGCCAAAGCATTGCGTCTATTAAGAAACCAGATGAAAACGCATCCAAGAACGGCTGACGGTAGCTTTTGGCATAAGCAAATATACCCTCATCAGGTATGGCTGGATGGTATTTACATGGCTAGCCCATTTTTGGGAGAATATGCAAAAGACTTTAACGAACCTCAGCTGTATGATGATGTAGCGTTGCAAATTTTAGATATACACAAGTATGCCTATGACCGCAAAACAGGATTGTACTACCATGGCTGGGACGAAAGCCGACAACAACGATGGGCTGATCCAAAAACAGGATTATCGCCCAACTTTTGGTCAAGAAGCATTGGTTGGTACATGATGGCAATAGTAGATGCACTCGACTATTTGCCCGAAAATCATGCCAAACGAGCCGAAATAATAACTGTTTTGCAAGAAATAAGCAGTGCGGTAGATAAGTACAGAGACTCAGAAACAGGTATGTGGTATCAAGTTACAGATCAGACAGGAAGGGAAGGAAACTACATCGAATCAAGTGCATCCGCTATGTTTATATATACATGGATCAAAGGTGTACAGAAAGGCTATCTGGATAAAGAATTTGAGACCAAAGGAACAAAGGCTTACTGGCAGTTTGTAAAACGCTTTGTAAAAGAAGAAACCGATGGCAGTATATCGATCACCGATGGTTGTGCTGTTGCAGGTTTAGGTGGTGCTAAAAACTACAGAGATGGTAGTTACGAATACTACATCAACGAACCCGTCAGAGACAATGACCCTAAAGCCGTTGGACCATTTATTATGCTCAGTATTTTACTTGACAAATAAAAATTGGCTTATGAAAACACGCTTATCTATTTTTCTTCTTATCACACTCTCGTGCCTAACCGTTCAAGGGCAAACTCCAGCCTTCCCAAGGGCAGAGGGTGCAGGCATGTATACTACGGGGGGCAGAGGTGGCACAGTGTACTACGTAAATTCGCTCAAAGACACGATCATTGGAGACAAGAACCAAAGAGAGGGTACACTACGCTGGTGTTTGAAACAAAAAGGAGCTAAAACAATTTTGTTTAAGGTGGCGGGTATTATTAACCTCAGCTCGAAACTCGAAATACCTTCTAACACAACAATTGCTGGGCAAAGTGCACCAGGCGATGGTATATGTATAGCTAACAATACGGTAAAAATAGACGGCGAAAACGTCATTATCCGATTTCTTCGCTTCCGAATGGGTGATCTAGGAGGTGTGGAAGATGATGCGTTATCTGGTAACAAAAGCCGAAACATAATGATAGACCATTGCTCGATGAGTTGGTCTACTGACGAATGCTCTTCTTTTTATGACAACGAAAATTTTACGATGCAATGGTGTATTCTATCCGAAAGTCTCCGAGCCTCGGTACACCGCAAAGGTAGCCATGGCTACGGTGGTATTTGGGGAGGGCAAAAAGCATCGTTCCATCACAACTTACTTGCACATCACGACAGTCGAAACCCTCGTATGTGCGGAAGTCGCTATTCGAACAGTCCTGATTTGGAACTGGTCGACTTCAGAAATAACGTGATATACAATTGGGGCAGTAATAGTGGATATGCTGGCGAAGGTGGAAGTTATAATTTTGTAAATAATTATTATAAATCGGGAGCTGCATCCTCAAATCCGAATAGGATATTCTCACCTAATGCTGACGAAGGGGCAAACCAGCAAGCAACAGGTGTATGGGGACAGTTCTATCTGAAGGGTAACTATGTGCATAATGATAAAAAGACAAGCAAAAATAACTCACTGGGTTTTCAACCCAACCCAAAATCGAAACAAAAAAACGAATTATTATCTTCTACGCCTTTCAATGCAGCATATGTTGCTACCGACAAGGCTGAGGTAGCTTACACAAGGGTGTTATCGCATGCGGGTGCAAGCTACAAAAGAGACAATACAGATCAACGTATCGTTAACGAAACACGCAACGGACTAGCCCCGTTAAGAGGATCGAGAAGTGCAGAACCTAAAGCTGGTCTTATCGACTCGCAACAGGATGTTGGTGGTTGGGATACCTACACATTCGATGTCAATGACATACCAATAGATAGCAACATAGATGGCATACCTGATGGCTGGTTAGAATCGCACTATCCCAACAAGACAGCAAATGACCTGAACAAAGAGGGATACAGTTATCTCGAAGTTTATTTAAATAGTCTCGTCGAACATATAAAATAATACTTGCGATACGATGAAAAAATTGATCCTCCTATTTCTGTTACTAAACACAGTGCATACGATAGCCCAAGGTAAATACGATATAATAGTAGACCGTAATGGCAGTGGACATTTCCGAAATATTCAACAAGCAATAGACTCAGTGCGAGCCTTCGACCCGAAAGGGCAAACAACCATATTTATCAAAAATGGTGTGTATAAAGAAAAACTGGTTTTAGAGTCATATCTGATCAATGTAAAACTGATAGGAGAAAGCAAGGAGAAAACCATTATCAATTATGACGATCATGCCAATATCAACAAAATGGGTACGTTCAAAACCTATACCTTCTTGATCCGAGGAAATGACATTGTGTTAGAAAACTTGACGATCGAAAACACAGCCGCACCAGTAGCACAAGCCGTAGTTTTGTTTTTGGAAGGAGATCGGATCATTGTGCGCAACTGTTGCTTATTAGGCAATCAAGACACCTTATATGCTGGAGGTGAAGGATCGCGCCACTATATCGAAAACTGCTATATTGAGGGAACTACCGATTTTATATTCGGCCCTGCTACCAGTTGGTTCGAAAACTGCATTATCCATTGCAAAAGGAAATCATACATAACGGCTGCCAATACGCCCAAAGATATACCCTATGGTTTTGTTATCAACAACTGCCGTATAACCATGGCAGAAGGTATAACATCAGTACATTTAGGCAGACCTTGGAGACCTTATGCTATGACTTTATTTATGAATTGCAACTTACCCAATGGAATAATACCCGAGGGATGGCATAACTGGGGCAAATCGGAGAACGAAAAAACGGCTCGCTCTATAGAATACAACAACACAGGCGAGGGTGCAAACACCGCTGAACGCGTAAGCTGGTCTAAGCAACTAACACCTCAAGAAGCCAAAACATATACCATTGCAAATGTATTGGCTGGATGTGATGGTTGGAATCCTATCTTGTTAAAGTAATTAAATGATCGAAACTAATAGTCTGAAAACAATGAAAAGCATGAAATATATTATACCTATCCTTATTGGTTTAGCAGTACTCTTATCGGCTTCTAAGAAACGCCCTGTGCATCTATTTATGGCAGGAGACTCTACAATGGCAATAAAGCCTCTGTACAAAAATGTATGGGATAGTATAGCCAACGACAGTGTTCAAGAGCCATTCCTTGAAACAGGCTGGGGACAGGTGTTACCCCAATTTTTTAATGACAAGATAGTAGTTGACAATTATGCGAAAAACGGCAGAAGCACACGCACCTTCATCAGCGAAGGACTATGGGATAAACTTATAAAAAACGTACAACAAGGCGATTATGTGGTGATACAATTCGGACATAACGATTCGTCGAAAGATAAAGTAGATCGATACACATCGCCCGAAGATTATAAAAATAACCTGTTGCGATTTATCAACGAAGTGAAAGCAAAAGGAGGAAACCCAATCGTATGTACATCTGTAGCCCGCCGAAAATTTGACGAAAACGGAGTACTAGTCAATTCGCATGGAGTGTATACCGATCTGGCAATAGCAGCTGCACACGAAACTAAAACACCCCTGATAGATATGCACGAGAAAAGCAAACGTGTGCTAACCGGCTATGGTGTAGATGGTTCTACCACTCTATTTTTGCATGTAGAGGCAGGTCAGAATCGCAACTTTCCAAGCGGAAAGGTAGACAATACACACTTTATCGAAAAAGGTGCAAAAGAAATGGCTCTACTATTCATCGAAGGCTTGAGAGAGTTAAACATAAAAAGATTGACAAAAGAATTAAAGAACGATTAAACGATGAATAATATAACGATACGTGCATTTACCTATATAGCATGCTTTATGGTATGTTCAGCCTATGCACAAAACACAATATCTACAACGTGGGTTGCCGATCAGGGAAATGGCATGTACAAAAACCCGATACTTTATGCCGACTATTCCGATCCCGATGTGTGTCGTGTAGAAGACGATTATTATATGACCTCATCTAGTTTCAACTGTGTACCTGGATTACCCATATTACACTCCAAAGATTTAGTAAACTGGTCTTTGATTGGCTATGCTATCGATAAACTAACTCCCGACTCAGTATTTTCACGCCCCACACACGGTGGTGGCGTTTGGGCCCCTTCTATACGTTATCATAAGGGCGAGTTCTATATCTATTATGGCGATCCAGATCAAGGAATATTTATGACCAAAACCAAAGACCCTGCTGGAAAGTGGGAATCCTTAACCTTAGTTAAAGAGGGCAAAGGACTCATAGATGCTTGCCCCCTATTTGATGATGACGGACAGGTTTATCTGGCACATGCTTATGCAGGCAGTCGTGCAGGTATAAAAAGCCTCTTAGCAGTAACAAAACTTACACCCGATGGCAAAAAAGCGATAGGCGAATCACGCATCATCTATGATGGACACGCTATAGACCCTACAATAGAAGGTCCAAAATTTTATAAACGCAACGGTTATTACTACCTATTTGCTCCTGCTGGTGGTGTAGCCACAGGTTGGCAACTGGCTATGAGATCGAAAGATGTATTTGGAGCGTACGAACGTAAGGTTGTTATGGATCAAGGCAAAACAAATATAAATGGACCACATCAAGGGGGATGGGTGGATACATCTACGGGCGAAGATTGGTTCTTACACTTTCAAGATGTAGGAGCTTTAGGGCGATTAGTACACCTGCAACCCATGGTTTGGAAAAACGATTGGCCTGTAATAGGCGTAGATAAGGATGGTGATGGATGTGGAGACCCTGTATTGACTTATAAAAAACCAAATGTAGGCAAAACATATCCGATAGCCACACCTCCAGAGAGTGATGAGTTTACAACATCAACATTAGGCTACCAATGGCAATGGCACGGTAACCCAATGGCATGGTGGCATTTTGCAAACCAAGCCAAAGGAACGTTGAGCCTCTATTCCGTACCCGTAGGCGATACCTATAAAAGCTTGTGGGATGTACCAAACCTACTCCTCCAAAAAATACCTGCACCAAGCTGTACTGTTACCTTGAAATTGACATTCAAACCCGACGCTCGCTATACAAGCGAACGTACAGGACTAGTAGTAATGGGCATAGATTATGCTTTGTTATCGTTCGAAAACAAGGGCAAAGGGTTTACCCTGTCTCAAATAGAATGTATCAATGCCGAAAAGGGTAATCTGGAAAAGATAAACCAATCGGTACAACTAAATGATGCAACAGTCTATTTACGGGTAACGATACACGCCGATACATCCTGCTCGTTCAGTTACAGTAGCGATAACAAGAAATACACCCCATTGGGACAAACATTCAAAGCCAGAGAAGGTAAATGGATAGGTGCTAAAGTGGGTACCTTCTGCTCACGTCCCACTCGCAGCAACGATGGAGGTATGGTAGAGTTGGATTGGTTTAGATTAGAGAAATAGATACTAAAGTGACCCGTGGTGCATTTAAGCAATAACAGTTTTTAGACTGTTAATATTGCGATTGTCTAATTTATTTATCAGATCAATTTTAACCTCAATATACATTTTTCGCTATCAAATCGGCTTCAAAAAAGACCTTAGAGGGTATTTTAAAAAAGAGAAAGGTGTCAGATTAGTCGAGACCTATTTTGAGAGAGTGTGTGCATAATATCAAGTCGCATTTTACATAAAAAGATGTGCCAATATCGTAGTTGACACATCTCTGTTTAATTTATCTAATAGTATAAGTTTTGTTCTATTTATTGTTGTTCTTCTTTAAACCAACCTGAATACATCATATAGTTTTTGGCTATTTTCTGATTCATCTCTTTGGCTTGTTCGGGTTCTACCTTTTTCACGAACTTGGCAGGTACACCTGCGTAAATACTACCCGACTCAACAATTGTACCCGCTAGTACCACCGAGCCCGCAGCTATAATAGCCCCTTCGCCAATAACGGCATGGTCTAGCACAATTGCACCCATCCCTATCAATGCACCTTTTTCAATCTTAGCACCATGTATGACAGCATTGTGCCCTACTGACACATCGTCGCCAATCTCAACAGTCGATTTCTGATACAAAGTATGCAGTACCGTGCCATCTTGAATATTAACTCGATTGCCAATGCGAATAGAATTTACATCACCACGCAATACTGCATTAAACCAGATACTGCAATCACAACCAATCACAACATCGCCTATAATGGTTGCATTATCTGCCAAATAGGTATTCTCTCCAATTTCGGGAACAAATCCCCTAACTTCTTTCACTAGTGCCATACTTGCTTATATTGCTTTTGTTTTTATTTTCAGCCAATCTTTTTCTTCGTCATTTAAGTTTGGAGACAAGCGTTCGTATACCTGCTGATGATAATTGTTGAACCAAACCACTTCGTGCTGGGTAAGCATATCCTTGACGATGGGTGTGGTATCGATGGGGCAGAGTGTAACGGTTTCGAAACAATAGAACGTACCAAATTCGGTAATACAATCGTGTTGAGTGAACACCAGATTTTCGATGCGGATACCATATTCGTCTGTTCTGTATAAGCCAGGTTCGTTCGATGTCAACATACCCAGTTCTAAGGTTGCCGAGTTCTCGTTCATCCGTATATTTTGAGGCCCTTCGTGTACATTCAGAAAATGTCCAACACCATGCCCAGTTCCATGCAAATAGTTAAGCCCATTATCCCACAATTTTTTACGAGCCAATATATCTATTTGACTACCTCGTGTACCCTCGGGGTATTTACACGTTGCTATGGCAATATGCCCCTTTAATACCATTGTATAGTCTTTTTTCATCTGATCGGTCAGATTACCCAAAGCTAGGGTACGGGTTATGTCGGTAGTGCCATCAAAATACTGAGCACCTGAGTCGATCAACTGAAATCCTTCTGGTTTTATTTTTGCCGATGATTGGGGGGTAACATGGTAATGCACAATAGCTCCATTGGCACCATATCCAGCAATGGTATCAAAACTATCGCCCACATACAAGTCTTGTTGACTTCTGTATTCGGTAAGTTTCTCTACGATGGTCATTTCTTCAATTTCACCATTCGGAATGGCTTTTTCTAGCCACATCAAAAATTTGACTAAAGCTACACCATCACGTTGCATGGCATTACGTATGCCTTGTTGCTCAGTCTCATTTTTTTGGCTTTTCATCAAATCTACGGGCGATGCCATATCCAATACCTTGCATGTGGAAGGAATGGTGTTATACAGCGAGAACGAAATTTTACTGCTTTGTATACATACAGCTCTATTAGGTGGAATAGCTGCTACAAAATCCTTGATTTTGCAATATTCGGCTATACGTATGTTCTGATGATGCAAGTATTGCTCAACCTCGCTAGTTAATTTTTTAGGATCAATAAACAGAATCGTTTCTTGTCTCGAAACATAAGCGTAACACACTGCTACTGGATTACATTTAACATCGTTACCACGAATATTGAATAGCCAAGCAATGGTATCGAGTGTAGAGATAAGGATAGAATCTGCTCCTTGCTTTTCAATAATATCGCATACCTGTTGCACCTTTTCGGAAGCCGATATACCTGCATAACTGACAGGCAATTCAAAAATCGGATTTCGAGGTATTTCGGGTCTGTCTTGCCATATGGTAGTAAACGGATCATATTCGGCAATCGTTCGAAGTCCTTTAGCCTCGAGCTTGTGATTAAGTCGAAGAGCCTCTTGTGCGGCGTATACATTTCCGTCTATTCCTACCAAACTTCCTTCTGGCAATTCGGCAATAAGCCATTCTTCAATTGAGGGGGTATTCGGTAATCCCTCTTTGAACAAGTCGATATTCGTATTTTCTAACTGTGAGGATGCCTGCAAAAAATAGCGCGAGTCGGTCCACAAACCAGCTTTGTTGCAAGTAACAACAACGGTTCCTGCCGAACCTGTAAAACCACTAAGCCAAACACGAGACTCCCAATGTGCTGCAGGGTATTCGCTCAAGTGAGGATCGGTACTGGGTATAATAAATGCACTTAGACCCCTCTCTTCTAAAAGTTGCCTAAGTGCCAATAAACGCTCATTCATATAATCGTTTTATTTTTAGATTAAGACCTCATCCTACACGATCCTGTAAATCGAGCACCAGGTTCGATCTCAATTATTTGAGTCATCATATCTCCAACTAAATTAGCGGTGGAACGCAGTGTAATGGTGTCTTGACAGGTTACATTGCCTGTTATTTTACCTAATAGGTCAAGATTGAGGCATTCTACATCGCCCGATACATGCCCATTGTGTCCAATGATTATTTTTCCTTGGCTAATTATATTTCCTTCAATAACACCATCTATGCGGATATCGTCTTGCGTTACCAGATTTCCTGTAAGCACTGTCCCCGAAGACAATACGTTATGCATACCACTAGGGGCAGGAGCTACTTCCTTGCGACTACTAAACATATGTTGTATTTTTTGTAATTACTATTTGAAAGAGCAAAATTAAAAAAAAAACTTAGCTTTGCAGTCTGTTTTGCTGCTAATGATAGTTAAGGTATGATAAGTTATATTTTATTAGAACATATTGAGTTGCATGCTCATCATGGAGTTATGGAACAAGAAAAGCTTGTAGGAAACACTTTTTTTGTAGATGTTAAAATAAAGGTTGATATAAGTAAAGCTACTTATTCTGATGACCTTATGGATACAATAAGTTATGCTGAAGTGTACGATCTTATCAAAAAAGAAATGAGCACTCCATCTCATTTACTAGAACATGTCGGAGGACGAATAATACGTACACTTAGAGCTACATTTGCAGAGATAGAAGAGATCGAATTAAAAATATCGAAACGCAATCCGCCAACTGGAGGTCAGATTGACAGGGCCAGTATTTTACTAATTGATTAAATCTTTATTCAATGAAGAAGCTTAAGATAACGGAGTTAAATAGAATATCGCCAGAGCAGTTTAAAGAAACAAGCAAAACACCTCTGGTTGTAGTATTAGACAACATCCGTAGTTTAAACAATATAGGGTCGGTATTTAGAACGGCAGATGCTTTTTTAGTAGAGCAAATTTATTTGTGTGGCATTACGGCAACTCCCCCCAATCAGGAGATACACAAAACAGCATTAGGTGCTGAACATTCAGTCAGTTGGGAGTATTTCGAAGATACAAACCAAGGGGTTGCGAAGCTCAAAGAAAACGGCTACACGGTGTTTGCTATAGAGCAGGTTGAGAACAGTATTATGCTGGATAACCTATCGCTAGATCCCAGTCAAAAATATGCTGTGATATTGGGTAATGAGGTAAAAGGGGTACAACAAGAGGTGGTGAATAACTGCGACGGCTGCATCGAAATACCTCAATACGGAACCAAGCACTCGTTGAATGTTTCTGTTACTGCGGGGATTGTTATTTGGGATTTCTTTAAATTATTGATGAAATAACTTTCGGTTTTGTTGCTATTACAGCTTGAGTAACTGCATAACTTTGTCTACCACACCCGTGTTTTCATTAACATATCTTCCTGCATGATTACCTGCCGACCGAAGTACTTCGGGATATTCTAACAACTCGTCCATCAATACCGAAAACGATTCGGCATCGTGTATTGGATACCCACCCCCTGCTTCGATAAGTTGATGTGCTTCTCTGAACTTCTTAAAATTAGGACCAAAAATAACAGGAATATTATACACAGCGGCTTCTAATATATTGTGTATGCCTACACCAAAGCCTCCACCTACATAGGCTATTTGACCGTATCGGTACAGAGATGATAGAAGACCAAACGAATCGATAATAAGGCAATCGTACTGATTGATATTATCAACAATAGCTTGTGAATAACGTATTGTAGGACGTTTTATCAGACTTTCGATATACGCTAGATGCGATTCGTTAATCTCGTGAGGTGCTATAATTAGTTTAAGCTTGTTTTGTTTGTTAAAGTATTCTAAGAATAAATCCTCATCTTTGGGCCACGAACTACCTGCAACAAGCGTTAAACTTTCTTCCTCTTCGGTTCTACGCGTAAAGGCATGTGCTAGGGGTAGGTCTTTAGCTTTCGTTTTAATATCTATCACCCGATCAAAGCGAGTATCGCCACACACTTCAATATTGGTTACTCCTATTTTAGATAGCAACTCTTTGGAGTTATTGTCTTGTACACAAATGCACTTATAAAAGTGTAGCATCTTTTGATAATGCTTACCATACCATCTAAAAAAGATTTGATTAGGTCTAAAAATAGCCGAAATCATGTAAGTTGGTATCCCTCTCTTATTTAGCTGATCAACATAGTTATACCAAAATTCATACTTGATAAAAATGGCAATAGCAGGATTGGCAGTATCTAAAAAACGTTTGACGTTCTTTTTTTTATCAAATGGGAGGTAGCAAACGACATCTGCCAGCTCGTAATTTTTGCGAACCTCATATCCTGAGGGTGAGAAAAAAGTGAGTAGTATTTTGTATGCTGGGTAATTCGTCTTTATGTTTTCTATTATCGGTCTGCCTTGCTCAAATTCGCCTAGCGAAGCAGCGTGTAACCAAATATACTTTGCTTGCGGATTGATGGAGGCTTGTAGCTTTGTGTATATATCATTATGCCCTTCTATCATAAGGCGAGCCTTGTTCTGAAAAGGAGATATAAGACGTACGACCAGCCCGTATAGGCTTATAATCAGATTATACATGCTTATGCTTGATACTGAATTGTTGAAATAGCTGTTTGTAAACGACTGATCGTTTGCACTTTGCCAATCGTTGCTGTAATATCAAACATATGTGGACCTTTCGACTCCCCTACAATAGCCAATCTGAAGGCGTTCATTATATTGCCCAAATGGTAGCCTTTGTCTTCAATCCATTGCTTTACAATTGTTTCTTGATTGGCTGACGAGAAGTCGGTTATTGCTTGCAACACACCACATAGCTCGCCTAGCTGAGCTGATGTATCTTCTTTCCAGCGTTTTTTCACTGTTTTCTCGTCATACATTTCGGGGGCTTTGAAGAAAAACGATGATTGATCCCAAAAGTCGGGAATTAAGTGTACACGTTCTTTAACTAAACCAATTACTTGTTCCACATAAGCAGCTTCCGCTTCTACACCTGATGCGTTTAGATAGGGTGTAAATAACTGGGCTAGTAGGGCATCCGATTGGGTTTGTATGTACTGATGGTTAAACCACTTTCCTTTTTCGTAATCAAATTTAGCACCGCTTTTACTGCACCGTTCAATCGAAAATAGTTCAATCAAATTGTCCATAGACATGATTTCCTGATCGTTTCCCGGATTCCATCCTAATAGTGCTAAAAAGTTATTGACAGCTTGGGGCAAATAACCACTTTCTCGGTATCCAGAAGATACCTCTTGTGTCTTGGGGTCTGTCCATTGTAGCGGAAATACAGGAAAACCTAAGCGATCTCCATCACGTTTGCTCAATTTGCCTTTACCGTCGGGTTTTAACAATAACGAGAGGTGCGAGAATTTAGGCATGGTATCTGTCCACCCAAAGGCTCGGTACAATAATACGTGCAGTGGTGCAGATGGCAACCATTCTTCGCCTCGTATCACATGTGTTATTTTCATCAAGTGGTCATCCACAATATTAGCCAAGTGGTAGGTAGGTAAACTGTCTGCCGACTTGTAAAGCACCTTATCGTCCAGCTCTGATGAGTTGATAATGACCTTGCCTCGTATCAGGTCATTTACCTCAATGTTTTCGTTGGGTTCTATTTTGAATCTTACAACGTAATTAATGCCTGTATCAAGCAACGACTTAAGCTCTTGCTCTGTCAAAGTCAAAGAATTTTTCATTTGCCCACGAGTAGAAGCATCATACTGAAAGTTTTCAATTTCGTTTCGTTTAGCCTCTAGCTCGTCAGGGGTATCAAAGGCTATATAAGCCGATCCACTGGCAAGCAGTATGTCTACATATTTTTTATAAATTTCTTTTCGATCCGATTGTCGGTAAGGACCATATTCTCCGCCTACATGCGTACCCTCGTCAAAGTTGATACCCAACCACGTCAATGCCTCGACAATGTAAGCTTCAGCTCCAGAAACAAATCGTTGTGAGTCGGTGTCTTCTATTCGTAGAATAAAATCGCCTCCTTGCTGTTTTGCAAACAGGTAGTTGTATAATGCTGTACGCACTCCACCTATATGAAGTGGGCCTGTGGGACTTGGTGCAAACCGTACTCTGACTTTAGAACTCATAATTAAAGAATTTGTAAACAGAGACAAAAATATATAAAAAATCTCAATCGTAGTCTATCCTTTCAAATCAAAAGGGTTTGTCCCTACTTGGATAATACTAAAATCAACGAACAGGACACTAATAACAGTAGCCTATCTAAATTAATTGCTTCTAAGGTGATTCATTATTTCTCTATTTTTTCGGTAATATCTCTAGGCAAAGCTTCTTTATTGATAGCAAAAGAAATTGTTTTGTATTTCACAAAGGCTTCGGTAACATACCAAATTCCTTGGTATTGACCTGCTTTTCCCCACGAATTCTTTACCAGATAGTATTTAGTACCTGCCTGATCTTTTGCTATACCATATATTTGCATCCCATGATCATCCGTTGTTTCTTGGTTGTCATAGGCCAATTGTCGCATGATCTGTGTTATCTGCAATTCTTTAACAGGACCCTCTTCTATCTTTCGTTTCAATGCCTCGTTTTTCTCGTTAACGGACAAGCCTAACCAATGTGCCTGATCTGATCCGATATTTTCGGTTGCTCTGTCGTCTGGCACTACAGCCACGCCTTTTCGTGAAAAGCCAATCTCGCTGACATCAGTAGCCCAAGCTATGGTATAGCCTTTCTCTATTGTCTGATCGATAATTCGGATCATATCATCCATTGGTACATTATATGACAATGCCCAACGCCAGTTATCGGGAACTTCTATGGCAAATGGCTCATAAAATGGATGGTGAGTAAATGAGGTGATCGAAATATAATTATCGGCAATCAGACCTAGCTCTCTCGCCCAACTTTGTGGACTATAAGCCTTTCCTTTGTAAGTAAAACTCTCGGGTTTCTTGCCTAAATAGGCATCCAATATACCTTGCAACCCTTGCCTCCAAGCGGTTGACATTCGTTTATTGGGATTCGATTTTATACCTGTCAGGTAGCCTGATAGACCTGCTTCCATCTCGCTATGCTTATGACCTACTTCGCCATAATTTAGCCCATCCATTTCAGCATCAGGAACTACACCATAATCATCGAGGGTTTCGAAGACATCAGCAAAAGAACCTCCTTGAGCAAAATTCAGATAACCGCTTAACCGTACATATTTTGATGCCTTATCCTCGTAATTTCTTCGTACAATGTACATTTCAGACAAGTCGTGTTCACCCTTTTTGAGGCGTATTAGTTCTGACTCCAAAAAGCCAACGCCCGAAAACGACCAGCATGTGCCACTGCTGCCCTGGTTTTTGATAGGAGTGATGGGGTTTTCTTTAACTACTGTAAATTGATAACCCGATGGTGTGGATTGACTGTTTTCAGCCCAAAGTCCAATGGACGATAGTAAGATAGCAGATGCTACAATTATTTTTCTCATATCTGTCTCTTTATGATATTTATTTAGTGCTAAGCAAAGATAATGAAATGTATGCTATTTAAGTCTTCTTGCATGTGGGTAGATATGATTACATATTGGGTATATGTGATGCTTTTAGATAAATAAACAATTATGTTTATGCACGTATGGCTTATTGTTGTAATTTTGCATTCAAAATAAAGATCTGCCAATAGGGAGTAATAAAACATGTATTTAGATAATATAGAGCTTAAAAAATATATTTCGGGAAAGATATTCGATATAATCGGAGAAGTTGCCGACACCATGGGGGTAGAATGTTACACAATAGGAGGCTATGTGCGTGATATTTTCTTGTGTCGACAATCCAAAGACATCGATATTGTAACCGTAGGCAAAGGTATTGACTTGGCTGAGGCTGTAGCAAAAAAACTGGGACGAGGTGCTAAACTATCTGTATTCCGAAATTTTGGTACTGCACAAATCAAATACAAAGACCTCGAAGTTGAGTTTGTGGGAGCTAGACGAGAATCGTACGAAAGAGGGTCTCGCAAACCTTTTGTGGAAGATGGCTCACTCGAAGATGATCAAAACAGGCGCGATTTTACGATCAACGCTTTAGCTATCTGCCTCAATAAGCAAAGACATGGTGAATTGCTTGACCCCTTTGGTGGGCTTGCCGATATGGAGCATTGCACAATACGTACCCCACTCGATCCGGATATTACGTTTAGCGACGATCCTCTGCGCATGATGCGAGGGATACGTTTTTCGAGCCAACTGGGTTTTGATATAGAGGGACGTACATTTGATGCCATTACTGATAATAAAGAGCGAATCGAAATCGTGTCGAAAGAACGAATTATAGATGAGCTCAACAAAATAGTGCTTTCGCCAAAACCCTCTGTTGGGTTTATACTATTAGACAAGACTGGGTTATTAGCGCTTATATTCCCCGAACTAGTTGCTCTCAAAGGGGCAGAAACAAAAGAAGGTATAGGGCACAAAGACAACTTCTACCACACATTGATGGTATTAGATAATATTGCACGAAAAACCGATAACCTGTGGCTGAGATGGGCTGCCATCTTGCATGACATCGCTAAACCTGCCACCAAACGCTGGGATAATAAGCATGGATGGACTTTTCACAATCATAACTACATTGGCGAAAAGATGATACCCAACATATTCAGAAAAATGAAACTGCCTCTGAATGAAAAGATGAAGTATGTGCAAAAACTGGTAGGTCTGCACATGAGACCCACAGCTCTTGTCGAAGATACGGTTTCCGACTCGGCAGTACGTCGTCTATTATTTGAAGCTGGAGACGACATTGACGACTTAATGGTTCTTTGCGAAGCTGATATTACATCTAAAAACCCCAATAAAGTTAGACGGGTTTTGCGTAATTTTGAAATTGTACGTCAGAAACTAAAAGACATTGAAGAGAAAGATCATGTACGTAACTTCCAACCTCCAATAGATGGGCAAGAAATTATGCAACTATTCAACATTCCGCAAGGGGCAATTGTAGGAAGGCTTAAATCGTCTATAAAGGATGCTATTATGGATGGTGTGATTGCTAACGAATACAATGCTGCTTATACCTATTTGCTCGAAAAAGCGGAAGGCTTGGGGTTAAAGCTCAACGACAAACCCTAAAAATTCACAGAACCAAACTGAGTACTAGCCAATAAAGACGCAAAAAAGATGAAAATACTCTTATTAGGCGAATACAGCAATCTGCATTGGACATTAGGTCAAGGGTTAAAATGCTTGGGACATGATGTTACTGTAGCATCCAACGGGGACAATTTCAAAAACTATCCACGGCATATAAACCTTTTGCGGAATGGTTATGGAATAATAGACTCTGTCAAATATCTTAGTCTTCTGGCTACTCATTTCTGGAACTTTAAAGGTTATGATGTCGTTCAACTAATCAACCCATTTTTTTTAGACCTCAAAGCTGATCGTAATCTACAGCTATTTAATTATCTTAAAAAAAACAATGGCAAGGTATTTATGGGTGCATTTGGCGACGACTGCTATTGGCTACAAGCTTGCTTAGGCAAGCAAACATTTCGGTATTCTGAATTTGATATACCTAATAGAGATGAACAACTAAAATCGGCTCAACAACTAATCGCCACATGGTCTAATCCCGACAAAATACGTGTAAATAGAGAAATCGCAGAACGATCGGATGGTATTATAGCATGTCTGTACGAATATTATGTTGCTTATCTACCACATTTTGCTGATAAACTGACCTACATTGCGGAACCAATCAACACCTCCGAGCAGCTATTTAGTCAACGAGATATAGGTGATCAGAAACTACGTTTCTTTATCGGAATACAAACATTGCGTTCGGAAATCAAAGGAACTGATTGGCTCTACCAAGTATTACAGGATGTATACAAAACATATCCAGATCAATGCAATATAGTAAAAGCTGAATCTGTACCTTACAAACAATATTGTCAAATGATGCGAGACTGTGATGTGCTACTCGATCAACTATACTCATATTCACCTAGCATGAATGCTTTAGCTGCTATGGCACAAGGGTTAGTTGTAGTAAGTGGGGGTGAACCCGAAATATACGAGCTATTAAAAGAGACTAGCAACAAGCCCATCGTAAATGTATTGCCCACAAAACAAAGTATATTCGAAAAGCTCGAAGGACTGATCCAAAAGAAAGACCAAATTGCTCAACTTTCGACTGATAGTTGCTTATTCATCGAAAAGCACCACGATTACATCAAAATTGCACAGCAGTATTTTAATACATGGAGCAAGGGTTAGATATCGTATATACCTGATTTTTATTCATATTTATGGAGTAAAACATACGATATAAGGCGAAAAATTGTTATCTGAAAAAATATTACTTAGGAAACGATCTGTGATAGAAACCGTAAATGATGGGTTGAAAAACATATGCCAAGTTGAACATTCAAGACATCGGTCTTTTGGAAACTTCGTAACCAAGTTAGTCGCTGGGATAATAGCGTACATCTTTTTACCTAAGAAGCCATCTATTAGATACCATGCTCAAAAAAAACAATCAAACAGCTCTATTTTATTAATCTAACTCAGGTTAGAAACATTACAGAGAGTAGAGGATAAAGTGAATTTTTAGACATTGATTCTGAACCGGATTGATTTAGGAAACAACTTTCTGGGCTGACCTTAAAGATCGAACGAAGAGCTTTAACCCTAAGAAGCAAGGTCTATTTACTGATCGTCGATGAGTGCCTATCTCTCCAAAATTTACTGTCCAAAATTTCGAGAGATAGCTTTCTTTATCTTTCGAAAGAGGAAGGTTTGAATAATACCTCGCATAGATAAATAAATAATAAAAGCCATCCAAAGACCATTGTTCCCTAAGTGCTTGTATGATATGTAATATACAAAAAAGAAGCTCGTTGCTGCTACAAACATTGAGTTGTGCATCTGTCTCGATGCAGTTGCTCCAATGAATATGCCATCCCAGGTGAAGGCAGAGAAGCCTGCAATCGGAATCAGCAATGCCCATATCTTATATTGCTTGCAGATGCTGATAACGTCGGGTTTGTCTGTCAATAACCCGATAATTTGTTCGGTAAATAATCCGTATATACTTGTAAATAAAACAGCAAGAGCTAGCCCCCAAGCAAACAAAGATTTGATGAGCTGTTTTAATTGGTTCGTTTGTTTGGCTCCTATATACTTCCCTGTCAGCGCCTCTGCTGCATAAGCAAATCCATCCATAATGTAGGAGTATAAGATAAACAACTGCATCAGTATAGCATTGGCGGCAAGCATTGTGTCTCCCATTCGTGCCGACTGGGATGTGAAGAATACAGTAACGCTTATCAGTAGCATGGTGCGTATGAAGATATCAGAATTGACTTTGAAAAACGGTATGTAAGCATCTAAACGTTTCAGCACCTTTAAATCGATCTGTAATCTTACCTGCTTGTATTTTATATACCACAAAGCTATAGCCATTAACAATCCCGATAGTTGTGCAAGGGCAGATGCCAATGCAATGCCTTCTATTGATAAATGCAGTACATAAACAAAATAGATACTCAGTGCAATATTAATGCAATTTACACTTATGGCAATGTACATAGGCGTACGTGCATCCTGCATACCGATAAACCATCCCGAAAACGTGTACATGGCAAGAACGATTGGAGCTGTCCAGATGTATATGTCAAAATATGCAGCAGCATAGGCTTTAACTTCCGAAGATGAATTGATAACCGTAAATGCAGCTTCGAATATTGTGCGTTGCAATGCAATAATAACACATCCTATAAGCAGTGCTACGAGTAGCGATCGGAGGAGGACATTAGCCGATTCTTTTGCATTATTTGCACCAAAGGCCTGTGCCGTAAAGCCACTTGTTCCCATACGTAAAAATGCAAAACTCCAATACAAGAAGTTGAAGATAAGAGTAGCAGATGCAATAGCCCCAATATATACTTCGAGGCTCAGATGACCAACAATAGACATATCCACCATACTGAGCAGAGGCACCGTAATGTTTGATATTATATTGGGGATAGCAAGCCGTATGATGTCTTTATTAATCGATGTTTTCATTCTAAGTGCAAATTTAATCTTTTTTACGCCTGTTTGTTCAATCGTTAATTATTTAAAAGTCATACACTATACACTATATAAAGTATGCAAGTAATATCAGAAAATCTTAATATCTTTGTACCGAAACTTTTTCAGCTAAAAAATGCCTCGATTTATGAATTTGATAAAACTACTCGTATCCGTTTTTACATACCTGTTTCTTTGCCTGCCTAGCCAAGCCCAAAATTCAGACCCTGTTCTTTTCAAGATTGACAATACACCCGTTCGTAAATCGGACTTTGTATATGCCTACCAAAAAGACGCAAAAAATGGAGCAGATGAAAAACAAAATCTTTCTGATTTCTTACAATCGTTCATCAATTTCAAGTTGAATGTAGAAGAGGCAAAAAAACAAGGCTTAGATAAGACGGAGAGCTTCATTAAAGAGTATTCCGATTACCTAGAACAGATGGAAAGGCCATACCTTACCGATAGTATATCGCCCGATAAGGTAGCGTCTCGTATTTATGATCGCCTGAAAGAAAATATTGAAATCAGTCGCCTGTTTATCGCTTTTCCAAAAGAAGACCTACTACCTAAAGATACCATAAATGCCTATAACCAGATCGTAAAAATCAGAGAATTAGCTATTAACGGAAAAGAAGGTAGCTTCGAAGACTTAGTTCGAAAGTACTCACAAGACACCGTATTCAGAAATTCTATAATACCAGGATACGTAGGATGGAAGACCGCTTTCTCTTCTCCATATAATTTTGAGAAAGTGATGTACAACACACCACCCAAGACAATAACCAAGCCAATACGAACCAAGACGGGTTACTATATTCTCAAGGTACACCGTCGCCGTCCTGATGTAGGACAGGTAAAATTAGCCCATATCTTATTTCGTTTTCCTCACGACAATTCGACCCAGCAACAAAAGGACAGCATTCTAAATCTCTCAAAAAAAGTATATGACGAATTGAGGCAAGGAGCTGATTTTGAAAAATTATGTTCTCAATATTCATTCGACAAAGCTTCTGCTGAGCAAGGTGGTGCCCTTGGCTGGTTCAGTGTGCACAGACCTTTGCCTAGCACATTCGAAGCCCCTATCTATGCGATAAAAAATGTGGGAGACATTACGCAACCTATATTTGCAGATTATGGATACCATATTTTCAAAATTGTGGATTTACTTCCCCTGATGGCGTGGGACGATATGAAGAAAAATATATTAAAGGCAATACCCGATGGAGATTATAATGAAGAACTCACACGCCAACGGATATCCTTGTTGAATGAGAAATATACATATAGCGTAGACAAAAAAGGGTATAACGAACTTGAGAGAGTAGCCAATCAATATAATTTATCGGACAGCCTGTTCTTCAAGACATTGAATCCGATCAAAAATCAAATATACTTGACAGTGATGGATAAAAAATATACCATCAGCGATTTTATTTATTTCCTCGAAAACTACCCGTATACCAATTATACTTTGTCGACCGATATACTTGAGTTTAAGACAAACGATTTTATTTTGAATAAATTGATTGAAGCCAAACGTACCGATCTGTTTCAAGAATACCCTGAGTTTAGGCATTTAACGCAAGAGTTTCACGATGGCATACTGTATTTCGACCTGATGAATAAATTTATTTGGGGAAAAGCTCAATCTGATAGACCTGCATTGCAAAGTCTATTTGATGCAGAACCAACCAAATACAAATGGAGTTCGCCTAAATATAAAGGCTACGTTATACATGCAAAGAACAAGGACACAATAAAGAAAGCGAAGACATTGATTGAACAAAACAAGGGGGCTACTAACTTACATCAAATTTTAATCAAAAATCTAAATAGCGATGCACAGACTACAGTACTTGTCGAAAAAGGGCTTTGGTCTAAAGGCGAAAATGCCTATGTAGATCTGTTTATCTACAAGAAAAAACTAGAAAAAGAAATTATTGGATACCCTGAATGTCTCGTTGAAGGAAAAATAATTTCAACACCCGAGGTGCTAGACGACGCCCTAGGGCAAGTTGTAGCCGATTATCAAGCCATTTTAGAGAAGGAGTGGATGGATGAATTACGAACTAAGTATAAGATAGAAGTAAATGAAAATGTACTTCGTGATCTAAAGTAAAAACAGGATGATTAAAGAAAAAAGCAAAGCTGTAGTAAATTACACCATCATAATATTGTCATGTATCGTGCTATTAGCTTGCAAGTCAAAAAGAGAGACTGACCTCGATAGAGAAAAAGAACCAATAGTATCTGTCAATGGCAAGACCCTCTATAAATCTGACCTTGACAATGCAATATCCGAGGCTTTGAATGCTGCAGACAGCACTAAATCGGCAGATGCCTATATTCGTATGTGGATAAACGATGAGTTAATTTATGAAAAGGCAAAGCAGAATATTGAAGATCAAGATAGAATAAACGAATTAGTTGAAAATTACAGGCAATCGCTAACTGTTTTTACATATTTAGAACAATTACTGAAAGAGGAATTATCCAAAAAAATATCTGAAAATGAATTGAAAGAATATTACGATAAAAATCAGAATCGTTTTAAATTGGAGTCAAACTTAGTAAAAGGTCTTTTTATCAAAGTCCCCAGATCATCACGCGAACTAACTAATTTGAAGCAATGGTACAAATCAAATACCGAGGCTGCCAAAGAAAACATCGAAAAAGCGTCTATTCAAAATACGGTCATCTATGATTATTTCTACGACCGTTGGATCAGCATCGATGACGTAGTTTCAAATATTCCAGTCCCCATCGGAGATGCCAATCAGTTTGTAAGATCCAATAAAAATTTTGAAGCACAAGATTCGAGCTACGTATACCTGCTTCATATCGAAGAGTATGCACTTGCGGGCTCTGTAGCACCCTATGTCTATGCCAAACCTCAGGTTACCGAGGTTTTGATAAATAGATACCGAGAAACTTTTTTGAAGCAATTTGAAGAAGATTTATATAAAAAAGCAATTGCAGACGAAGGAGTTAAATTCCATATCGACAGAACGCCCGAGGCTAAATAGCCTTTGTCCAAAGGGGCTATAACTTCTTTTAATATATTCATACTTTAAGTTCACTCTATTATTGTTATATTTACCGCCTCTAAAAAAATATATAAAGAATGACCGTTTTTAAAAAGAGCTTGTTTTTTTTAAGCTTATTTAGCTTAACTCTATTTAATATAAATGCACAAGATAACATTATCGACCAAATAGTGTGGGTGGTTGGAGATGAAGCCATTCTCAAATCAGACATTGAGGGCGTAAAGTTACAAATGCAGTTAGAAAAAGAGCCTTTTGATGGAGACCCGTATTGTATAATTCCTGAGCAATTGGCGGTTCAAAAATTATTTTTACACCAAGCCAAGATAGATAGCATTGATGTTTCTCTGTC
The DNA here is from genome assembly GCA_039799165.1 of Bacteroidota bacterium. Classification (GTDB taxonomy): domain Bacteria; phylum Bacteroidota; class Bacteroidia; order Bacteroidales; family Dysgonomonadaceae; genus Dysgonomonas_A. Next base: position 43,703 of record JBDLTH010000103.1, read on the forward strand.
CGAAATCAACAGAACGGTAGATAGGCGTATATCTAATGCAGTAGCATCAATGGGTTCGCAAGAAAAACTTGAAGAATATTTAGGAAAAACGGTAAGCCAGCTACGTGAAGAGTGGCGAGATCAGGTTAGGGATAGTGAAATTGTAACTCGTGTACAACAAAAAGTGGTGGGTCAAGTAAAATTAACACCTGCCGAGGTACGTAACTATTATACTGAATTGCCACAAGATAGTTTGCCATTTATGCAAACAACAGTAGAGGTGGAAATTCTAACCATGAATCCTGCTATACCAGTTGCAGAGACCGATGCTGTTAAAAATAGACTTAGAGAGTTTACGGATCGAATAAATAAAAAAGAATCTGATTTTTCGACCTTAGCATTGCTTTATTCACAAGATACCGAATCGGCAAAACGAGGAGGTGAGTTAGGTTTTATGGGACGTACAGAGCTTGTTCCCGAATTTGCAAATGCCGCATTTGCCTTGACTGACCCCACAAAGGTATCTAACATCGTAGAATCTGAATACGGGTATCACATTATCCAGTTGATCGAGAAAAGAGGCGACCGTGCCAATGTTCGTCATATTTTATTAAAACCAAAAGTACCTGCCGAGGAGTTAGCTAAAACAACTGCTCGTATGGACTCTTTGTTGATGGATATTCAAAATAAGAAATTTACATTCGAGTCGGCTGCTCAGTATGTGTCGACAGATAAAAACACTCGAAACAATAAGGGCTTGATGGTAAATAAAAACGACAACAGCAATTATGCAGGAACTTCTCGTTTCGAGATGAAGGATTTACCACAAGAGATAGCAAAGGTAGTTGACAAATTGGCTGTTGGAGAAGTATCTAAACCCTTTACAATGATCGATAATTCGGGCAAAGAGAAAGTGGCTATTGCCAGACTAAAAACAAGAGTTAATGCACATAAAGCGAACTTGTCTGACGACTATCAGGTGATGAAGTCAATAGTAGAAGGTCGTAAAAAACAAGAGGTTTTGAAAAAATGGGTGCAAGACAAAATAAAAACCACGTATGTAAGAATTAATGACGATTGGAAAAATTGCGATTTTCAGCATAACGGTTGGGTGAAATAATAAAAATCGATTGTATTTATACAATGTCATGATAGCTAAAGCATATTGTGGCAAATGGTAAAAAATGGATAAAGAGAAAATGAATATTTTCAAAAACAGGCACAAAATGCACATGATTGCTATTTTGTGCTTGCTCATTATATATACTTCAGCTCAGGCATGGGTGCAACAAGGTGTAAAACAACAGCCTCTGCCCACTGCACCCGCACCCAAATCAGGTAAGCGAGTTGTTGAGCTGAAGTCTGCCGACTTGCTCTATAACATCGAAGGTACTACTGTAGATGTACTGAAGGACAATGTAGTATTGTATCATGATGGAGCATTTATGTATTGCGATAGTGCTTATCTAGATCAGGCTACCAATCGATTTCAGGCGTTTGGCACTGTGCGTGTCGAGCAAGGAGATACGCTATTTCTGTACGGAAAATATTTGGAGTATGAGGGTGATATTAAACTATTGAGGATACGCCACGAGGTCAGATTGGTAAATACCAAAGATGATGTAACCCTGTTTACTGATAGCCTCGACTATGATCGTGTGCGTGATATTGGATATTATTTTGACGGAGGTATGCTGGTGGATACCTTGAATGAGCTAACCTCCACTTGGGGGCAGTACGAACCGTCCAAAAGTCAGGCATTATTCAAGGATAGTGTAGTGCTTACCAACCCTAAGTTTCTGATGTATACCGATACTTTATTGTACAACACAGCCAACAAAGTGGCTACGATGCGAGGTTTTACGACGATCGAAGCCGATAGTGCATTTATTTACACCACGCGAGGCTGGTATAATACCAACACCGAAGAGTCTTTGCTACTCGACAGATCACGTATACTGAACAAAGAAGGCAATAGAAGTCTTATCGGAGACTCAATTTCGTACCACAAAAAAGAAGGCTATGGAGAAGTGTTTGGTAATATGTTTCTTGAAGATACCCTCCAGAAAGTAATACTGAAAGGTAATTATGGCTATTATGACGATATTGCGAAATATGCTATGGCTACCAAACAGGCTCAAGCAATCGAATACTCCCAATCGGACAGCTTATTTCTACATGCTGATACCCTAAAGTTGATAACCGATTCTATCTATCGAGAAGTTAGAGCCTATCAGGGTGTTCGTTTCTACCGTACCGATGTGCAAGGTGTTGCAGATTCATTGCAATTTAGCAGCAGAGACTCGATATTGTATTTATACAAAGACCCTGTTTTATGGAACGAAACACAACAAATAGCAGGAGATACGATCAGTGTTTTCTTTAACGATAGCACTGTCGAAATGGCACATGTCCGACCCAATGCTTTTGCTATTCAAGATGTTGATTCAATTCATTACAATCAATTAAAAGGAAAAGATTTAAAAGCATATTTCGAGGGCAAAGGCATCAAGCATCTATTGATTCAAGGAAATGCAGAGTCGATATTTTATCCCGAAGAGAAAGACAAATCAAGAATCGGAATGAATCAGACTGAAAGCAGTTATTTGTCGATCGATTTTAAAGAAAAAAAGATTCAAAAGATAAAACTTTGGCCCAAGTCAGTTGGCAAAATGGTTCCTATCCCTGAGCTCACACCCGATCAGGGAAAGCTCAAAGATTTTGAATGGTACGATTATCTGAGACCTACTGATAAGTACGATATCTTTAGGGATGTAAAAAAGAAAAAGAGTACTTCGGGACAGCCAAAACGATCGAATAGAGCCATTGTTGAAGAGGCTGCAAATTCGCTACTCGATAATTCACCAACACAGACCATAGAAAAAGATGACTGATATAATTCGCTTACTGCCCGATTCGATAGCCAATCAGATTGCAGCAGGGGAGGTTGTACAACGACCAGCCTCTATTGTAAAAGAGTTATTGGAAAACTCAATTGATGCAGGGGCAAGTCATATCCAGCTCATTATTAAAGATGCAGGACGCACACTCATTCAAGTGATAGATGATGGTAAAGGAATGTCAAGCACTGACGCTCGATTGGCTTTTGAGCGGCATGCCACATCCAAAATACGTACTGCCGAAGATTTGTTTGCCCTAAACACAATGGGGTTTAGAGGTGAGGCTTTGCCTTCTATTGCGGCGGTATCTCATGTCGAACTCAAAACAAAAAGGGAGGAGGATGAGGTAGGTACTCATTTGATTATTTTGGGATCAACTGTTGAGAAGCAAATCGAAATAGGATGTTCGACGGGTAGTAACTTTGCGGTAAAGAATATATTTTATAATGTACCTGCTCGGCGTAAATTTTTGAAATCGAACGAAACCGAGCGACGAAATATATTGACCGAACTAGAACGTATCGCACTTGTTAATCCCGAAATAGAATTCTCGCTGATCGAAAACGATGTGGAGGTTCTGAAATATCCAGCTTCAAACCTCAAGCAACGGATTGTAAATATAATTGGCAAAAACTTTAATCAGCAACTGATCTCGATAGAAATAGAAACAACCATAGCCAAAGTATATGGCTTTGTTGGAAAACCCGACTCGGCACGTAAAACCCGATCGTTGCAATATTTTTTTGTCAATGGTAGATACATGCGACATCCATATTTTGCAAAAGCGATCACCTCTTCGTTCGAACCCTTGATTGCAACTGGCGATAGTCCTCATTTTTTTATTTATTTAGAAGTCGATCCAGACTCTATTGATGTAAATATACACCCGACCAAAACGGAGATCAAGTTCGAGAATGAGCAACCGATCTGGCAAATCTTAGCTGCCACAGTCAAAGAGGCATTGGGCAAATTTAACGAAGTGCCTACGATCGATTTTGATACAGATGATGCTATTGATATACCCATACATGACAGGAGTAGCGGGGCAACTGCTACTAGACCTCAAATAAATGTCAACCAATCTTATAATCCGTTTACGGCATCCGCTGGAGCCACTTATAATCGTCCTAATTTTAACTGGGAAGCTCTTTACAATGGGTTTGAAAAAGAGGAGCAACTGTTGGATAAACATACGTTTGAAATTGACGATACTACACCAAACTTGTTCGACTCGAATAAGGATGAACAGGTATCCGTTGATACATCAACACTGCATTATCAATACAAGAACAAATATATTCTAACATCGGTCAAGTCTGGCTTGATGCTGATCGATCAACGCCGAGCTCATATACGCATCCTTTTCGATCAGTTTCTGCAAAGTATCAAACTAAAGAAAGGTGTTTCGCAACGCTCTCTATTTCCAGAGATTATCGAGTTTTCATCGTCTGAGGCGGCTATGATTCCTTATCTTATCGAGGATCTGGAGGCTATCGGTTTTGATCTGAGCGATCTAGGGAATAATTCGTATGCCATCAATGGGGTACCATCGGAGGTAGATAAAGTAAATCCATCCGAATTGGTGCGTAATATGGTCTCTAAAAGTATCGAAACAGGTAGCGACGTAAAGGATGAGATACAGGAGTCTTTAGCTTTGTCAATGGCACATGCCGCAGCCATCTCTTATGGATACAAACTATCCGATGAGGAAATAAGCAATATTATCAATCGATTATTTGCATTATCTTCACACAAATATACCCCCGATGGCAAATTAATTATATCGGTGATAGAAGATTCAGATTTAGATAAAAAATTTCGTTAGTCGCCCCTTAATAAGCCCAACTTTGGATATAATTTATCAAAAACACTAGCTTGTATTATTTTGATAATATGGAGAAGGATCTTTTTATAGATATTCATCATCCTTTTGAAGTTAAAAGCCGCAGCTGCAAGTAGTATGTTAATGCTGTTGCCCAATCTATTTTATTGGCTAAAATATAAAGAGGATGTTTTTGATTCAAACTATCTTCCAATGAGAAGAACAAACTCTTCTGAGAATCCGTTTTACTTGGTGTCAACATAATAAATCTGCAAGAAATGATACCTAAAGATACATATTCTTGCAGATTTACACAAGTATTTTACAAGATAACATATTGGATATATGCAAATTAAGCCGTTATTAAGGGACGACTAAATACCTAGTGTGAGTTTGCAAATCTCAATCTCTTTATTGTCACCGGTATGCTTACCCGCTACATCCGAAAGCTTTACAGCACTTAAGTATTCGGTTTTCTTATTTGGCTTTATTTCCGACAACTTAATTACAATATTTAAGGGTTTTGCTCCCACATCATTCGTAAAATAAGTTCCTATACCATAGGTGTCGTGTACACGCCCTTTCACATAATCTTTGATTCGTTTTACTTCGTCCAAATTCAACGAGTCGCTGTATACAATTGTTTTAGAAGCAGGATCTATTCTGTTTTCGATATAAAACTTAATCGCCTTTTCTGTAAACTCAATCACATCACCACTGTCGCAACGTACCCCGTCAAACAGTTTAGATTGTTTTAAGCTGAACGATTTGAAAAACGAGTCTGTTGTATAGGTATCAGTCAATGTGATTCCTAAACTCCCTTGAAACACTTCTACCCATGCCTCCAGAGCCTTCATGTTAGCAGCTCTATAACCATATAAGGCACCGTGGTACATAAACCACTCGTGTGGCATTGTTCCTATTGGGGTGGTATTGTATTTCATGGCAAGGTAGACATTGCTGGTACCTTTGAATCGATCGCCCGAGTTTTGTTTAAGGATACCTACTACTTTGTCATGTACATCAAACGAATAGCGTCGGCGTGTACCAAAATCCGAATAATCGGCTTCAAGCTCTACCAAACCTAAGGCTTTATCTTGTGTTTTTTTCTCAAACTCTTGAGCCTGGTTTCCTGTCATAATAAAATACAACTCGGATATCATTGCCATCAAAGGCACTTCCCATAATACCGTGCGATACCAATAGCCCTCGATATGTACACGTAGATCTCCGCCTTCTTGCGATATATGAACTTCTTCGGGATTGTATCTATATCCTTCTAAAAAGTCAATAAAAGCAGGGTCGAAAAAATAACATCGTTTTTCGATAAAGTTTTTTTCTGTTTTTGTCAATTTTAAAGAACTCATGGCTTGCAGTTCTTCTTTTAATCTATCGGCAAAGCCTTCTGGAAATTGAGTTTTTCCTCGATTGATAAATTCATATCTAACATACGCCCAAGGATACAATTTTTGTATGGCAAGCATTACCGAAAACTTGTACAAATCGTTGTCTGTGAAATGTTTTATAATCATATCTTTTTGTTTTATGTACCGTCTCTATTATTTATTTTCTTGATAGTAGTACCACATTCTCCACATGATGGGTATGTGGAAACATGTCTACGGGTTGCACCTTATCTACTTTATATTTTATATCCAATAAACTTAAGTCTCGAGCCTGTGTTGCTGGATTACAGCTTACATATACAATGCGTTCGGGTTCTGCAAACAATATTGCATTGATTACATCATCGTGCATGCCTGCACGTGGGGGGTCGGTTATGATTACATCAGGTTTACCATGCTCGTTGATAAAGTCTTGTGTAAGTATATCTTTCATGTCTCCAGCATAAAATAGTGTGTTGTCTATTTCGTTATTAGTAGAGTTGAACACAGCATCTTGAATTGCTTCTTCGACATACTCTATGCCTATTACTTTCCGAGCCTTCGATGCCACGAAATTGGCTATTGTACCAGTGCCTGTATATAGATCATAAACAAGTTCATCTCCAGTAAGTCCTGCAAAATCTCGTGTGATCTTATACAGGTTGTAGGCTTGTTCGCTATTCGTTTGGTAAAACGATTTAGGTCCGATTTTAAATTTCAAGCCTTCCATCTCTTCGTATATAGCGTCATTGCCTTTCCATGTCAATACAACTTGATCGGTGATGGTATTATTTGCTTTTTCGTTGATAATATAAAGCAGTGAGCTTATCTGAGAAAATCGATTTCCTATAGCTGTCAATAGATCTTCACGCTCAGCACGCATGTTATCGTAAAAAACAACAATGACCATCAGTTCGCCAGTGGTAGATGTGCGTACAAACATGTTTCGCAACAAGCCACCTTTGTTTCGTAAGTCAAAGAAAGTATATCCTTTTTCGTAACTATATTCACGTATGAAATTGCGAATTTGGTTCGAAATATCATCTTGTAGCCAACACTTATTTATATCCAATACTTTATCAAACATGCCTGGTATGTGAAAGCCTACACCATTCATATTATCAAACGTCTCATCTGATTGAATTTGCTCCCATGTGAGCCATTTCTTGTTGGAGAACGAATATTCGAGTTTGTTTCTATAGAAGACCGTCTTGTCAGAGCCTAAGATAGGTGCAACTTGAGGAAGTTCGATCTTCCCTATGCGCTCAAGATTATCTTCTACCTGCTTTTGTTTGTATTTTAATTGCTCGTCGTAAGGCAACATTTGCCATTTACATCCACCACATACACCAAAATGTTCGCAGAATGCTTCGCTCCTTTTATCCGAATATTTGATGAAACGGGCAACTTTTCCTTCTGCATATTTGTTTTTCTTTCGGCTTATTTGTAGGTCAATTATATCTCCTGGTACAGCAAAGGGTATAAACACTACCAGATTGTCTATCTTGGCTATTGCTTTGCCTTCGGCAGCTATATCAACAACTTCTACGGAGGGTATCAATGGTAATTCTTTCTTTTTTCGGGTCATTGTCTTTGGTTTGAAATACAAATGTAGTATAAAAAATAAGACCCTAAGTTTATATTAACTCAAGGTCTTCGTATATTTTTTACTAGAATACTAGTATGTTGTTCACTCTTTTTCTATTAGCAAGTAATTAATTTGCAGGCATTGGCTGAGGCAATGCTGGAGCTTGTTGCTCTGCAGGAGCTGTTGGTTGTGGCGATTGCATATCAGGAGCTTGTGTATTATCAACAGGAACCGATATTTGATTAGGCTGATTTGTATGAGAAGCATATGTTACATATTTAGCACTAATCAAACTTAGCACGATAACAGTACCAGCTAGAACCCACGTTATTTTTTCTAAAAAATCAGCCGTTTTAGGAGCTCCCATAATCTGGTTTGACGAAGAAAAATTTGCAGATAGCCCACCACCTTTTGAGTTTTGAACCAAAACAACGAGTACCAAAAATATAGATACCACTACTGATAGAATAGAAAGAACAGTTCCCATATATGTTATTTGTTTATATTCGTATTTTTAATAAGTTTTTCCAAAAAAGACAATTGATCTGCAAAGTAAATGTTTTTTTCGGGATAATTCAAGCTCAAATGCCGAATAATTTCGTGAGCTCGATTATATTTCTTCTGTTTAATATAAATATTAGCAAGAGTTTGACTGAAAAAATAGTCGGTTTCTAACTCATCCTCACTCGGAGTGGGTTCAGGATTATCTAATTCCTCTTCAGTTCGTGTCTCCTCCTCTGTACTCAGGTCTATACGGAAAGTATCGTCATTAGCCGAATTGGCAATAAATCGATCAATTATATCTTGATGTTTTAGTTGAGGACCGTTTTCTTCCAATTCCAACTCATCAGATATATCGGCTATCAGTGTGGGTCTAGCTACTATATCATCTTCTATCTCTAAAAGATCTTCCTCTTTAGGTTCATCTTCTAAGAAATCTTTACCTAATATATTTGTGCTATTATCTAGTTCAAGGCTAGCATCGAACGACGACAGGTATGAGAAATAGTCTGATGTAGCTAAATCTGTACCATTGAGTACATCCTCTAAACTCATCTGTGTTTCGGGTTCGTCTAACGTCTCGAAAAAAGCATTAATCAACAATTCTGTTCTATTCTTGGACAGCTTTTTTTCGGCTCTCTTCTGAAAATGAGCGTACTGATCGTTCATTATATAATAAAACAAAGCTGTTCTATCATTAATAAAAGGTGCTAGTTGACTTAGCTCTTTGGCAAAGTCGTCAGAGTTGCTCAGGTATAAGCATTTTAGATAAATGA
>JBDLTH010000104.1:0-4643 GCA_039799165.1 Bacteroidota bacterium
GCTCGGTAGTTAGCCCACCCAAGCTTATTTTGCCCAACGTGGGGAAGTTTATGTCTCCCTCGCTATTTACAAGATACGATACAATTTTTCCTTGCCCCGAGGGTAGGTTGAAAGGCTGTACGGCTTGAGGCTCGATAGACGATACCACAATGGCCAGCTCATCTTTGGGCTTGATAGTGGCTTGATAGACCGAATCTAATCTAGACGCTTCTGCTCTTAGGTAGCTAAACTGATCTAAATCTTGAAAATAGGATATATTTTGCGTACTTCCGCACGAACAGAAGAAAACAACAACAGTAATATATACAAATAGGTAACTCTTTATCATTGGTTTTTTACTACTCAAAATAGCGAATATACTAGGCGTAATTTATACAATAAACAGCAAATATACATGTTTTACTGATGCTTTACTGCTCGTATTGGGTTAAAAAACACTACTTGTAGCTTGTCGCAATTGCCTTTTTTAGTGTAGCTCGATCTATTTTCCCTGTTTCGGTCAGTGGAATAGACGGTATTTGTACGATTTTCTTTGGCACATAATATGTTGGCAAATGGTTGAATATAGCTGTGCTGTCTGCAATTGTATTTTCAACAACTAAAACAATTATTTCTCCAAACTTGGGGTCGGGCAGTGATATTATAGCATACATACAGTTGATGTATGGTTTTAGTAATGATTCCAGTTCTTCGATCTGTATCTTTATGCCTCCACTATTTATTATATTGTCTTTTCTGCCCAATATCGAGAAACTACCATCTGGATAAATTTCGGCAACATCGGTCGTATACAGTCGGTCGTCGCACACATGACGAGCATCTATAATCAACGTTTGCTGGTCAGACAATGATAGCAACACCCCATCGAAGGGTATGTAATGATCGGACGCATCTGCACCATTGAGCCTACGTAAGGCTATGTGCGATAGGGTTTCGGTCATGCCATAGGTAGAATATATTTTATTGGGTAAATCTTTGAGCAAATTTTGCAGTTGTGTATCAACAGATCCTCCTCCTATAATTACTGTATCTATTTGCGACAATCGCTCTTTCTCTATCGGCAATTGTAAGGTATTAAATACTTGTAAAGGTGTCATTGCAACAAAAGAAATAGGATAATCTACATGCCTCAGCGGATTACCACTGGGTGTTGCCAAATGCAAATCGAGTGCTGCTATCAAAGAGCGTACAACAAGCATTTTAGCTCCAATGTATTGTAAAGGCATGCAAAGCAGGGTTGAACACCCACACTGCAACCCAAGGTAAGAGCAAGTAAGTGCTGCACTTTGCATCATCTTTTGTTTCTGCACCTCAATACTTTTCGGTTTGCCTGTCGACCCCGATGTTTGCACCCTTATGTTAGGTGTATCCGAAAACCATTCTTTCAGAAAAACAAACAAATGGGTATGGAACGGAGACCGAGATTGAAAATCGGGTAAGTCATGCCCATCTCGAAATACATCTGGAGAGTAAGACCTGCCCTCGATGGTAATGACTTGTTTGTTTATATCGAAGTTGAACATGGTATGTATACTTATATCGACAAGTAATTGGTATCGAGTAGGTTTACATCCTGATGAGGATCAAACCACAGATACCCCGATTTGATAGTCAAGGGTATTAGTGCATTCTCGACATAAAGCATACCCGTACCCAAGCCCTGATGCTGTGTTACACCTAACGATGCCGTCCACTGAGCAATGGCATTGAGTGCGACATTCGACTCCAAAGCCGATGTGATCCACCAGCCAATATGAAGTTCTTTGGCAAGCTCTATCCATTCCGTTGCACCTGCAATACCTCCATGTAGTGTGGGCTTCAATATGATATACTGAGGTTGTATGGTTTCTAACAAACGCCTCTTGTCGTCGGGCTTATTTATTCCTATCAGCTCTTCATCCAAGGCTATCGGCAGCGGTGTATTTTTGCAGAGACTTGCCATTTGCTCCCATTGTTGTGCCTTTATAGGTTGCTCAATCGAATGTATATCCAATTGGGCTAGGCGTTCCAATCTGTCAGGAGCTTCTGCCACCGAAAATCCTCCGTTGGCATCTACCCGCAACGTTATTTGTGTGGCTGTATATTGTTTACGAATACCTTCTAACAGACTGATTTCCTTCTCAAAATCAATTGCTCCGATCTTTAGTTTGATACAATTAAAGCCTTCAGATAATTTTTGTTCGACTTGCTCCAACATATAATCCATATCTCCCATCCAAATAAGTCCATTGATGGGTATACCTGCTTCACCCCTCGAAAAAGGGGTATCAAAGAGTGTAAAATGTTGTGTTTCCAGGTGCTTCATTGCCGTTTCTAATCCAAAAAGAATAGAAGGGTATGGACGTAATTTGTCTATGTTTAGTAAGCCTGTTTTTTCTAACTCGGCACAACATGTAGCCAATGTCTGCTCATACCCGTCGTTGTAATCACAACTCAAATCAACCAATGGAGCACATTCTCCTATACCCCAATGCGCTACATTGTCGGCATCATATACAAGCACATACCATATTCGATGGTCGGTGTATGTGCTTCGTGATGTCTTTGCTGGACGCCTAAATTGCAGGGTATGCGGTATGATCTTAGTCTTTATTTTCATTGGCTTAGCTTATATCATTGTAAGAGAAAATACAAAAAAAGGTTGATCGACAATCAAGGAAATTTAGGAAATTGCTTAAAATTAGGTTTGCGTTTTTCTAAAAAAGCATGTTTCCCTTCCTGTGCCTCGTCTGTTAGGTAATAAAGCATTGTTGCATTGCCTGCAAATTCTTGAATACCTGCCTGTCCGTCAAGTTCGGCGTTTAATCCCATTTTTATCATACGCAATGCCATGGGGCTTAATCGCATCATCTCGTCAGCCCATTTTACGGTTTCGTCTTCCAAATCTGCCAAAGGCACAACCGTGTTTACTAATCCCATATCCAACGCTTCTTGTGCGGAGTATTGACGGCATAAGAACCATATTTCACGGGCTTTTTTCTGACCTACTACGCGTGCCAGATACGACGACCCAAATCCTGCATCAAAGCTACCTACACGAGGTCCTGTTTGTCCGAAGATGGCGTTGTCAGAGGCAATAGACAAATCGCATATTACATGCAACACATGCCCACCACCTATTGCATACCCATTTACCATAGCGATAACGGGTTTAGGCATCGATCTGATTTGTTTTTGAACATCTAATATATTGAGGCGAGGAACGCCGTTTTTGTCGATATATCCGCCTACCCCTTTTACATTCTGATCGCCTCCCGAACAAAATGCTTTATCTCCTGCACCTGTAAGCACAATAACATATATTTCCTGATCTTCACGACAGATACTCAAAGCATCGCTTATCTCGCTCGATGTGGTAGGCGTAAAGGCGTTGTGATAACGGGGTCTGTTGATGGTGATACGTGCTATACCCTCGTGGTAATCGAATAATATCTCTTCGTATTGTTTGAGTGTATGCCATTCTCTGTTTGTAGCCATAATTATTGAAGTGTTGCCTGTGGTCATTTAAGCCACACAGTTCTTTTGATTGTTTATATTCTAGTTGTTTTGTTTGCACATCGCTTATCAAATGCACGGTGCGTTAAAGGTATATGTTTATACATAAATATGCAAATGCCCCTAAGTATAGCCAAAATCCGTTTTTTTAAAAACCCATGCCTTGCATTACTTAGCCTACAATGGCGATCAACTCGTTCGTTCCTTCACGTATGCCTAAGTTAAGATGAAAAGCGTCGTAACGATACTGGGAAGTCCCTTCTATTTCTTTGATCTTGAGCAAAGCACTATTAAACCCCCTTTTCTTTTTGGAATGCAATGTTACAACTTTGCCATCTGCCGAAAACAACATCTCATACTCTTCTATCGGCAGAAAATCTCCAAAATCTTCGTCAGATATATCATTACATGTTCTTTTCCAATCCCTCGCTTGTGTTTTTGTCGATTCGTAGAGGCATACAGCGAGCTCATTGTCACGGTAGGCATAGTAGGCTTTGATCGAATCGAACTCACGATCGACCATCCATTGACGCACTTTGTTGAACTCAGCCACCACCCGCTCTTCAATGTCGGGTATTTGACGCAGATCGATGCAGTTGCTCCAATTGTGGATACGGTAGGGTACGTTGGCGTCAAATGTGCCTTCGTACTCGTAATACGGCAGGCCTTCGGAAGGGACGCTTATGGGCGGCATGGTTAGCGATACATGCCAAGGGCGTTGTTCCTGAGGGCCTACCTCAACGGAAAAATCGTTGTAGCCAATTTCGAGCTGAAAGGGGTTTTCGTTGCTTATTCGTGTCTCCTTGGGATACGGAAACAGCCGTAGTTTGACCTTTTGTTTGCCCGATTTCAAAATTTCAGGATTGATGGTGGTTGCCGTTTTGCCGATGGTGCCTTTGCCTCTGAGCTGATCGACCAAAACACCGTTAATGTACAACTCGAAGCGGCAGCCTCGGTTGCCATATTCGGCATAGTAGACGGGCTGGCTGATGTAGCTACTTAGTAATGAATCTAATGCTTGCATGGGCAGGGGGGTGGATTGAGTTTGGGGTTGAGTTTGACAGGCAAGCTGCGAAAACAGACTGCTTATACAGACTAAACCAATTAATAAATGTCTTTTCATATGATACGTGTTTTATCCGTTTTTC
>JBDLTH010000105.1:0-11258 GCA_039799165.1 Bacteroidota bacterium
ATATATAATAATATTATTTTATTAATATTATGTTAAATCCTGTTAGACCAATTCTCTCTATCGAGATTGCGATAGTTGATAGCTTCTGCCAAATGCTTCGACTGTATATCTACTGATTGGTCTAAATCGGCTATTGTTCTTGACACCTTCAGTATACGATCGTATGCCCTAGCTGATAATTTAAATCGATCCATAGCCAGTTTTAACAATTGAACACCCTCGTCGCTTGGCATGGCATATTTACGCATCAAACGGGTCGACATTTGCGCATTGCAATACGTTCCCTTTTCGTCAGCGAAACGCTCTGCCTGAATTTGTCTTGCTTTGATGACCCGCTCTCTAATCAACTCGCTTTTTTCGGCAATTGAAGTACTTGATATTTCCTCAAAAGGTACGGGGGCTATTTCTATCTGAATATCGATTCGGTCTAACAGTGGACCTGAAATTTTGTTTAAATATTTTTGAACCACGCCTTGTGAGCATACACACTCTTTTTCAGGATGATTAAAGTATCCGCAGGGGCAAGGATTCATAGATGATACTAACATAAAACTGGCAGGGTATTCGACCGAAAATTTAGCTCGTGATATGGATATAGATCGGTCTTCGAGGGGTTGCCTCAATACTTCAAGTACACTTCTATTAAACTCTGGAAGTTCGTCTAAATACAAGACCCCATTGTGAGCCAAGCTAATCTCTCCAGGTTGTGGATAAACACCACCGCCTACCATTGCCACATCTGATATTGTATGATGGGGGGAGCGGAAAGGGCGAAGAGCCATCAGTGAGGTGTTTGTACCTGTCTTGCCTGCAACACTGTGTATCTTGGTTGTTTCGAGTGCTTCGTGAAGGCTAAAAGGTGGAAGAATAGAGGGCATTCGCTTTGCCATCATCGATTTCCCTGCACCAGGAGGCCCCACCATTATAATATTGTGTCCCCCTGCTGCTGCCACTTCAATAGCTCGTTTTACATTTTCTTGCCCTTTTACATCCGAAAAGTCAAACTCGAAACCTTGTTGGTTTCGTAAAAACTCTTCTCGAGTATCGACCTCAGTAGGACTAAGTGCATGTGCATCATTCAAAAATTCGACCACCTCAGTTATGGTATCCACACCATATACATTCAGATTGTTAACAACGGCTGCTTCTTGTGCATTTTTGTTGGGTATTATTAATCCTTTAAAGCCCAATTCACGGGCTTTAATTGCAATAGGTAAAACACCCTTGATGGGAAGTATAGATCCATCCAATGACAATTCGCCCATCAGCATATAATGCTCTAGCCTATCGGCATTCAATGTACCCGAAGCCGCCAGTATACCCACAGCAAGTGGCAAATCGTATGCCGACCCCTCCTTCTTTATATCGGCTGGAGACATATTGATGACTACCTGTTGACGTGGAAATTTATACCCATTGACTTGCAATGCCGACAGGATGCGTTCGTGGCTTTCCTTAACTGAGGCATCGGGCAAACCTACGAGCATAAACTTAATGCCCTTTGAACAATTTACTTCTATCGTGATTAGTGTGGCATCGATTCCCTGAAGGGCTGCACCAAATACTTTTACCAGCATACTATTCTGTTTATCCGACAAATATAAATGAAAAAACAGAGACTTGTTTTGATCGATTGGCCTATAATACATATTGTGGTACAAAAATAATCTAAATACCAAATATATGTACATGCATAAAGACATCGTTTAACAGAAAGAACTACCTCGAATTTCACGAATTGGTCGTAGGCTAGAGTTAGCAACGTCAACTAATCATGCTCACAATCTTCGATTATTTTAAAGCCTAGATTCTGATACTTCTTGACTGCATGGTTGTGTTTATCTACACTTAATGATGTTTTTGTATATCCCTTATTAGGGAACAATTAAATCATTTCTTTCATCAATAAAGCACCAATACCCCTCTTTCGGTATTCGGGGGAAGTTACATGAAGCGGTAGGCTTGCTAAAAGAGTTCTCTCTTTACCATACAATAACAAAAAAGGGATGCTGAACCGCATCCCTAGCTGTATTATCTATCAAAAAAATAGCTAAAGCTTTGCGATGGATGGAGCAATTGTATCTGCTATTTGCTTCAACTCATCTGGTGCTAAGGTTAATCGCTCGTTTGCCAAACTCATATCGCCTTCCTTATTTATAGGAATCAAATGAATATGGGCATGAGGTACTTCCATACCAATCACCATTATACCAACACGCTTACAGGCAATCGTTTTTTGAATGGCTTTTGCTATTTGCTTACTGTATACAATCATCTCTGACAAGCATTGATCGTCCAGATCGAACAGGTAATCGGTCTCCTGCTTGGGGATAACCAGTACGTGCCCTTTGGCCATCGGTTTTATGTCGAGGAATGCAAAAAAGCGTTCATTTTCTGCGATCTTGTAACAAGGTATTTCTCCTTTTATTATTTTACTGAAAATGCTTGCCATATAAATTTATTTAGATGGTAATTTCAATAATCTCAAAACTTACCAAGCCGTTGGGTACAGTTATCTCAGCTACATCTCCTACTTTTTTGCCCATTAGCCCTTTGGCAATAGGCGTATTTATAGCAATCTTGTTTTCTTTCAGATTAGCTTCGCTTTCGGCAACCAAGGTATACGTCATTTGCTGATTGTTCTTGGTATTCTTGATTGTAACGCGATTGAGTATTTGCACAAAATCAGTTCCGATCGAATTTTTATCAATTATACGAGCGTTTGCTAACAAGTTCTTCATTTGAGCTATTTTTGACTCAAGTATTCCTTGAGCCTCTTTAGCTGCATCGTATTCTGCATTTTCAGACAAATCTCCTTTGTCTCGTGCTTCTCCAATTTGTTTCGAAATTTTAGGTCTTTCTACTGTTTCCAAAAGATTGATTTCTTCCCTCAACTTGTCGTAACCTTCTTCGGTCATGTAAGTAACAGCCATGGCAAAATCTTAATTAATTAATTTATTACTTCTATTAAAGTGATAAAAAGAAAAAGAATCCTCGCCATCGTAGACTAGAACTCCTTTTCTTTTTAGTATGTCTTTATACAAATATAAACGATTATTTCGGACAAAACAAACTCCGAAGTGCTATTTATATTATTTTTTGTATTTCGTTATCTACATTATCGTTTGGTGATAAGCGTTTCACTATATTTCCATTACGATCTATTAAGTATAAAGATGGGAATGTTTGTATATTATATTTAAAAATAAGATCTGAACTTACCGATTTATTTTCGTGTACCGTAATCCAAGGAAGATTAACTGCTGCGTTTTTCCAAGCATGGATATCAGAATCGAAAGACACCTGATAAATTTCCAAATTTGGTTTAAACTTTGCATAGGTTCTATTTAGTACAATATTGTGTGCTGGGGATTCTGGCGATTGATATACGGTAAAGTCAACCAATACAATTTTGCCCCTTAACGAAGCCAAAGTTACCGTCTTGGCATTAACATCTGGCAACTCAATCTTATAATACTCTTCTGATTGCACTTCATTTGCTTTATCCAAAAGCTGGTCGGGAGTTTGTTCACTCTGTTTACGCACTTTCATGGCTATAAGTGTATAATCACGCATGTGAGCCGATCGAGGCGAGTTGTTATAAAAACTATCCCAAGAGGTTGCTACCGCCGCAAACAATTTGTAATCTGGCTTGTCGTAAGGGTCAAAAAACAAATAGCCATTCACTTTTTGAAATAGTGCGAAGTAAGCTGCTGGG
This sequence comes from Bacteroidota bacterium, assembly GCA_039799165.1. Classification (GTDB taxonomy): domain Bacteria; phylum Bacteroidota; class Bacteroidia; order Bacteroidales; family Dysgonomonadaceae; genus Dysgonomonas_A. Next base: position 3,719 of record JBDLTH010000105.1, read on the forward strand.
CTTTTAAAGTCAGCTCCTATTATTTTGGTTGCTGTTTCTTTATAGGTATTAGCTATCGTTTGTATTTGTGTTAGGTATCCTTCTTCGTTAAGTGTTTTTTTTGCAAATTGCTGTTGCAAGTCGTTCAGCTCCCTACTGGCTTTGTACTGAGCCAATGCAGCTTCCTTAATTTGTTGATTGGCAATATTGCCTTCTATTTTATACCCCGTTGCAAAATCTTTACCCGATGCTTCTATTTTCACATTCTCTACCGAGTCAATAGCAAAGTTTATTACTTGCCCTTTGATGTGTAAAACATAAAACTCGGGATAGGGTGTAATTAGACCTTCAAATTTGAAGTTTCCTTGACTATCTAACTTTACCGAATCTATTAAAGTTACTTTATCTAACGCTCTTTTTTCTAAATAAAGCGTTACCGAATCAGCATCCGTAATCTTTCCTTCTACTGTAAATTGTGATCCTTTGTTTGAACATGCAACTGAGGTAAATAATATTGCAATCAGCATAAAAAAATAGTATGTCTTCATCGAGATCCTTGTCTTTTATAAAATCAATAACGTTCTAATTCAAAATAAAACAGAGCAACCTGCGGAGCAAATATAATACTGTTTTCTTGAATGAGAAGCAAGATTTGGGAAATATCTTGTTTAGCTCAACCCCGTGATACTGGAAACAAACAACTAAATTTTAAGTTAGCTGCTATTGCTTTTAAATCCTCATATTTAGTTTTATCGCTCCTTTACTTAGCGTGGTCTTTTATGGAAATAGTTTAAATAATCAACTTATACTTATTAATCTATAAGTTGATATACAAAAACTTTTCAAAAATATTTATATATTTGCTTTTTACGAATGCAATAATTCTGAAGAAATGAAAAATGGCTATAAGTTGTTTTTTTTGTTACTAATAACCATGTCTATATACTCTTGTAAAGAGAGTGGTGATGGTATTGATGTAGCACCTGTTGACACCTCTACCAATCTTTGGATAGAGGGTGTTATGCGTAACAATTATTATTGGAATGAGGAAATGCCTAGTAAAGATGCACTTAATTTAGAAGCAGACCCTTCGGTTTTCTTCAGGGCGTTGCTTTCAAACAAAGATGGTAAGTTAAAAAATGGAATAGGTCGTTATCATTATTCGTCGATCTTTCGCAAAACAGCGACTATAAGAAACTCTTCTTTGAGTAATAATCAATCCTTAGGCTTCGAGTTCAAAATTTACCACATCGAAAGCTTGGACACCTATGCTTTGCATGTACTTTATATATTGCCAAACTCGCCAGCATCAAGAAGTAAATTGAAGCGTAGTGATTGGATACTGACAATCAATGATCAACCTATAGATGTAGCTTTGGCTCAAAAGTTACATACAGGTATCACCGCTAAGTTGGGCATTTCACAAACCCCTCAATCCGATGTATCGAAGGTGATTATGTTAACTCCTGACTATGTATTGAATAATCCTGTATTGGTTGATACTGTCTATCAATATGAAGGACGAAAAATAGCCTATTTGGTTTATAACCATTTTACACAAGGCATAAACAAGAATGATCCAAATGACGAGACATTCAATAATACACTCAGAACAACCTTCTCTAAATTTAAAAAAAACAGACCCGATGATTTCATTTTAGATTTAAGGTTTAATCAAGGAGGCATCATTACTAGTGCTCAATTATTAGCTACAATGTTAGCTCCAGCATCTGCTTTGGGTGATGTATTCTGCAATCTGACTTATAACCGTAAAAATGCTGCACGCAATCGGGCCCTTCGCTTTGATACAGATTATATGAAAAAAGGAGGGGTGGGAGAAAATCTTAATCTACAACGATTATTTGTTATAACCAGTATGGAAACAGCTTCTGCATCGGAAGCTGTAATTAACGGTCTGAAGCCTTTTTTTGGCGAAAACATTATTATTGTAGGCAACAACACAGAAGGTAAAAATGTAGGCTCGGTTACCTATACCGATAATCGTTTCGGGTGGGATCTTCATCCAATTGTTTGCCTTGTTAGTAATAAATATGGGTTGTCTGATTATCAGGGTGGATTCACTCCTAATTTTCAGCTCACAGATACATATTACAATTTGTACGATTTGGGAGATACCCGAGAGTATATATTAACAAGGGTGCTGAACTACATCACTAAAAATGAACCAATGGTAGTCAGAACAGCAAACTCATTGCTTCATGCTATTGGTCTAACACCCGTTGAGTCTTCGTTGGACTATAACAAGACGAATGGATTGATTGTGTCTAATAACCCCATTTAAAATTAAAAAATTGTAATTAATTCGCAAAACTCAATAATGAAAAAAAACATTTTTAAGCTTAAGACACAGCATCTCAAAGATATTGCTTTGTCTCTACAAAATAAAGTTGAAAAAGGGATTGTAGAAGAAAACATGGAAATACAGTGTTTACCAACCTACATTAACCCTAAAACAAATATTGAGAAGGGTAAAGCCCTTGTTCTTGATTTGGGAGGAACTAATTATCGAGCCGCCGTAGTTGAGTTTGTAGACGGCAAAGCTACTATCCATCCAGAGAATGGCTGGAAAAAGGACTTGTCTGTAATGAAAACGCCTGGTTATACACAAGAACAACTGTTTAAAGAGATAGCGGATTTGATTAGCGAACTTAATCTGGGTGAAGAATTACCTATCGGATACTGTTTTTCTTATCCAGCAGAGTCGATGATTAATGGTGATGCAAAACTTTTGCGTTGGACTAAAGGCGTGGATATAAAAGAAATGGTTGACAATCCGATTGGCAAACCTTTGCTCGAATATCTAAACAAAAACCTAAGCAATGCGAAATTTACCGATATAAAGGTTATAAATGATACTGTAGCCAGTTTATTTGCAGGTTTAGCAAAGAGCGAGTATGATGCGTATATTGGCTTGATTGTTGGTACAGGAACCAATATGGCTACATTCATACATTCTGATCATATTAAAAAACTGAATCCTGCTTATACGCAAAAAGGGCTTGTGCCCATTAATTTAGAGTCTGGAAATTTTTCGTCTCCACATCTAACTGTTATTGACGATAATGTAGATGCTAAATCAATTAGTAAAGGTGCTCAACGCTTCGAAAAGGCTGTATCTGGTATGTATCTGGGCGAAATTCTCAAATCGGTATTTCCTTGTGCCGAATTTGAAGAGAAATTTGACGCACAGAAGTTAACCCATATCATGAATTATCCTGATATTCATAAAAAAAAGTATGTCGAAGTTGCAAACCATATTTATGAGAGATCTGCCAAATTAGTAGCTGCCTCTCTTGCTGGTTTAGTGCTAGTGTTGGTCTCCAATGATCCTTCGATACAAAAAATACAACTAACTGCGGAAGGTAGCCTGTTTTGGAGTGATTATAAAAAAGGGAAAAACTATAATGAATTAGTTCTAAAAGAACTTCATCATGTATTAGCTAAGTTAGGACACAGTAGTGTGCGTGTTGACATTAGCCAAATGGAAAACGCGAATCTTATTGGATCTGCAATCGCTGCTTTATCTTAAAATAAGGTCTAAACTTTAGCCTATAAAACAAACATAAACTACCTCATTAGGTAGTTTATGTTTGTTTTATTATTATAACTATTCAACGTAATCTGATGAGGCATTTCGATTCAGACTGAAAGTGTCAGACAGCCCTCTAAGTCCTTCGTTGTCAAACAAATTCTTATTCGCATTTCCATAATTATAGGTAATACTATATTCTTTTTTCTCATTATTAAACCCTTGTATCTTGAATACTAAATTGATCGAAGTCGTACCTTCCTGTTGTAATTGGCGAAGATCAAAAGCGACATAATTCTTCGCCTTGTAATTTTCTGGATCACCATTTCTATTGTGCCTTAATTCGACAGTAATTGTATCACGGCTTAGGGTAGGCTGATTTGTAATTTTATTTTCAACCAAATTAATTGAGTGTTGCTTTTCGCCACCAGTATTGTATCCAAAATGGATATTGAGATAATTATCTCCAACCCAATATTGGAGTAGTTCAATAGGGTCGTTTCCTATTTCAAGCTCATTATCAGCAGTCAAGGCTACAATGTTTTTAGTCAAGACATCTCTTATTCCATTTATCTTAGCATAATGATCGTATCCACTCAGTTTATCTGAAAGTGGAGTAAAGTTGACCCAAACTCGTTGGTTTTTCTTTGGCTTATAGTTTGTAGTTGATGCAACAGGGTACAATGTAGATCCATCGTCCATGGTTAGGTAATATGCCTCCTCACCATTATCGAGAGGAGTAACTGTAGCTAGTACAACGTAAAACTTTCCCAAATCGTACCCCTTGTCATTACTACACGATTGAAGAACGAGAGTTGTTAAACAAACAACAACAAGTATAAAGATATAATAAATTTTAGCTTTCATAATTTTACCAAATATATCAATAAGATGTAAACGAAGTTGCAAATATTGTATCTTTTAAATGTAAAAAGCACAAATGGAATTGTTTGTTTTCATTAATTTACTTTTCTTTGTGTTTTAACTCTTTTTTTAATGAAGATACATTTATTTTTTGCAATTTTTATTTTATTATTCTCGAATAGTGTGTATACATATGCTCAAAACAACTTCAGAAAAGGATATATCATATCGAATGAAAACGATACAATAGCAGGTTTTATAAATTATAAGACAGAACAATCGAATGCTATTGTTTGCGAGTTTAAGAAAAGAGAAAACACAAAACCTCAACGCTTTACACCGTCTCAAATTGCTGGTTACAAGTTGGATGACAACGATAGACATTATACCTCCAAAACCATCAGGGTAAAGGGTGTAGACAAAGTTGTTTTTGTTGAGTACCTAATTGCAGGTAAGCTCAATTTATATTACTATGCTTCTGAAACAGATTTCTATCTCTTCGAAAAACCTGACGGGAACATCGTTTACATAACACAAAACCCAACAGTACAACGATTTGACGATGACAGTCAGATGTTGGTAATGTCTACCGACAAGAGCTACAAAGGACGTTTATCGTACGAGTTTGAAGACTATCCTGAAATAAAAAGAATGGTTGCAAAAGCTGATTTTTCGAGAAGCTCTTTTGTGAAAATAGCTCGTACATACAACAAGCTAGAAGGGACAGAGAATGAAATGGTTTTTGGTGCAAAAAAAGAGAAGCGACTGGTAGCTCTCAGATTCTCTGCGTATACAGGAATGTATACGCATAACTACGAGTTCTACACTAAACAGTTGAAAGAAATGAACCCAACTAGCCACATAGCCCCACTTGTTGGTATCCAAATAGGCATTATGCAACCTCGCTTATCAGAGTCAATAAGTATGCTCGTTGACATTTCACTTTCGCAATTAACAAGTAATAGTGAATCTAAAAACACCTCCTTTAGTCAAGAATTTGATTTTAAAGCCTCGGTACTAGCCAATAAACTTGGAGTAAGGTATACATATCCAAAAGGGAAAGTTCACCCATATGTCGAAACTGGTTTTGCTTACAATTATGCTTTCAATAGATCAGGCACATACCACATTGTTCTTTCGGATGTTATCTTACCATCGAGTCCAAAAAAATACACGATACTACCCGAAAGAATAATGATTGGATATTTTCTGGGCATCGGTATGGACTATGATATCAACAAACGCCATTCGATATTTTTAAGTACTGGTTACGAAAGGCTTAGTCTAAATAGTGATGTTCTAAAATCGTTCTCACTGAAAGCTGGATATAGATTTTAACTTTCCAGTCAAGAAATTACCTCAAACACCAATTGATTCCGAATATTTATAGATACTATAAACCAATCATATTACAAAAAGATAGCTAACTTTGTATGTGGTTAATATCTATAATTGAAATCAGATGAAAAAAGTCATATTTGTTGAATACCCCAAATGTGGTACTTGTCAAAAAGCCGCTAAATGGCTCAAAGAAAATAATATAGAAGTAGAAAATCGTCATATTGTTGAAAAAAATCCCTCTACCGAAGAGCTAACAAGCTGGATAGAAAAGAGCAAATTACCTATTATCAAATTTTTTAATACATCGGGAATGGTGTATAAAGAACAAAATATAAAAGATCAGGTAAAAACAGCACCTATCGATGAGCTCATCAAGTTACTGTCTAGCAACGGTATGCTTGTAAAACGCCCGATCGTGATTACCGATGATAGGGTACTAGTGGGGTTTAAAGAAGAAGAGTGGATTGAAAAATTAACATAAATCTTGCTTTGTAATATTTTCGCAAATGCAAAAAAAGGATACACAAACAGAGCCTCAACATGGGGTGAAAACGAAAAACTATATACGAAAATTCTTGAAATGGATATTGTATGTATGTATAACTATTGTGTTCTTAAACGTAGTTTTATTTGGCCTATTATCCATTCCTTTTTTTCAAAACAAGCTCATTAATTTTGCGGTAAGCAAGATTGCAGATATAGTTAAAACAGAGGTTAGAATTGACGAAATCAGGCTTAGTTTGTTCAACAACATACAACTGAAAGGGATATACATCGAAGATCAATCAGCCGATACGCTCATTTATGCAAGAAACCTACAAGTGGCTCTTAGCCCGTTGAGCTTATTGAAAAACAGACTCGAAATAAACGAAATAGGCTTAGACAATTTTACAATCAAGGTATCGCAAAAAACGCCTGACGACAATTTAAATTTCCAGTTTATTATTGATGCTTTTGCGGGAGATACTACCGTTGCCGACACTACTGCCAGTGCTTTAAAAATAAGTATTGATGATATACGGTTAAAGAACGGAACCCTAAAGTACAATGTGCTATCCGTAGCCCCCACCCCCCATGTATTCAACCCATCGCACCTGCATATCTACAATCTGAATACTGAACTAAAATTGCCGTCGATCGATGTGCTTGATTTAAAAGCAAGCCTTGTATCACTCTCATTTGAAGAGCAATCGGGTTTTAAAGTCAAAAATATGAAAGGGGATGTAAGCTCTGATAAAGGGGCTTATTACTTCAATGACATACAACTCCAATTGCCAAATTCGTTTATCGGAATAACATCCGCCTCATATAATTTGCTTACCAGTGAGTTTAGTCTATTGTCTGACAAATCGAGTTTATCGCCCATAGATGTGTTCCCTTTTATGAACGAATTAAAGCATCTGAAGCATGACATCAGCCTTCAAACCTCTATCCACGGCAAACTACCCAGTCTAACGATCGACCAGCTATTGCTCGATTATGGTACTGAAACGGGTATACAAGGTAAGGCTTCTATTTCGGATTATAGCCGATACGACATAGCCAATATTAATTTGACCATCGACCAGCTAAAAATAAGCACAGAGGCTATTGCCGAATTTGCGAAGGTTGGCGATTCTACTTTTGTATCGCCTGATATATTGAAATCGTTAGGTGCTATACGCTTGCAAGGTAAATTGGATGGAACATTAAACAATTTTGCCATCAATGCAGAGGCTTGGGCTAAGCAAGGTGCAATAAAATTGATAGGGAAAGGCTCTACCGATAGTACATTTGCCAATTTCTCGGCAAACGCAAAGCTTCAGA
>JBDLTH010000106.1:0-5515 GCA_039799165.1 Bacteroidota bacterium
TATAAATGGTAATATAAGAAATGACGTTTTGAGTTGTTGTAGTGATAATGCGACATTATTTAGCTTCTATCATCCGACAGTTAGGTATGTATAATCATTTGGATTGACTTCATACTTTGCAAAAAGCCCGATAATAGTATTAAAATGAGTAGCAAATAAGTTAAATCAGTGTACAAGTAAAAATAAAAATTTTTGTCTGTGAAACAGTGATTTATATTCTATACAGTATAAAATACAAGTACGCATAACCTGATTAAATAAATTCTTATAAATTCAGTTTGAAGTTATGAGTCCTGATATTTTAAGCAATCTCTCATAGGGTATATGAGAGAATACTGGCAAGAGGATTTTGAAGGAAAATGAGTATAAATGGAAATACAAGAAATGTAAATAAGTGAAAAAACATGAAAGTATGTTATTATTTAGCTATCAGCATGAAACAGTGAAGTATAGAAAATCATTTGGATAGACTTCATACTTTTCACAATGCCTAATAATAGTGTTAGAATAAATAACAAATAGCTTAAATCAGTGTAGGAGCAAAAATAAAAATTTTTCTCTGTGGAACAGTGATTAATTTGAGTGTAAAATTAAATATGAGTGAATATAACAAAAATAAATAATTTCTTATAAATTAGATATTAAGTTATATGTTTTTATATTCATACCAGTCTCTCATAGGATATATAGGAGACTACTAAGAAAGTAATTAGTGTGAAAAAACAGATGTGAGAGATAAATTGTTCAGTGACGTGAGTGATAATGTTATTAGAAACAAGTGAGTGTCATAGTAAGAAATCTCATAAGATGAAAAAGACAATGATGATATGTGTAAAAGCAATGATATGTAAAAGAATGAAATATCAATAAGAATAATTGTGCAAAAAATATTCTATGTTAATATTTTTATGGAAGTGGTTTTCTATAGAGACTCCGGATTAATGACTGACCGATAGTTTTAGAATTCTTCCTACCAATAGTAATTTGTGATGAGTTATATGCTCCCTGGTAATGCCGTGTATCATATACTTCAGGAGGTATTTTAAACAAATCTTGCCAAGATATTTTAGGTAATAATCTTGGTACATCTAATATCAGTATTGGGTTTCTTTTCTTATTCTGAATTGTATCAAACATAGGAAAGATTTGTAAGTAGAGTAATTCCATTAATATTGTTCTAGAAGGTACCTTTTGTAAGGCATCAGAAAATATATCTGGAGGATAACCTCTTGCTGTTAGGCGTTGAGAGAACAGCACACATATTTTATCGTAGTCTATGTCTGAAGTACACGCTAGCCTATAGCGTTTTAATTCTTGTATGACAAAATTCTTAAAAATATGAGGAGAATGTTCTGACATCATGGGTATGTATTGGTATATGTTTCTCTCCTTCTGGTATATAGTATGAGTAATACACAGTTTGTCGAGATTAGAGTTAGGAACCAGTGTAAGCTCTAAGTCTAACATTACACCCGATACTCCAATGGTAACTGCTTCGAATTTAATTGACGGAATAATAGAATTGAAATCCGTGATAAAAGACTGAGCCTGTACCGGTGAGTTGAAAATAGAAAAAACATCATCTATATACCTCGTATAGTACGAGTGTCCATATTTTAGTAATAGTGGTGCCTCGACTCCGTATAGAAAAATGTTTGAATAAGACACCGCTGTAGGTGTTCCCATAGCTGTACCTTTGATCTGATGATATATAGTATCATCAAATATACAATAATTTTCAGTCAGGACCCAGTGCAATAGATCCATCAGAAAGTTTAAATGACTGCTAGTATAGCAGCGAAGATCCTGCAAGACACCTCTCACTGTAGTGATGCCGATGTCAATTGGGATGTTTGGATAGAGTGAAGTAACGTCAGCACATAGAATAGTACTCCCAGGTGGTGCTCTGAAGGTTTCCATGTCCATTATAATTGTCCGTGCTGATGTGCATACTGTGTGGAGTCTCTTGAGGATTGGTTGTAGCTCTTTATCCAAGTAGACTGAAGCGTGGTATGTAAGTGTGGAGTTAGAAGACACGATAGGTCGGCCAGGAATAGGTGGTGTGATGGATTTGTGAATTTTAGGTAAAATGTAAAAAGGTGCAATACGTAGAGAGGGTTCGTTTTGTAGTTGAAGTAGAGATTTAGCAAGTGGAGTAAGTACTGTACGTGTTTTAAATAAATTGTGACGTATAAGAATCGCTTGTAGACGTTCGTATATTAAATCCTTATCATAATGTTGTATTATAGTATAAGTGTTAGTGTCATTAAGGTGTTGTAAACATGATTGCTTGTATTCAATTGTGTTCATGATTACAAGACCAAGGTTTTTATCAGCGGGTTTGATTGTAATGTGAGTGTTTTCATATAGACGATTTAAAGTATTCAATAACAGTTGATCTAAATCGTGAAAATAACTCTTACTCCCATGAAAATATTGCATTTGTTTTGTTCGACATATATTGATATAATTATTTAGTGGAACATCGAAATTGGCAATAGGTGGAGGATTCCATTTAGGTTTGTTCTCTATTTTTGGTATTGATGAAGGTGTGTAAGGTGAAAAACCAAAAAAGGCAGCTAGTCTAATCCGTCTCCTGTATGTATCGATGGAATCAGTTAGCTTGACTATGTTATTAATGAAGTTATTTTTAGGATACGGGATGTACTTAGTTCCTAATCCTAATACAACTCTTTCTACTGGTGTTAGTATAAGAGATGATGTATTAAATATTGCAGTGTTTGTAATCGCTGCATATTTATTAACGAAACGTTCGTCTCTCTGCTTCTGAATCTCTTCTTTGTTCAGTTGTTTGAGTAACGGACTGTGGAACTCTTGGTGTTTCCAGGGTTGACGGTGGCCGTAGGGTTTACGGTACCGGACATGTGTGCGTAACTTGGTAGGGGTAATGGAGGCGGTGGTGGACTGAAGTTGGAAATTTGGTGGTAAGGTCCATTCATAGGCATGTACGGGTAAGGTATGTGTTGGCCCGGATAAGAGGTATTGTGGTACTGCTGGTAGGGGCTCATTGGCATTTGTTGGTACCCATAGGGATGTTGGAAAGGAGGAGGTTGTTGGTAGGGCATGAAGGGGGGTTGGAATGAAGGCGTATACTGGAACTGCACATTGTTCTGAGTATCTGCTTTTTTTGGTTGCTTGGGAAGTTTCTCTCGTACTGGTAGAGTTGTTGAAGGGTTCTTTGTAGCCTTTTTGCCAGCACCGAAACTGTTTTTTAGTGTCGTCATCTCAAGAGTAAGGGTTTTAACTAGTGATAGTAATTCCTTTGTGGTGGAATTATCAGTTAAATCCATAACCAGTGGATTGGACTTCATTGGAACAGACGATGATGAGGAGGAAGATGTTGTTTCATCCATGCTCGTAGTTGTAGCATTCTCCAAGAAATGCTTAATCAGGAAAGCCAGGGCATCTGGATGGTCCCTGAGTTCGGGTACTTCTTCTAAGAAGATTACGTGGAGTGAGTCAGGTAAAACATACTTCGCCATCTCTTTGTCGGTTTCAGCGAAGCAAGTTCTCAGATGATTCTGGCGACCCAGGAATATCTTCGTGAGGGTTTCTGACCATAAGACTTGTTCCTCATTATTGATTTTTTGACAGATTTCTTTGTCTAATTCAGAGGGCCAGGTGTGTGGAGTAAGAATTATTTCCCTTAAATTTAGAGGCAACACGCCTTGTGAGCTATTGTTATCATTGTATTTTATGGAATTGAAGAGCTTTTTTATTTTGTTTCTGAGCTTATTGTATTTGCTCATCACTTTAATATAAGCCGGCTCCAGTGGAGCATAAACGGGGTTTGTAAATATTGTAGAAGACATCGAGACCTACTAAGCTAAAGGGTTAGGGTAGGTGTAGCCGTTGAGACTTTTTTAGTGGTCGCTTCAGATTTCTTCAAATAAAAGTAAAAAGCCAAAAGTTTACTTCCCGACGCGTTTCGTTTATTCGTTACTATAAACTCATCAGGGGATTACTAATGGCTAAGGTTGATAACAGGATGGTAAAAGTCATGTAGGATATTAGAGAAACTTCAGTATAGGTGAACCTGAAAATTTCAGTTTAGGAAATACGTATTTGTTTTCAGTTTGTTGAAAACGTAAATAAAAGGTTGTGTGTGTGACTAAAAACAGTGGCAGTTTCATGAATGCGAAACCGTCAGCAGGATTGAAAATTACTACTAACGGCTCCGGTTAAATAATAGACCGGAAATATAAACGGAGGTGCTGTTAAGTACGTCTGAGTAGACTTGACGGCCACGGTATTGTAGGACGTGAAAAATAGGCGGGAGTACGGTGAAGTCTGCCTGCGTAAAATGTACGGCTACGGTAGAGGAAAACAGTGTGAGAAGTAGAAAACGGTAAAAAACTAAAAAACGAGTGATAACGAGAAAATAGGAAAACAGTAATACTACATAAATAGTTATTCTTGAAGAGATGAAGAATTTGATGTGAAAAAAGTTTGAGAAAAATAAGTTATTAATGGTGAAATGTGAAAGTTAATTGAATAAATAACGAATATTCGTCCAAAAACGTGTTTTTGAGTGGTAAAATGACAGAAAAGTTTAAGTATGGTGTGTTTTTACGGAAAAAGTCAAGAATTATTTTTTGAAAATTTACAGTAATGTGAATAAAGTAAGCACGAGTACGAGTGCTTGAAGAAATAAGTTAAAATAAAGCATGGAATTAATTATGATTTTTGGCGATTTAATATACAGCTAAAATAACCGTAAAAAGCTGTGTGTGAGAGAGAAACTTTTGCAAAAAAGATTTTCATATTGCGTGAGTTAGTTCATAATAAAGAGCAGTAAATTTAGAACTAAAAAAGTATGAAGTTTATGCAAAAATAAAAGTGTAAAGGGTAGGGAGAGTGATGAGTAATGAAAAAAATAGGTGTTGAAAAAACAGCGTCGAATCAAAAGAGGAGGGTTAATAATTTCTCCAATATTAAATTATAGACTTTGAAACTTTGACAAGTTGGTGTTAAGGTGTATAGGAGACTCTAGCGAAAGTGGTTCTTCGTGGAATGAAGTTTAAAGGAGAATCATTAAGTGATATTGTAGGAGGTAGGTGGTGAAAAATAATGGTACTTTTTCCGACTGTGATGCAAAGAAAAAGTAAGTAGAAGGTTTTGAATGAGGTTCATACTTCTCATAGTTGGTCATAATGATAATGAAATGGATAAATGATCGTTAAAATAGTTGTAGGAATGAAATTAAAAATTTTTGCCTGTGACACATTGATGTTTAGTATGAAACATTTTGTAGGACATAAAATAAATTAATTCTTATAAATTCAGTTTGAAGTTATGAGTCCTGATATTTTAAGCAATCTCTTATAGGGTATATAAGAGAATACTGGCAAGAGGATTTTGAAGGAAAATGAGTATAAATGGTAATATAAGAAATGACGTTTTGAGTTGTTGTAGTGATAATGCGACATTATTTAGCTTCTATCATCCGACAGTTAGGTATGTATAATCATTTGGATTGACTTCATACTTTGCA
>JBDLTH010000107.1:0-9621 GCA_039799165.1 Bacteroidota bacterium
ATAATATTATTATATATCGTATCTTTACTCTTTACTAGAGTATACTCTTTATTAATACACCATTTATGACTTTTACTGATCTAAGTAATACTATTTTCGATAAAGTAATAACCGATTACCATAAAACAGACAATGTTGATCATCCGATAACAAATCCTTATCAATTGAGGTCTATTGAATACTACCTGTATTTGAAAAATTGGATTGATACTGTTCAATGGCACTTGGAAGATATAATCAGAGATCCTCAGATTAAATCTGAAGAAGCATTAAAAATCAAACGCAGAATTGATTCGTCTAATCAAGATCGTACCGACTTGGTTGAGTTAATAGATAGTTATTTTTTAGACAAATATAAGGGTATCGTACCTAACTCAGATGCACAAATAAATACAGAAAGTCCAGCATGGGCCATCGATAGACTTTCTATTTTAGCTCTTAAAATCTATCATATGACACAAGAGACAGAGCGTGTAGATGCGGATGATGCCCATAAGCAATTGTGTAATAAAAAGCTAAATATTCTGTTCGAGCAGAGGGTAGATTTATCTAGTGCAATAAACGAGTTGCTCAAGAGTATTGAAGAAGGAAGTAAATACATGAAAGTGTATAAGCAAATGAAAATGTATAATGACCCTTCTTTAAACCCAGTTCTCTACGAGAAAAAAACAAACAAATAATACCAACCAATGGCTAGAGTATTAATCACCCGCATATCATCATTTGGGGATGTTGCGATGCTTGTTCCAGTCGTTTTCTCTGTTGCAGCAAGATACCCGCAAGATCGTTTTATCGTTCTTACACGTAAAGCGTTTGCTCCCTTATTCGAAAACCTAGGGTTTAATATAAGTGCCGTAACTTTCGATCCGAAGAAACAACACAAAGGGGTCTTTGGTATATTTAAGCTCTTGCGTAGTGTAAGTCGCTACAAGTATACACATGTAGCAGATGTTCACGATGTGTTAAGAACTAAAGTTATCTGTAGTTATATGTTTATGCTAGGTAAGAGTATTGCCCGTATAGACAAAGGAAGACAAGAGAAGCAGGAAATGATTTCTTCTAAAAAAACGACGCCACCATTGAAACATATGACAGAGCGTTATATGGAAGTCTTTGAAGCTTTGGGTTTTCCAGCAGAAATGGTTTTTAAAAACTTTTTCGAATTTAAAGATCGATCCTTATACCCATTGCGAACCGTTGTTTCCGAGAAGGAGGGTAAATGGGTAGGGATAGCACCTTTTTCGAAACACCAAGAAAAAACATATCCCCTTGAAAAAGTAGAGACGGTTATAGCTTCCTTATCTAAGGATTCATCAATCACTATTTTTTTGTTTGGATCAGGCAATGAGGAACGTGCTGTTTTACGAGAGTGGGAAGAAAAATATCCCAATACAAAAGACGTATCTGGGAAGATAAATTTGCATAACGAAATCCTTCTTATCTCGTATCTCGATGTAATGGTATCGATGGATTCAGCAAACATGCACTTAGCCTCATTGGTAGAGACACCAGTCGTGTCCATTTGGGGAGCAACACATCCCAATATTGGTTTCTTTGGTTTTGGGCAAGACCTCAGCAATACGGTTCAAACCGAAATTGAGTGCCGTCCCTGTTCGGTATATGGTGAAATACCCTGTTCCCGAGGAGACCATGCGTGTTTGGCACGGATAAAAGAGGATACAGTTGTACAGAAAATATATGATGTACTCAAGTTTAGCCCAGAGATAAAAAAATAGTCATGAGAGTTGCTATACTTTCACCTTTTTATCCATTTAGAGGAGGATTGGCACAACTAAATGCAAGACTCTACACCCAATTGTTAAAGGTAAACACTGTAAAGGCGTTTACTTTTACTACTTTATATCCTAGCTTTTTATTTCCAGGCAAAACTCAGTTTGTTGCAGATGACGATAATCCCCTTATTATTGATAGCCAGAGGGTGTTGAGTAGTGTCAATCCAATCTCCTATATTCGTACAGCTAGGCAGATTGATAAATATGCTCCAGATATTCTGATAATACCCTATTGGATGTCTTTTTTAGCACCAGCATTTGGTGTTGTAGCAAGGCTTGTAAATAAGAAAATCAAAATTGTAGCCTTAGTCCATAATGCTATACCTCACGAGAAACGTTTTTTTGATAAGGCGTTTGCTCGGTTTTTCTTTAACCGTTGCCATGGCTTTATCGTGATGAGTGACCTGGTTAGGCAAGATGTATTAGCGTTGAAGCCAAATGCTCAAATCCTGTTTGCTCCACACCCGATCTACGATCAGTACAAAGAGCGAATAGACAAAACAGAGGCATGTGAAAAATTAGGTATTGATACCGAAAAACGGACTCTCTTGTTCTTTGGGCTGATTCGGGAATATAAAGGGTTGGACATTTTGATCGAAGGCATATCTATCCTCGATGATAGTTATCAGTTAATTATTGCAGGTGAATGTTATGGAGATTTTAGCAAATATCAGCAGTTAATTGATGCCTCCCCACAATCAGCCAACATTAAAGTGTTTGAGCAGTATATACCCGACGATATGGTAACAGTATTGTTTTCGGCTGCCGATTTGTTGGTTTTACCATACCGATCGGCAACGCAAAGTGGTGTAGTTGCTCTCGCCTATCAGTTAGAGTTGCCCATGGTAGCAACAAATGTAGGTGCATTGGGCGAAACAGTTTTAACATCTAATGCAGGCATTGTAGTACCTCAAGTAGATGCAGAGTCTATAGCTATCGGCATTCAGAATTATTTCGAAGATACAGGCAATCAAGCTCTATACAAAGAAAACATACAGTCCGAAAAAAAACGTCTTTCTTGGTCTACTCTTGGTCAATCTTTACAGCATTTTTTTGAAGGACTGATCTAATATTACTTGCCCGATACTATTTTCTTGATCTCGTTTAGCTTGTTTAGGGCATCAACAGGGGTAAGGTTATTCACGTCCAACAGTCTGATTTCGTCTCGTACTTGACTCAATACTGGATCGTCTAACTGAAAGAAATTTAATTGGTAACCTTCACGCTGTTCATTTATCTGAGCCATTGGTTTGGCAATACCCTGTTTCCGGTTATCAGTTTCCAGTTGTTTAAGTATACCATCGGCTCGTTTAACAATACTTTGTGGCATACCCGCCATTTTGGCAACGTGTATACCAAAACTATGCTCACTGCCACCTTTGACTAGCTTGCGAAGAAATATGACCTTGTTATCAACCTCTTTGACCGAGACGTTGAAGTTTTTGATTCGCTTAAATGATTTTTCCATCTCATTCAGTTCATGATAATGTGTTGCAAAAAGCGTTTTCGCTTTAGCTTTTGGGTGTTCGTGTATATATTCTACAATAGCCCATGCTATTGAGATACCATCATAAGTACTTGTACCTCTACCCAATTCGTCGAATAAAACCAGACTGCGATCCGATAGATTATTCAAGATATTAGATGCTTCGTTCATCTCTACCATAAAAGTAGACTCGCCTAGCGAAATATTATCAGAAGCACCTACACGTGTGAATATTTTATCGACTAATCCGATTTGTGCCGATTCGGCTGGAACAAAGCTACCTGCTTGTGCCATCAGGGTGATGAGTGCAGTTTGCCTAAGCAGAGCCGATTTACCAGCCATATTGGGTCCTGTGATAACAATAATCTGTTGCGAGTTGTTGTCTAAGTATACGTCATTAGCAATGTAAGGCTCGCCAATAGGCAATTGCCTTTCGATAACAGGGTGTCGCCCTTTCTTGATCTCTAAAACATCCGAATCGATAATGCACGGGCGGATGTATTTATACTCTTGTGCTATTTTCGAAAAAGAGAGCAAACAGTCAGTTCGAGCAATAAGATTGGCATTTAACTGAATGGTTGGTATATAATCGACAAGGCTTGCCACAAGATCGTTAAATATAGATGCCTCCAAAGCCTGTATTTTCTCTTCAGCACCTAATATTTGATCTTCGTATTCTTTTAACTCTTGCGTGATGTATCGTTCGGCGTTTACCAATGTTTGCTTCCTGATCCATTCAGTAGGCACTTTGTCTTTGTGTGCATTGCGTACCTCGATGTAGTACCCAAACACATTATTAAAACTGATTTTGAGCGACGATATACCTGTGCTTTCTATTTCTCGTTGCTGAATTTGTAATAAATAGTCTTTGCCTGAATAGGCTATTTGACGCAATCTGTCCAGCTCTTCATTTACCCCTTTGTTTATTACATTTCCTTTATGCAAAAGTGCGGGAGGATCATTCTGTACCTCTTTTTCGATGCGGTCTCGTATAATGGGGCATGGGTTTAAGCGTTCGCCAATTTCCTTCAAACTGGGTTCATCCGAATGCAGAAACGTTTGTTGTATGGGTTCTATAGCTTTCAAAGCAACTTTGAGTTGCACAACCTCACGTGGTGATACTCTGCCTACTGCTACTTTTGAGATAATACGTTCGAGGTCTCCGATAAGCGATAGCTGTTCTTCGAGGAGTTGTTTCAAATTAGGGTCTCTAAAAAAATATTCAACAACAGCCAATCTATCATTAATTGGTTTCACCTCTTTCAGTGGAAACACTACCCAACGCCTAAGCATGCGTGCTCCCATGGGCGATATGGTTCTGTCCAAAATATCCAATAACGATTTTCCACCCTCGTTCATGGTTGAGATAAGCTCCAGACTACGGATGGTAAACTTGTCAAGACGCACATACCGATCTTCTTCGATACGAGACAAGGACGAGATATGGCTTATTTGTGTATGTTGCGTAATATCAAGGTAATGCAGTATCGTTCCAGCGGCTATGACACCATCCGTTAAGTGTTCTACACCAAAGCCTTTTAAATTTTTGGTGTCAAAATGTTTTAATAATCGATCACGTGCAGTATCTTCTGTAAAAATCCAATCGTCAAGTTCGAATATAAAAAAGCGATCGCCAAAATATTCTTCAAACAATTTTTTCTTGTTACGCTCCACTAAGATTTCTTTGGGCGAAAAATTAGCCAGTAATTTATCGATGTATTCTTTTGCACCTTCGGCAATCAAAAACTCACCAGTCGAAATATCAAGTAGCGATATTCCACATTGTTTTTTAGTAAAGTGAATAGCACAAAGGAAGTTGTTTTCCTTGTGGTTGAGTATATTGTCGTTGATGGATACTCCCGGTGTTACCAGTTCGGTGATACCTCTCTTTACCAGTTTAGTGGTTTGTTTAGGATCTTCCAACTGGTCGCAGATAGCTACACGTTTACCTGCACGTACCAGCTTGGGCAGATATGTGTCAAGTGCGTGATGTGGGAATCCTGCCAGTTCTACAAACTGAGCCGCACCATTTGCCCGTCGTGTAAGTGTTATTCCCAGTATTTCGGAAGCACTTATAGCATCGTCAGAAAATGTTTCGTAAAAATCACCAACTCGAAACAAAAGAATGGCATCGGGATGCTTGCTTTTTATTTCAAAATATTGTCTCATCAAAGGGGTATCAGCAACTTTTTTTCCCACGTCTATGTTGTTTGGTTCTGGTTATTCACATTTGTTATGTATCTAACAAAGTTAGAAAAAATACGCTGGTATCTTTTTCTTTTTGACAAAAAAAGAAGCACGCTATTAGCGTACTTCTTTTATGCTGAGGTCATCTCTTCTTTTGATAAAGGAATGTTATTTTAATCTTGTTCTGATAAATATCTTTCTGCTTCAATTGCAGCTTGACATCCTGTTCCTGCTGCCGTTATCGCCTGACGGTATACCGAGTCTGCTACATCACCAGCAGCAAATACACCAGGTATATTGGTTTTAGGAGTACCAGGGGTTGTAATGATATAACCCACATCGTCTAATTTTAATTGTTTCGCAAAAATATCGGTATTCGGTTTATGACCAATTGCCAAAAAGAAACCATCTACTGGTAGATCTAATTTTTCTTCGTTTGCTTCACCACCATGTTTTACAACGTGCACACCTTCTACACCATTCTCGCCATAAAGACCTACTGCATTACTATTGAATAGAACCTCGATTTTGGAGTTTTTCAAGACTCTGTCTTGCATTACTTTAGAGGCACGGAAAGTGGCTTTACGTACAAGTAAATACACTTTACTAGCAAGGGTTGATAAATAAATAGCTTCTTCGCAAGCGGTATCTCCACCACCAACTACTGCAACTACTTTTTTACGGTAAAAGAAACCATCGCAAGTGGCACATGCTGACACGCCCATACCTGCATATTTGGCTTCGTCTGCTAAACCAAGATATTTTGCGGTAGCACCTGTCGATATAATCACTGTATCAGCTTCTATTTCTTTTTCACCATCTACAACTATCTTTTTAGGAGTTGATGTGAGATCGGCCGATGTAACTATGCCAGTGCGTATTTCGGCTCCGTATCTGATTGCTTGTTTTTTCAGATCTTCCATCAATGCCGTACCTGTTACCCCTTCAGGGTATCCTGGAAAGTTTTCGACTTCGGTAGTTGTTGTTAATTGTCCACCAGGTTGTATTCCTTCATATAAAAGGGGGAAAACATTTGCTCTAGCTGCATAAATAGCAGCAGTATAACCTGCAGGTCCCGACCCTATGATTAGGCAGCGTACTCTTTCTTTCATACGTTTAGTGTTATATTATTTCTATATTTTAGACAAATATATAGATTTTGTTTATGTAATCAAAATATTTTTATTCCTAATTATTTATCAATCAATAAACAAATTCTATCGTAGGTCAATCACTTCCACATTAGGGTACTCCTTTTTGTTAAACACAAATGTGTTATCTGTAAGTGTCGATCCTGTTTGGAGTTTATTTATAATTAGATGATTGTTTATTCCATTTTTACTGCTCATTGTTACGGAGGTGAAAAGGTTGGTTGCCTTATCTATCGTTACAGTCATTTTGCTAAATTCAGATTTCTTGCTTTCAGGCATTAGATCAATAATATATACCGTTTTTCCCTTCTCCTTTCTTTCCCCTCTATTGCTCAGTTTAAATCCCGTTTTATATATATTCAACAGTACTGATGGACTTACACCAGCCAGTTCCTCACCAGTGGGGTTGCTTACATTTACTTCATCGCTACCCTCAGCATACACCCATTGTGTTTTGCCATCGAACCATGTACTGCCATCGGGTACAACAATCTTAAATTTATTGCCTTTCAATAAGGCTTTTCCGTCTTGGCTGTATTTGACTTTGTTTCTAGTATCTTCAGTATTGATGGTAAATGATGCGTTGATGCCTCCTGCTGCGTTGTATGCTTTGCTTGCATTGTCTAATATTGTTCTAGCATTTTGGGCGTTAACTATAAATGTGAGTGTAAATAAAAATAGAGTAAATATAGTCTTCTTCATTTTTTAGGTTTCATTTATTATCAAATAATTCAATTTATACCTTCTTTGACATCCATAGTCAACAAAAGTTTAAGCGCACTCTTTATTTTAGCTAAAATTTAGATAGAATTTAATTTTTGTTCCAAGCTGTATTCATCAGCAACTAACACATCCCGAGGCTTGCTACCTTGTACAGGTCCAACAATACCAGCCGCTTCTAGCTGATCCATCAAGCGTCCTGCTCGGTTATATCCGATCGAGAATTTACGTTGAATAAGTGAAGTTGACCCTTGTTGATGTACAACGATAAGGCGAGCCGCTTCTTCAAACATAGGGTCCTTATCGCTTAGGTCTACCGAGCCCGCTTTGTCTTCTCCGCTAACTTCCCCTACATATTCAGGTAGCTCGAAAGCGTTGGCATAGCCCTGTTGTTTACTAATATATTGTGTGATACCCTCTACTTCGGGTGTGTCAACAAATGCACATTGTATACGTACTAAATCGCTTCCTTGCGAAAATAGCATATCGCCTCTACCAATCAGCTGATTAGCTCCCGACATATCGAGGATGGTGCGCGAGTCGATTTGAGAAGTTACCCGAAAAGCCATACGTGCAGGAAAGTTGGCTTTGATCGTTCCCGTAATGATGTTAGTTGTAGGGCGTTGTGTAGCTATAATCATGTGCATACCTACGGCACGTGCTTTTTGAGCAATACGAGCTATGGGCATTTCTATTTCTTTTCCGGCAGTCATTATCAAATCTCCAAACTCATCGATAATCACAACAATGTAGGGTAAAAAACGATGCCCTTTGTTTGGGTTTAGTCTACGCTTCTTAAACTTTTCGTTGTATTCTTTTATTGTTCTCACATTGGCTGCCATCAATAGCCCGTACCTGTCATCCATCTCTTTGGTTAATGAATTTAAGGTTTGGGTAACTTTAGTTACATCAGTGATGATTGCTTTTTCAGCATCAGGAAGTTTTGCTAAATAATGCTTCTCAATAGTAGAATAGATATTGAATTCGACCATTTTAGGGTCTACCAATACCATTTTCATTTCGGCAGGGTGCTTTTTATATAACAAAGATGTGATGATAGCATTTAGTCCTACCGATTTTCCTTGACCTGTAGCCCCAGCAACTAGTAGGTGAGGCATTTTGCACAAGTCGAACATGAAAATTTCGTTTGTAATTGTTTTTCCCAATGCCACAGGAAGGTCGTAATTACAGTCACGGAATCGTTGCGAACCAATTACGGATTGCATGGATACAATCTGAGGATCTTTGTTGGGTACCTCAATCCCGATAGTACCTTTACCTGGCATGGGTGCAATAATACGGATGCCCAGTGCTGATAAGCTAAGGGCGATATCGTCTTCCAGATTTCTGATTTTAGATATTCTGACACCTGCTTGCGGAACTATCTCGTAGAGTGTTATGGTAGGACCAACGGTTGCTTTGATTGATGTTATCTCAATCCCGTAATTGCGTAGTGTGTTTATAATTTTGTCTTTATTCGCTTTTTGTTCAGCCATATCAACCCCTTTGCTTCCGTTGTCATACATTTTAAGCAAATCGGTTGATGGGAAATGAAAGTTCGATAAGTCTTTGGTTGGGTCATATTCTTCCATTCCTTCACCATCAATTAAGTCAGCCTCATTAGATGCTGTATTATTTGGTGAAATAAGGGGTGTTGTTGGTTTATTTTGATTTGTCGATTCTCTATTTACATTATACGAATCGCCAGTAGGTACAATAACCTCAAAGTCGTCTTCAACCTGTAGAGGCTCAGGCTTTCTGGTTGTCGGATTTGGGTTTCGTTGCAAAACAGGTTTTCTGTTAGATGTAATGTTTGTTTCTAACTCATCGCCAGATTCATCCTCTCCCTCCCCTTCCTCCGTCTCCTCCTTTTTCTTGAATATGCGTACAGTCCTATCCCAAAATGAGCGTATTGAAAAGCGTTTGTTTGTGGTTTCACTTTCGGTATCAGATTCTTCCTCTACATCTTCTTCATACTCTAATTTAGTAAAAGGTATTTGAAATATTTTTCGAAAAAAATCAATAGATGTTCGTTTAGCTATAATAATCAGTAAACCAAGTAGTAATATAAGTATAAGTACCACACCTATCTTCCCAAAAGTATTTGTTAATAACAAGCCTAATATTGCACCATGACCCCCTCCCCACACAATATGGCTATTGGGGAAAATTGGAGTAAGAACAAAGGAACAAAATACCGATCCCCAGATCAGTATAAAGCCAGATAAAAGGAAGGATCGTGCAAGCGAAATTTGTTTTACCCCCATTAGCAGTATTCCTATTG
>JBDLTH010000108.1:0-2664 GCA_039799165.1 Bacteroidota bacterium
CATAAGTAGTTATAACTACTTATGTATTACGTCTATAAAATAACAAATAATATAAACAATAAAGTTTATATTGGAAAAACTAATAATCTAGCGAAGAGATTCAAGCAGCATGTAAGTAAAAGAAATAAACATGTTTCTATTATAAAACGTGCTATACAAAAACATGGAGAGAAGAATTTTTCTTTTGAAAAGATTTACGAACATAAAGACGAAGCTGTGATTATAGCAAAGGAATACGAGTTTATTAATAGTTTAAATACGCTGCTTCCTAATGGTTATAATATATTGAATAGACAGAATGAACGATTATCGTTTGATGAATCGACAAAAAAGAAATTATCTAATAGTGTTCAGCGAAGCTCAGTACGACGAGGAAAATCTTCTCAATATCGCGGCGTAACTATTATAAATAACCGAGCGTATTTGACTTGCATAGGAAAAGATAGAAATATAATAAATCGTTCTTTTAAAACAGAAAGGACAGCAGCAGAAGCATATGATAAGGTAAAAATATATTGTAATGGATTAGATGCGGCTGTAAATTTCCCCCAAAAAATGGACTACTATAAAAAAATAGACTTGGCAATATTCTATAATAAATTATTGAAAAACAAAAAAGTATATCCCAATAAGTTCAAATATATTATTAACAGAGGAAACAAATGGTATGTGACACATAGTAAATTCAAAATAAGAGAAAAATTAGTGATTGGATCATTCGAAACGGATGAACAAGCAGCAGAGACAGCAGATAAACTAATAATATATTATAACTTATTGTTTGAGTTGAATTTTCCTACAAGAGAGCATAATCGTATAGAGAATGATATAATATTATTCAAACAAAATGCCGGTAATACGTCATCAGAAAAGGGAGTGATGTATATAAGGTCTTTGGGAAAATGGCGTGTAAACCTTTTAATAGATAAAAAACGAACACATATTGGAACGTACGATTCAGAGAAACAGGCAATAGATGGGAAAATGACATTTTTACAAAAAAGAACTGGAATATGCTGATTAAGTATGGTATTGTAATATCATAAAATTTATGATTAAACACAATGAAATGGTAGCAGGGCTTGTAAAAAGCGGAGACATGATTAAGGCAGAAATGACTGGCAGTGATGCCCATTTGATGCACATGGCAATTGGTATTGCGGGTGAAAGCGGAGAGCTTTTGGACGCAATAAAAAAGAAGGTCATCTACAGAAAAGAATTGGATCGTGTTAATGTTCTCGAAGAACTTGGCGATTTGGAATTCTATATTGAAGGAATTCGCCAAGAATTAGGGTTTACCCGCGAGGAATGTTTGCAAGCAAATATTGAAAAACTTGGTAAACGATATGAAGGATTGAAATATTCCGACAAGGCGGCACATGATAGAGCAGATAAAGCTTGATTTTAACGCAAATCACAAATAAATAAAATTTACTATGCAATTACAAATACAACACGGCAACTGTTCAATGGTCGCTCAAGACAAATACGACACTCTTATTATTACACTTATTGATGCAATAACAGGATATGCGACAGTTAAAGAGGTTTTACAGTATCCAGAAGTGACACCTGCGGAAATATCAAGAACAGTCAATCTCGAAGCAACTCGTATAAGTGCATTGAAAGATGCCCTTAAAGCAATCATTGAACCAATTGCTCTTGGGCCTGAACTCACTATTTCCTAATGATTAAAAATATTCTTTTAGACCTTGATGGTGTAATGACGGATTTTCTCTCTTCTGCATTGGCATTGCTGAATGCTAGATTTGACCGAACAATTACACCAGAAGAATATGCTAAACATAACATATTCGATATCGAAAAGGTTTATGGAATATCTTCGAAAGATTTTTGGGATACAATTGAAACAAAGGATTTTTGGATTAGTATGAAACCGATGCCTTGGGCAAAGGAATTATATGAAAAGTTGAACAAGATTGCTCCTGTAACAATTGCATCATCACCAAGCAATAATCCTTTTTGTGCAGCAGATAAAGCAATTTGGGTGCAAAAACATTTAGGATTGAAAAATTCTAATTTGATGCTTGGCAGTAGAAAATATTTGATGGCAAGCACCTACAATGTTTTGATTGACGATTATCCAAAGAATATAGACAAGTTTCGAGAACATGGTGGACATGCAATTTTGATTCCGTCAAGTTGGAATACTGCCAATTTAACATTTACAGATGTTTGGGACACTATTACAGAAGGTATGAAACAAGTACCGCATACTATTTTTAAAGAAAATCCAGTGCAAAGAGATAGACATGGTGGTATGGTAGTTATTCCAAACCACAAAGGAAAAGAATTCTGATATGACTATCAATAATTATATAAAAACATATTTGTTTCGAAACAAAACAGTCTATGATATATCAAGACAAGATTTTTTAAAACGTGGAAAAATACATAAAACAGAAGAATTGTGCCACAAGTGTTGCGGTAAAGGGACAGTGAAAATAAGCATAACATATTATGATTATGCGATAGAACAATGCGATAAATGTAAAGGATTGGGTTTATTGACAAAACAATATTATAAAGACCAATTTGAAATATTTTGCAAAGAAGAACATAATAAAAAGGATAAGATTGAAAAGACAGAAACCAGAATACTCCAGTCTATTAATACCTTCTTGACGCATGATGATGTTGTAT
>JBDLTH010000109.1:0-49064 GCA_039799165.1 Bacteroidota bacterium
CTATGAGGCAGATAAGAAATAAGGAGAAAATAAATAAAAAAAAGTAACCGTTGAAAGGTTGCTTTTTTTAGTATAGGATTTTTCATGTTCCATCCCTATTATTTATTTTCTATTATTGAAATTTTAACATTTAATGTTTTTGATTTAGGTGTTTGAATTTGCATTGATTCTGATTTTCATTTTTCCTAAATAATGAATGTTTGTTTATGTGTGTTTTTTATTTTTGCTGTGCTTTATTCGAAATGGTTTTTGCCTTGTTTTTAAATAACTTTGCACAGTAAAATTTAAAAATTATTTTATGAATAAAATCATATTTCTTTTATTTTTCTCTCTTTTCCTATCTGTCGATCTTTGTTTTTCTCAAGTTGGTATTAATACTAATACTCCTCAAACAACGCTAGATATTAATGGGACTCTTTCTGTCAGAGATATACCAAATGCAGGTGAACTTAAAGATAATACCTTGTTTGGGTTGTATGCTGATCAAAATGGTGTTGTAAATAAAATAACAGCAGAACCTACAACTTATTCCAGATATTTAGGCTTTCAGCCCATGTCTCCTTCTCATGTATTTACATTGCCAACAACATTGGAATTGGGTTATATTACTACTATCACTGGAATTGGTATAGGAGCTTGTTATGGAGTACCTTATACCTTTACATTAACATTTAAAGATTTAGACTTGATAAGTGGACTTGTAGAGCGGAAACCAACAGGAGACAAGCCTGTTGCATCGTCTGTGAAATTAAGTTATGCTAGCTCTACTGTTTTACAGACAAAATCACTTGAAAACTTAGATAATTTAACTGGTTGTGGCGAAGGTGGACATGTTTTGAGTATAGTGAAAGGAGCAACCTCAGCAACGTTGCAAGTAGTATTCAAAGACACTCCAACCTACTTTCCCGATGCAGGAACTTTTAGTGTTAGTCGTGTAGAGAAAGTAAGATACAAATAAGTGTAGAGTTTTTATCATTTAATAATATGGTAATAAGTTCGATGAAATTTCATCGAACTTATTTTTTTAAAGTAACAGTTCAAGTTTGATATTATATTCAAGCGTTCATCATTCACAGTTTCTATTACACACCCTTTCATTAATAGTATTGTATCACGCATGGTCGATTTGCCTGTTTCAGCAAACCCTAGCAGGAGTAGAGTCAACAAATTAAACAGTAGTACATTTGTTTTAATAACACGTTCTTTGCAAAAATCGTCATGGGCATCAATTACTCTTCATTACTTCTACAAAACGGTTATAGGAGACCATTGAAGGAAATTCTTTGTTCATGATCTTCAGCACATAGAAGATATACGAGTGCTTAAATAGTAGAAAACCACCTAAATTAAACAATAAGATGATAATAATAATCTCCGAACTACTCATTCTTGGTGGGCGTTTAGTACAACATTTTATCCAATATATAATACGTGTTGCAAGTGGAGAAAGAGTGAATAATGAAAAGAAGAATTATAGGGAAATAGCCATTTTTAAAACAGGGTTAATGCTCTGATTAGTAGTCATAAATATTCTTTATCGAAGATTTTCGGATAGATAGAATACATGGTACAACCAGTTGCTCAACCTTATTGCTACCTTTTATTTGTTTAAGCAACAACTGACCTATGGTTTCTCCCATTTTATAAGTTTGGTGGGTTACAGCAGTTAGCGGAGGATCTACATAGTCCGAGTGCAGCTCATCCGTATAGCCTATTAATGCAACATCTTCAGGAATACGCAGGTTATGTTCCTTTATTGCTTTCATTGCACCAAAGGCGAGGCTATCTGTCATGCCAAGTATGGCATCGGGACGGTTTGGCAGTGATAATAGTTGACAAGCTCCCTTGTAGCCCGCCTGATAAGTTATCCTTTCGCAAAACACCAACTCTTTTTCAATTGGTATTTTATGGTCTCTCAGTGCTTGTAAATATCCATGTTTTCGTTGTTTAACTATCTCTAAATGATTAGCTCCGCCAATAAATCCAATACGTTTTGATCCTGTTTTTAATAAATGCTCCGTCGCCATTTGTGCCGATTCTACATTATTGGTTATGACCGACGAAAATTTGTTTTTCAAACAAATACGATCAAAAAAGACCAGCGGTATATTCTGTTCTTTCAATACTTCAAAATGCGTGTAATCTGTTGTTTGCTGTGATAAACAGGCTATAACACCTTCAACACGAATATTTATCAAATCCTCTAAACAATTTTTTTCCAACTCGTATTGTTCATACGAAGACGTTATGATGGTCGAATATCCATTTAGGCGAGCAACATCACTAATCCCACTTATGATTGATGAATAATAATGAGTAACAATATCTGGAACAATGATACCTATTATACGAGGCGAATTTTTGAGCAGACTCATAGCAAAAGGATTGGGACGATAATTCCTCTTTTTGGCTAAGGCTTTTATTTTATCCCTCATCTCTATTCCAATCTCGGGGCTATTTTTCAACCCACGCGATACAGTCGAAATCGAAACACCTAGTTCAATAGCTAAGTCTTTGAGCGATATTGGCTTTTTTCGTTCCACTATTCTTTTTTGTACAAATATAATAGAATCTCGAGATAGCGCAAAGGTTTGCGTTCTATTTTGGTTATTTACTCAATATTGGTAGTTGCTAATTATATATTTTTGGTATAAATAATAACCATAATAGCATGAAGTATACAGAAATTGGAAAAACGGGGATGAGAGTCTCAAACATTAGCTTTGGAGCATCGTCTCTGGGCGGAGTTTTTCATTCAATAAAAGAAGATGAAGCACTAACTGCTGTGTATGCAGCTGTAGATAAAGGTATCAACTTTATAGATGTATCCCCTTATTATGGCCATCTCAAAGCAGAAATAGTTTTGGGCAAAGCACTCAACAATATCGAGCGAAGTGAATACTATCTTTCTACCAAAGTAGGGCGTTATGGCAAAGGAGGAGAGAACCACTGGGATTATTCGGCTCAACGCTCTGTAGAAAGTGTATATGAAAGCATGGAGCGACTTCATATCAACTACATTGATTTGATAAATGTACACGATATTGAATTTGCCGATCTCGACCAAATATGCAACGAAACACTCCCTGCATTGGCAGATTTGCGCAACAAAGGAATTGTAAAACATATAGGCATTACCAACCTAACCCTTAGACATTTCAAATATGTGATTGATAATGTACCAAGTGGCACAGTGGAGAGCATATTGTCTTTTTGTCATCATTGCCTCAATGATAATGCTTTGGTAGAGTATCTTGATTATTTTGAACAGAAAGAGGTTGGGATAATAAATGCTTCTCCCTTTTCGATGGGACTATTGACTCAGCGAGGAGCTCCCGATTGGCATCCTGCACCTGCACCCCTCAAAGAGTTGGCGAAAAAAGCAGCACTTCATTGTGCGAGCAAAGGTAAAACGATTGAACAATTAGCTCTGCAGTATTCGGTAAGTAACCCTCGAATAGCTACCACCTTATTTAGTAGTGCCAATCCTAACTCAGTACTTCAAAACATAGAATGGATAAACGAGCCTCTTGACGAAGTCTTGCTACATGAAGTGCAAGAAATTTTACGCCCTCGGTTTTGTGATACATGGTTAAACAGTTGAACAATGATGGAAAATAAAACAACAGGATATACTTCTAAAAGACATGGATTTGCGACCAAAAGGTATTGCCAGACATTAGATCTTAAAGATGATTCTAAATTGATCGAAACCTATGTGGAACGTCATAGCCAGACTCAACATTGGACTGTGATACGAGAGGGCCTAAGGCTGGTTGGAATACTAGAAATGGAAATATATCTCTTGGGTAATCGTTTGTTTATGATTGTAGAAACACCTCTTGATTTTGATTGGGACAAAGCATTTACACAATTGGCAACTATGCCTCAGCAAAAAGAATGGGAAGATTATATGTCTGTTTTTCAGAATGCTAAACAGGAAGCAGCCTCCAATGAAAAATGGCAAAAAATGGAGCGAATATTTAATATCTATGAATGAATATGAAAACAATAACGATAATAGCTGAAAGGCAAGTAGTTGTAGTGGAACGAGAAATGCCACAATTGCAACAAGGAGAAGTACTTCTCAAAATTAAATATGTAGGCTTCTGTGGATCAGATTTAAATACCTTTTTGGGTAAAAATCCTATGGTGAAATTACCAGTCGTCCCTGGTCACGAGATAGGAGCTGAGGTGGAAGCCGTAGCACAGGGAGTACCTCAAAGCATACAAAAAGGAATGGCGTGTACAGTCAATCCTTATACACATTGTGGAAACTGCCCCTCGTGCTGCAATGGCAGAGCTAATGCCTGCCAATTTAACCAAACATTTGGCGTGCAACGTGATGGTGCAATGTGCCAATACATAGCCGTACCATGGCAAAAAGTAATTGCAGATAACAATATTACACCAAAAGATTTTGCGTTGGTAGAGCCTATGAGTGTGGGGTTTCATGCCATTGCACGAGGCAAGGTTGCCGACGTTGATAATGTGTTGGTCATTGGTTGTGGTATGATAGGTGTAGGAGCAATTGTTCGTGCAGCCTTACGTGGAGCAAGGGTTATTGCAATGGACGTAGACGATGAAAAGTTGGTGTTAGCAAAACAGCTAGGAGCTACTTACACAATCAACTCTAAGACAGAAGATGTACATCAACGGCTGCAAGAGATAACAAATGGCACGGGTCCCGATGTAGTTATAGAAGCTGTAGGTGCAGCCATAACTTACCAAATGGCAATAAACGAAGTCGCCTTCACAGGAAGGGTTATTTGTATTGGCTATGCAAAAACAGAAATAGCCTTCGAAACAAAGTATTTTGTGATGAAGGAAATAGATATACGTGGCTCTCGCAATGCTATGCCCGAAGACTTTCGTGCAGTAATTCAATACATGAAACGCAATACCTGTCCCAAAGAAAAATTGATTAGTGCAATTTACAACATAGAACAAGCACAGCAGGCCTTAGAGAACTGGGCATCCGACCCAGGGAAGATCTTTAGAATACTCATCCAATTTTAAATTATCTACTATGGATTTTAAGATAATAGATGCTCATGCTCACCTTTGGCTAAGGCAAGACACGGTGGTCAATGGATTGAAAATAGAAACAATGGAGGGCGGAAAATCTCACTTCATGGGAGGAGTGCGTCAGATGCTCCCACCATTTATGATAGATGGGCAAAACACTGCCGAAATATTTTTGTCTAACATGGATTATGCCCAAGTGTCGGCAGCTATTATCACTCAAGAATATATTGACGGATTGCAAAATGACTATTTGTGGCAAGTGCAACAAAAATACCCCAATCGTTTTCTTTGCTGTGGTATGGTTGACGCACGCCAAACGGGCTATGTTGAACACGCCAAAAGTCTTATTTTGAAAGGCTTTTCTGCCATTAAAATACCAGCTGCTCGCCTAATAATGCCACAAAAAAGAGTGAACCTCAATTGCGATGAGATGATGCAGCTATTTAAGCTCATAGAAGAAAAAGATATTTTGCTGTCTATTGATCTGGCAGATGGTGCACAGCAGGTAAGCGAAATGCAGGAGGTTATACAAGAATATCCCAATTTGCGGATAGCAATTGGTCATTTTGGCATGGTCAATCGCCCGCAATGGCAAGAACAAATAAAACTTGCCCGCAACGAGAATGTGATGATAGAATCAGGAGGCATCACTTGGCTGTTTAACGATGAGTTTTATCCCTTTACAGGTGCCATTTGGGCAATAAAAGAGGCGATAGAACTCGTAGGTATCGATAAATTAATGTGGGGTTCGGATTACCCACGCACCATTGTAGCAATAACCTATCGTATGTCGTATGATTTTATACTTAAATCAAAATTGCTAACAACCAGTGATAAAGCAAAATTTATGGGCTTAAATGCAGCGAGATTTTACCGATTGAATTACCTAATCGGATTACCTTATATTAAAAACATGTCAGAATGAGTATCGGATAAAACCAGAAGCAATACCATGAAAAATAACCAAAATAAATACACTACCGTTTTAGCTCTCATATTCAGCCTGTTCTTTATTTGGGCAATTAGTAGCAATTTGCTTCCCACAATGATAAGACAACTGATGAAAACCTGCGAACTTAATACCTTTGAGGCATCATTTACTGAAACCGCCTACTGGCTCGCCTATTTCATCTTTCCTATTCCGATTGCCATGTTTATGAAGAAATACAGTTACAAAGCAGGGATTATATTTGGCTTGCTATTGGCTGCACTCGGGGGCTTGCTCTTTTTTCCAGCATCCATCATCAAAGAATATTGGGCCTATCTGGCTATCTTTTTTGTAATAGCCACCGGAATGTGCTTCCTCGAAACAGCAGCTAACCCTTATATTACGACTTTGGGCGATCCAAAGACAGCCTCAAGAAGACTCAATTTGGCACAATCGTTCAATGGATTGGGAGCATTCATTGCAGCTATGTTTTTGAGCAAAATGGTACTCAGTGGAAAAGAATATACACATGAGTCTATCCCCACCAATTATGCTGGTGGATGGGAAGGCTATATTCAATTCGAAACAGATGCCATGAAACTACCTTATCTCATTCTTGCTATTATTCTTATTGTAATTGCTGTTATCTTCATTTTCTCAAAATTACCCAAAATAAAAGAAGGAAGCCACGAAGAGGGAGAGAAAAATGAGAATGAAAAGTTGATTGATTTTAGCGTACTCAAGCGTTCCCATCTTCGATGGGGAGTAATCGCTCAATTTTTTTACAATGGTGGGCAAACAGCCATCAACAGCCTTTTTCTAGTATACTGCTGTACATATGCCAATATGCCCGAAAACACAGCAACTACTTTTTTTGGTCTATACATGTTGGCCTTTCTTGCCGGACGATGGATGGGTACACTGTTGATGATCAAATTTAAACCTCAAAATATGCTTGTCGTATATGCACTACTCAATATCGCACTCTGTGGTGTGATTATGATTTTTGGAGGTATAATCGGTCTTTACGCCATGTTAGGAGTTTCGTTCTTTATGTCCATCATGTATCCAACACAATTCTCTTTAGCACTCGAAGGCTTGGGGAGTAACACTAAAAGCGGTGCTGCTTTTTTGGTTATGGCAGTTGTGGGCAATGCTTGTTTGCCACAGCTCACAGCCTACATTATGCACCAAAATGAACATATCTATCAAGTAGCCTATCTAATCCCTCTTATTTGCTTTGGATTCTGTGCCTATTATGGATGGAAAGGTTATAGGGTAGTGGATTGACAGTATGGTTTACCCATTTAGGTTAAAATCTAATAAATCAGAAAGGTCTACAACCCCATGTTAACAATTAAAATTAAATCACATGAAAAAAAAATGTTCAAAAAAAAACACAAGAGTAAAATTCAAACTATTTGTGCTACTCTTATTTCTGATAGGAGCTAATCCTATTTGGTCTCAAGAAATGACTATTTCGGGGATTGTAACTTCCGATACCGATACTGAACCCATTGCAGGAGTAAGTGTTGCTGTTAAAGGAACAACAAAGGGCACAATTACCGATGCTGAAGGAAGGTATCAAATTGAGACCTCAGTCAACTCAAGCTTAGAATTTCGTCTATTAAGTTATGTTACACAAACAATAAAAGTTGGTGAGAAAATAATAATAAATATTGTCTTAAAAGAAGACAATAAATTACTTGATGAGATAATGGTTGTCGGCTATGGTAGGCAACGCAAACGCGAAGTAACTGGGGCTATTGCTTCCATTAAATCGGAAGATCTTCAAAAAATTGGAGGGTCTAACTTTGCAGATGCCTTGCAAGGACAACTAGCGGGAGTCAATATTCAAGCAAGTAGCGGAGCACCTGGAGCCAATTCTAACATTCAAATTCGTGGTATCGGTTCGTTAAGTGCTGGAGCATTGAACCCCCTGTTTGTAGTCGATGGTATCCCTTACGATGGCAATCCGAATATCACATCGAGCGAAATTGAGTCGGTAGAAGTACTTAAAGATGCAGCATCCGCTTCTATCTATGGGACGAGAGCCTCCAATGGAGTAATACTGATAACGACCAAAAGAGGTAAGGCTGGAGAAATGAAGATAGATGTTGATGGGTATTATGGTTTTCAGAAAATAACCTCAGGTATCGAATTGATGAATACAAAAAACTATCTATACGCATTCAATGTCAGAGAAGCATTAAACAATGCACCAGGTGAAACGATCTGGAATCCACTTGAACAAAATACTGATGGGCTAAATTACAACACCAATTGGATGAAAGAATTGACCAACGACAATGCACCAATTCAAAATTATAGCATTAATGTATCGGGAGGGAAAGAAAATCTTACCTATAATGTAGTTGTTAATTATTTTGATCAAGTAGGGTCAATGATTAAAACTGACTATAAGGCATTAACTCTACGGTCAAATGCATATTACAAAAAGGGAAACTTCACAGCATTTATATCACTTGGTGTAAACAAAGATACCAGAAATATAACCCCATGGGGAATGCACGACAATGCAATAGCCCTGACCCCAATGAGTGTGCCATTAGATTTTAATGCTACAAGCGGTATTGTACCAGGCAACGATAGTGCTCCTGTGGGTGCATTGATGAATAGTATAAAAGAAGAAAATAAAATAACAAATAATGGCAACAATCAAAATATTGATCTCGGATACGAACTTATTGAGGGGCTAAAAGTGAATGCAATGTTAGGTTTGTCATCCAATACAGGTTACAGTAAAGTATTTAATCCTCAATTTTTGATTTATGACTCGAAAGGAATTCTTCAATCTGGAGGAAATCATATATCCAAACTAGCCGAAGATATAAGCATGAGTGAACGCTATTCCGTTGAGACAACACTGAAATATGATAAAAAGCTGGAAGGAGGACATTCTATTAACCTATTGTCTGGTTTTTCGTTCGAAGAATCAAAATGGGACGTTCGCAAATGGTCGAAACAAGGATTTCCGAACAATGAAATTCAAGTTCCCGATGCAGGTACGTCAGGCGATAGAGTTGGTGGAACAAATTCAACCAATGCACTAGTTGGGATGCTTGCTCGGGCAATGTATAATTACAATGATAAGTATATGGCAAGTGTCAGTATTCGCCGAGATGGATCATCCCGCTTTGGCTCTCAAAAATGGGCTAATTTCCCCTCCTTGTCACTTGGGTGGGGGATTAATGAAGAACAGTTCTTTAAACAGATAAATAGTAACAATGT
This sequence comes from Bacteroidota bacterium, assembly GCA_039799165.1. Classification (GTDB taxonomy): domain Bacteria; phylum Bacteroidota; class Bacteroidia; order Bacteroidales; family Dysgonomonadaceae; genus Dysgonomonas_A. The sequence goes on from JBDLTH010000109.1 coordinate 9,209, forward strand.
AGTAGAAAGCCTTAAATTAAGAGCTAGTTTAGGTACAGCAGGTAATCAATCTATACCCAATTACGCATACGAAGCTAATATCTATAACAATCTCGACTATGTATTAGGTATGGGAGATCAAAGTCATGTGATGCAGGGTGCTATTCAACGAGGATTTGCAAACCCCTTAGTACAATGGGAAACAAGCATATCTCGCAATATTGGACTAGATCTAGTAGCTTTACGAGGGGCTCTTTCGTTTTCGGCAGATTATTATCATACCAATAAAAAAGATATGTTGCTTCCAGTAGCTCTAGCTCCATCATCAGGTGTACCATCAGGAGATTGGCAATTTGGCGACGTACAGCTCAATGCTGGCGATATGTATAACAAAGGAGTAGAGCTATCATTAACCTACAAAGGTGCTATAAATGAGTTTAAATATAGCTTATCAGGAGTCTTTTCGAAGAATAGCAATAAAATAACTCGAACATATGTGCCCAGCAATTACTTATCAGGAGGCGTACCCATAATTGGTCGCCAAGCCGAGGCCACAACTTATATTAAAGAAGGCTACTCTGCTGGATCATTCTTTCTTGTACCTAATAAAGGAACAATTAAAACAGAAAATCAACTAGCTGAATATCAAAAAGTAGTATCGACGGCTAAATTGGGAGATTTGTGGCTTGAAGATACGGATGGCAATGGTTCATTGAATGATGACGACCGTGTGTTTTGTGGTTCGGGAACACCCGACTGGGAAGCAGGTTTGACAATGAACTTTTTTTATAAACAATTGGATATCAATGTGCAGATTTATGGCACTTCTGGTTCGAAAGTATACAACGGATCAAAGCTATATGCTTACACAATGTTGCGCCATCAAGATTTAGTTTATGCTTGGACTCCTTGGAACCCTACATCGAATGTACCTACTCCTCGCAAAGAGATAGAACATAATAACGTACGCTCTATTAGCGACTACTTCCTTGAAGATGGTTCGTATTTGCGAATCAGAAATATACAATTGGGTTATACATTGCCAACAAAATTATGTGGTAAACTTAAAGCACGTAATATTAGGGTATATGTTAGTGTTCAAAACCCTATCATTTTTACCAAATATACAGGATATGATCCTGAAGTAGGAGGAGACGGTTTATTTATGAAAGGTGTGGATAGGGGTAATTATCCCGTTTCGGCACAATATAGATTTGGATTCCAACTTGGATTTTAGATAGGTATAATTGTGTTGTTATTTTACATAAAAGTTATCAATTCGTATCACACTCTCCTAAATAATAGAAAGGTTAACATCTTTATGGAGATATTTAAAATTAAATATAATGAAAAAATATATCATCCTACTAATTGTGGTCATAATGGCTACAACATCATGCAATGATTTCCTAACTGAATCTAACCCCAATGCGGTAACAAATGGCTCGTTTTGGAAAAACGAATCCGATGTGCTCCAAGGTTTAGCAGCTGTTTATGGCGTACTCCAGTACTCACATGTCATGGGAGGTGAGCAAACCAACACGGGCATGGTAATGGGCGATGTGGCACGGTCAAACCCATGGGAGGCAACACCTATCTCGTTGCAGGATTTTTCGTATAACGAATCGAATATGTTTTTCACAAAAAAATGGAATCAACTCTATATTGGTATTTTTAGAGCCAACCAAGTACTGGAATTTGTACCCAGTATACAAATGGATGAGAAAAAGAGAGAAATCATTTTAGCAGAGGCTCACTTCTTAAGAGGGCTCTACTACTTTTGGCTAATGCATACTTACAACGAGGGATCAATACCACTACATAGGGTTGTACCTAAAGATCTTTCTGACTACAACAAGCCCCTCTCGCCCCGTGAAGAAGTGTACAACCTAGTTGTAGACGATCTTACTTACGCAGCACAATCACCTGTATTGCCCGAAGAATGGGATGATAAAAATACAGGACGTGTAACATGGGGAGCTGCACAGGGGGTATTAGGTCAATTCTATCTTTATGAGAAAAAATATGATTTGGCAGCAGCACAATTCAAAAAAATTATTGATCGAAAAGATTTGTATGCTTTGGTGGAAGAGATTGGCTGGAATTTTGATATTGAACATGAATGGAACAAGGAATCCATTTTTGAAGTAAACTTCTCAGATGTAGTCAAGCCCGGATCGAGTGGTTATGACATTGATAGCCCCACAGGTTCGGAAGCAACCACACGTCCACGCATATCTGCACCACAAGAGGCAGGAGGTTGGAGTGTTATTCTACCATCAGCTTGGATGAGAGAAATGTATATGAATGACCCTGTGGATAAAAGTAAGCCCAATAATGCAAACCGAACCTATTCGACAAGATGCGAAGCCTCTATCTATTTTCATACAGCAGGCTACCCCTTCTATACACTACCCGAAGGCATTAAAGAATTTGCATTTAGTAGCCTTCCAGTAGCCGCTTATATCAAAAAATTTCACAATTGGAATGGAAGACAAAAAGAAGATCTGGTAACAACTCGATCAGGCATTAACGAACGAATTTTGCGTTTGGCTGATGTATACCTAATGTATTCCGAAGCACTGATTCAAGAAAATGGCGACGCTCAAGCAGGCACAGCCATCGAATTTATTAATAAAGTACGTAGCCGCTCGGGAGTAGTACTTCTAAAGAAAGAGGACTATACAACTAAAGAGTCCGTGATGAATCACTTGATGTACATCGAGCGTCCCCTCGAATTAGCATTCGAAGGGCATAATATTCGCTGGTACGATCTCCGTCGTTGGGGCATTGTTAAAGAGTGGTATACCAAACTGGCAGCCAAAGAATGGCGATTTCCAGAGATGAAAGCTGAAACATCATCGATAAAACAGTTTGGAAATTCGGCGAAAAACTTTACCAATAACAACTATACCTTCCCCATTCCGAACGAAGAAACAAATCGAAACCCCTTTATTAAATAATTTTAAATATAAATCATCATGAAACATATTTTAAAATTCACATTACTCGTGCTACTAGCACCTATTTTTATACAATGCAATGAATACGAAAATCCATCAGATGAATTTTCGTATGGGGCTATTGCCAATAACTTCAAAGGCAAGGAGGTGAATATTAATGCAATATATACCTTCCAAGACCTATCGCATGGAGTGATTACACGCACATGGGATTTTGGAACAGATACCGAATTTGTAGAGGGAGATGCCCAGTCGGATCATGTAAAAGTGCGATTTACGAAGGCAGGTCAACGCTACATTCGTTTTAATGCCACATACATTGACAATGCTTACAAATACGACACAACGTATGTAATAAATGTATTGGATCTTGTCAAAGCCGACTTTGTCGCAAAGGTGAATGATATAACATATACTAGCTCGCAATCCATTACCTTGCAAGCAGGCAGTGGCGTTGTCTCGTTTCAGTCTAAGAGCGATGGTGTGCCAGCCTACTATCAATGGATAATGGAGGGGTCGGCTGAAGGAACATTAGAAGGAGGAGCTGATCTAACATCCATCAACACCAATTATTATTTACCAGGCAAATATGATGTGAAACTAATAGCCTCGCGTGATGAACCATGGGGTGCTGATACAATTGTGGTGAAAAATTATGTAACGATAACACCTACAAATAAAACAGCTAGAATACAAAGTATTGTACAAACACAAGACGAGAAACTTCAACTAGCATTCAATCTAGCAATGAAAGAGCCTAAAACCTCTGATATAAGCTCATTCACAGTAGTCAGAAATGGAGCGAATGCAACCATCAAAAGTTTATCCATCAATACCTCTGATGCAACCAAGTTTGTTATGGAGATTGATGGAGGTGTATATAATGGCGATGATCTAAAAGTGAGTTATACTCCTGGAAGCATAACATCTCAGCTAAATACCACATTGGAGTCTTTTACATCAATTCGTTTCATCCCAATTGTTAAAAACTTAATTACCAATCCTGGATTTGAAAATGGAACATGGGGAAATGCTACGGATGGGGTTTGGGCTGTAATTCCTGGCTGTGGGCTGCGTACAGACATTGTACATTCCGGAACACATAGTTATTATATAAACAATACGTCGACGAGCGGACGATTGGTTGTTGACGAATCCTTACTTGTAATAAATGGACTACGTGAAGATAAAAATTACGTGCTTAATTTTTGGATTTACAATCAAACATCTGTATCTGATGCTGAATGTGGTGTGAGAATCACTCAAGAAAAACCGTCATGGATAGAAATCTGTAAAAATTGGCTTGGAGCAGGTACGAACTATTCCGATATATCATTTAACGAATGGAAGGAAATTACTGTGAAATTTGGACCTGCACACTCCGAAAAGATAAGGGCTAATACTGATAATGGACGTCTTCAATTTTATTTTTCAAGCGGATTTAAAGGATATATTGATGATTTTAACTTCTGCGAAATAAAAGAACGATAGATCAATGCCAATAACTAGGCAAGGCTTCCTCGGAATAGGAAGTCTTGCTTATAAATAACAATAAAATGAAATATATAATGAATATCGTATTAGTTAAATCATTGTTTCTGTTATCTCCATTCTTTTGGGGATGTGATCGAGACAATAGTGAAACATTGCCCTATATTCCAAATGACACCATCGTAACGAGTGATGAACAACCTATGTTATATGGCAAATGGGAGAAAATTGAAGAGCTATCTGATGAGTTTGATGGCTCGCAATTGGATGCAGATAAATGGCTTAATCATCATCCATATTGGACGGGACGTATACCCAGTCAATTTAACAAAGAGAATGTGAGTGTGAGTGATGGCTCTCTTAAAATTAAGACTACACTAGCTGAAGCAGCACACGAAGGTAGTAGTACAAAACATTGGATATGGACAGGGTGCGTAACATCTAAAAGCGAAATGTGCTACTATGGATATTATGAAGCTCGTTTGAAAGCCTGCAACCTTTCGATGTCAAATGCTTTTTGGCTGCAATCGCAAAAAAATATTATCGAAATAGATGTTACGGAAGCTATCGGAAACTCTAAGTTGATTCCTAATGATAGCAAAACGATGAATATTAACACGCATGACACACGCAATGGTGGCTGGGAAAACGATATAGAAACTCGAATACAGGTAGAACTTCCAGATGGTAAAAAATCATCAGACGATTTTTTTATTTATGGTGTATTATGGGAGCCTACACGTATCGTATTCTATCTGAACAATAAAAAAGTCGGAGAAATTAATCCTAAACGATTCGACAAAAAAATGTTTCTGTTTTTCGATGTAGAAACATTTGCATGGCAGGGATTTCCCTCTGTGTCCGACTTCCAAAACGAAATGTTAGATAAAACGATGTACGTCGACTATGTACGATCGTATAAACGTACTGATATAACGTATGATTAATCCTCAAACTATTAGAATTTTAGTATAAAACTAAGATGTTTAAAAACTTGAAATATACTTACAAGTAGACTCCAGTATCTCTTGCGTATCTAGTAATTGTAGGCAATGCGAGGCTGCAAACAGGAATGATGTTAGCCACAGGCATCTTAGTAAATGTAATATGATAGTAAAATTAAAAGATATGAATAAACTAAAGCTAATTATCTGCATCATCATTTGTCTAACAAATGGGGCAATATTATCTGCACAAAAATCATCTTTCAACGAGAGTTGGAAATTTTATAAAGGAGAGGATGCTGGCGATGCCGAGAAGGAAAACTTCGATGACTCAACATGGAGAAAACTCAACTTGCCACACGATTGGGCAATAGAAGGACCTTTTGACATCAAATACAATGCAAGATGCGGGGGACTGCCATTTCACGGTGTCGCATGGTATCGCAAACACTTTATAATGAACGCAACTGATTCTAGTAAAGTCATTCGCATTGCTTTCGAGGGTGCAATGAGTAATGCTCAAATATGGGTGAACGGAAAGTATGCTGGAGAACGACCATGGGGATACATTGGTTTTGAATTTGACATCTCAAGTTTGCTTAAATTTGATGGTACAGATAATATTGTAGCAGTCAAATTATCACCCAAAGACCTTTCGTCTCGCTGGTATCCTGGTGCAGGTTTATATCGAAGTGTATGGCTTCAGAAAACTGAAAAAGTTTATCTTGCGAGTGAAGGAATATCTATTACTACACCAACTATCACATCAACTAAGGCTGTGGTGCAACTGCAAACTGAAATAATAAACAAAGGTGAGGCCCCTATGAATATAAGCGTGAAGCACATTATCAATTATAAAGGTTCTCAGGTCGCACAAATTGAACAGGAAGCTATTGCCAGTGAGAAAGGGATGTCCACCTCATCGCAATACATTAACATTCCTTCTCCAAAATTGTGGTCTATCGAGAATCCAAATCTATATAAGGTAGTAACAATCTTATTGTCTGATGGTAAAGAGATAGATCGCTTTCAGTCTACATTTGGTATAAGAAGTATTGAGTTTACAAAAGATGCTTTTTATCTAAATGAGAAGAAGGTACTCTTCAAAGGAGTGTGTTTGCATGATGATAATGGAGCCTTGGGTACAGCTCAAAACCGACGCGCGGACGAGCGTAAACTCCAAATAATGATTGATATGGGGGTAAATGCTATTCGAACAACACATAATCCTCAATCAGTAGAGTTCTTGAATTTATGTGATAGCCTTGGCTTATTGGTCATTAATGAAGCCTTTGATGTTTGGAAAATGAATAAGACCCCCAATGATTATAGTTTATATTTTGATGAGTGGTCAGAAAGAGATTTGAGAGATTTTATTCGGCGTGATCGCAATCACCCAAGTGTGGTATTATGGAGTATTGGTAATGAGATAATTGAACAATGGGATAACCAAAATGGGTGGATACAAGCCAAGCGCTTGTCCGATATTTGTCGTTCAGAAGATCCTACTCGCCCATCTACCGTAGGATTCAATAACTATGGAGGTGTAGACAAAGGCCCCTACGAATGCAATATGGCTGCCCAAGTTGATGTTGTTGGGATGAACTACAAACCCGTATTTTACGAAACTATGCGTAAAAATTTCCCTAATCTGATTATTTATGGTTCCGAAACATCTTCTTGCACCAGTAGCCGTGGAGTATACCATTTGCCTATAGAAAAGTACGAAACGCACAAATCATTGCAGGTGAGTAGTTACGATCTTATTTCACCACCTTGGGCATATCCTCCAGATGTAGAATTTGATGCTCAAGAGAAAAATCCCTTTGTGCTAGGCGAATTTGTTTGGACAGGTTTTGATTATCTTGGAGAACCCACTCCGTATGGAGGCAAAGATAATATAACGGATGGAATATGGAATAGCGATTGGCCTGCACGTTCGTCCTATTTTGGTACAGTTGATTTATGCGGATTCCCTAAAGATCGATTCTATCTTTACCAAAGCCAATGGACTACCAAGCCAATGATCCATTTACTACCTCATTGGAGCTGGAATGGGATGGAAGGCAAGGAAATACCAGTATATGTGTATACGAATTGCGATGAAGCCGAATTGTTTTTAAATGGAAAATCGCTAGGGAAACGTGTAAAAGGTGTTGACTTAACAAGACTTATTGTTAAATTTAACAATTACAAAGAAGATCATTTTATGTCGAAATACAGGCTTTCATGGGATGTGCCTTATTCAGCAGGAGAGTTGAAAGTTGTTGGTTATAAAAATGGGAATAAAGAGGTTGAAAAAATTATAACTACTGCAGGTAAACCTGCAAAAATAGTCTTATCTGCCGATCGTAGTTCATTAAAGCCCGATGGTAAAGATCTATCCTATGTTACGGTACGCATTGAGGATAAAAACGGAAATATGTGTCCCCTTGCTGCTGATTTGATTACATTCACAGTGGAAGGAAACGGTAAATTATTGGCAGTAGACAATGGAAACCCAGCTTCGACAGAATCGTTTCAAGCAAATACCCGAAAAGCCTTTAATGGTTTATGTTTGGCTATAATACAGGCCGATAAAAACCAAGGAGCTATTACCATTACAGCTATGGGGAAAGGTTTGAAGGGAGATGCAATCAAAATTTCTACAAAATAGTAACAAATAATGTTTCAACATAAAATAATAATTGGTTAGCATGAGAAATATAAATATAACAATCATATCAATAGCCTTATCAGCACTATGTTTAGCCTGTTCCAATGTAAAGCTAAAAGAATATTATCCCGATATATCCAAAACATCATCGTTGGCAGGGACTGATATATTTAAGCCCGATTCGCAATCAATAGCTCAAAATTATAAAATTCCAGAATGGTTTAAAGATGCAAAATTTGGAATTTTTATCCATTGGGGTGTTTATAGCGTGCCTGCTTATGGCAGTGAATGGTACTCTAGATGGATGTACAAAGAGGGTAGCGAGATAAACGAATACCATAAAAAAACGTATGGGGCAGTCGATAAATTTGGATATAAAGATTTCATCCCAATGTTCAAAGGTGAAAAATTTGATGCTCGTGCATTAGCTCAATTATTTAAAGCCTCTGGGGCGAAGTATGTAGTGCCTGTGGCAGAGCACCACGACGGATTTGCAATGTATAACAGTGCATTTAACGACTGGAACTCGCTGAGAATGGGACCTCAGAGAGATATTATAGGTGAGTTGCGAGATGCGGTATTGAAAGAAAATCTACATTTCGGACTTTCGTCGCATCGTGCCGAAAATGCGTGGTTCTACAGTTACGGGACAGAAGGCAAATCGGATGTGCAAGATACAACAATTATGTTGTATGGCGAACGCCTGCTCGAACCAGAGGGAGAACCGATGTCGCCCGTGTTTGGACGAAATGAGGGATCGAATAAACGATCAAGAGAGCAATGGCTGAAACATACATATGAATTGATTGACCTTTATCAACCCGAATTGATTTGGTTTGATTGGACAGTGGGGAAATATCCTTTCCAGCCAACATTTTACAAATTTATGGCTTATTACTACAATAATGCTTTAGACTGGAAAAAGGAGGTGGTGGTAAATACCAAATTTGGTTATGGCGATAATATTCAAGTTTATGATATAGAAAGAGGCAAAAGTGACCGCATACGTAACCATTCTTGGCAGACAGACACCTCCATAGGTAAAAAATCGTGGAGTCATTGTATTGATGAAGAAAACAAAAGCCCTAACCATATTATTGATGATTTTATAGATATTGTAAGCAAAAATGGAAATTTGTTACTCAATGTTGGGCCTCGTGCCGATGGCTCAATTACGCAGGAGCAAGAATATGTATTGAGAGAGATAGGTAAATGGCTAGTAATAAATGGAGAGGCGATATACGGTTCTCGTCCATGGGTGCAAGCTGCAGAAGGCAAAAATACAGGTACAGCAGGTTATATGACAGATGGGGAGGCTACCACATATACGGCAGATGACATTCGATTCACAACTAACAAAGATACGTTGTATGCTTTCTCTTTAGACTGGACAGAGGGTAGTATACTGATTCGTTCGTTGGCTAAAAACAAATCAAACGATTTAAAGATAAAATCTCTAAAAATGCTAGGATATAATGATGTTATTCAATGGAAGCAAACAGACAAGGGGTTGCAGATAAAATTTCCAAAAGAAAAAAAATCGGATTATGCTTATGTGTTCAAAATAGAATTTAATGGGCTTGTTATTGAGAATATGGAAACAAATATTGAAGGCGATTCTCAGAGCGAGTAACTATATATATCGCCTTGACAAGAGCGAGCAGAAAGGTCCTCGTAATTTATTAAAAAACAAACGGGGATAATGGCGATAATAATTTTAGCATTGCCTCAGAGTGTGATTCTCTTGAAATAGAAGTGGTCTTGACCAATTTAAATTTCTTCAAATAATAAGGAAGTGTTAGTTTAGTAATTGTTAAAATATGCGAATCAGTATTTAAAAGATTAGATAAATGAATGCGATGGCAATTTTGCCCATCGTATGTATTAAAAGTCCAGATGTCGATCTGACTTTATGTGCTCTTTGAATTTTTGTTTTTTCATTCAACCAGTTAAAGAGCGACTCTATGGGTTGTCTGACTTTGGAAACCGCAGTAGAAAATAAGTCATAATAGGCTTTATTTCTCTGTCTTTCTTGTTCGGGTTGTCCTTTGATTGCTTTTACAGGAGTCAGCATTTCTATATTTTGAGATTGCTTCTTATGACCGTTAAAGTATTCGAAATCAGAATATATTTTATCACCAAATATAGTTCGGTTGGTTATATTATCTCCCCAAGCATGTTTAAAGACAGTCAAGTCATTATCTTCTGCTGGAGTAAGAATTAAACTCTCGGGAAATGGAATTTTACCTTCTCTTCTAAAAGCTAAAGCATGAAGTTTCATTCCGTAATAATATTGATTTATAGTTGAACAGAACCCTTTAGAGGTAATCTACCTGAGATATATCCAATTGGCAATCTGCGGGTATGAATGAGTCAATCAATCTTTGGGATAAAACCTTAAAAGCCTCTGAAAGACGATTTAATCGGATGTTAAATGTTTGATAAGATGGGAACTTAGGAAACCAGGAAGAAAGATATTCTGATGCAAAAGAATGTATATCCTTGATTTGGAAATACTTTTGACAATATCCTGCAAACAGGTATATAGTCATTATTTCCTGATCAGTGAATGCCGGATTAGAATTATTACTATACCTTTGGCAGTAATACTTCAGTTCTGAATCGTATAAATCACAGATATGCATATAAATTTGTATTAGTTTAAGCTCTTTCTTCTTGGGAATCATAATTAAAGAAATGTGTGGTAATATTTCTTTAAGTTAATGATTTTTAAGAGATTGAGCAAATATTAGACGCGTTTATTTTATTGATTATAAGCATTTTAACTAAAAAAATCAGCGAACAGCTTCAACTACTAATTCGCATTATTATAGGTTTTGCACAGATATTCCAATTTAACTTTCTCTCCCTCTGTTAATCTTATTACCCTTTTTGTGAGTATATCTTTTTTATTATTAGATATATACATTTGTTTTGATCGAATTGTACAAGAATGTTGTAATAAATATTCTAGATTGTGTACATACAATTTCGGGATAACGAATTTGGTATATTCAAGCTACTTCATACACTAAGCATTAAACTCTGTGCATTTTTACTCAGTATACCATGATTTTTAATACTTTTGTATGCAAAATATGAAAATAAAAGTATGGATATTATTACGATCTTAGTTATTGGTATTACCTGTCTGATTAGTTTTGTAGGATTTGAAAATCGTATGTTATTTGACAAATACAAGTTCAGCACCTATGGTATTCTAAATCTAAAACAAATCGATAGGCTTCTTTCTTCGGGCTTTTTACATGCTGACCTCATGCACCTATTGTTCAATATGTTTACCCTATACGTCTTTTCAGGTACAATCATTCAACAATTGGGTAACTTACATTACATTATAATTTATTTAGTAGCCATATTGGGAGGTAATCTACTCACATTATGGATGTACCGCCGTGATATGACATATACAGCTATTGGTGCATCAGGAGGCGTTTCGGGTATTGTTTTTGCAACAGTAGCATTATACCCTCAAATGACATTGATGATTTTCCCTATTCCCATCCCAATCTATGGATGGATATATGCCATATTATATTTAATTTACTCAGTATATAGTATGAGAAACTCGATCGGAAACATAGGACATGCCGCTCATTTAGGCGGAGCAGTAGTCGGGTTTATAGGAGCCATCATAAGCTCGCCACAAATAATTTATACGAATGGCTATTTTTTAGCATTAATAAGCATTCCTTTGATCGGATTAGCATATTTTGTATATAAAGAGAAATAAAAAGTAGTTACTTTGCCAGTGATACCTGTCAAAAACTGATATTTTAAGTTGACAAAACAATTTATCAAAACTTATAGATTAATATTACAATCAATCGAATGAAAAATAGATTTATAGTTCTTTTTTTTACTACATTATTTTCGATTTCGTTGCAATCTCAAATAGCAGAAAAAGAAAGTGTAACAAAACGTTACTTTGAGATAAATAAGAACATCGAAGTTTTTAACTCAGTTATAAAAGAGTTAGATTTATTTTATGTAGATACACTTGATATCGCCAAAACTGTAGAATCAGGTATTACCAATATGCTAGTAGGCTTAGATCCCTATACTACCTATATGACAGAGGAGGAAGCGAGCGATTTCTCAGTACTCACTTCAGGCGAATATGCAGGTGTTGGAGCAATAATATCTTATCGGAATATAGATGGGCGTGATGTAGTATTTATTGTAAAACCTTACGAAAATATGCCAGCTGCCAAAAGTGGACTCAAAATTGGTGATATAATTGTATCAATAGATGGTGAGGATATGACCAAAGCAGATAAAATTGCAGGTGAATTGTATGCTAAAACATTATCAAATAAGGTTTCAAGCAAATTAAAAGGACAAGCAGGTACAGAAATAAAAGTGAAGGTAGAGCGTCAAGGCGAAAAGAAACTGCTTGAATTTAAACTTGTTCGTCAAACAGTACACATACCATCTGTACCCTATTACGGAATGCTCGAAAATAAAGTGGGCTATGTTATATTAACGAGTTTTACAGACAAATGTGCTCAAGAGGTAAAAAATGCATTTTTAGATTTAAAAAAACAAGGAATGACCTCTTTTATACTTGATTTAAGGGGGAATTCGGGCGGGATCATGGACGAAGCGATACAGATTATCAATTTTTTTGTACCCAAAGGTCAAGTAGTGCTAAGCACAAAAGGTAAAATGAAACAATGGGACAGAATATACCGAACTACTTTAGAACCAATTGATACACAAATACCGATGGCCATACTTGTAGATAGAGGATCGGCATCAGCATCAGAAATAGTATCAGGAGCTTTGCAAGACTTAGATCGTGCAGTTGTTATGGGACAACGTACCTACGGCAAGGGGCTGGTACAAGCACCAAGAGAGTTGCCATATGGTGGTGTTTTGAAAATCACAACTTCCAAATATTATATCCCAAGCGGTCGTTGTATACAGGCTATCGATTATACACATCGTAACGAAGATGGCAGTTTTGCTAAAACACCAGATAGCCTCACCAATGTATTTAAAACAGCATTAGGACGAGAAGTGAGAGATGGAGGAGGTGTTATTCCAGATGTGAAACTGGTTACTAAAAAAACGCCTAGTATAATATATTATTTAGAAAACCAATATATTGTATTAGATTGGATCAATGAATGGTCTAAAAAACAAACTAAGGTAAGTGATCCCCAAACATTCAGTATTACGAATGACGATTATGAAAACTTCAAATCGTTTGTAAAATCTAAAAAAGGCTTTAAATATGATTTATTGAGCGAAAAACGATTGAAGTTATTAAAAGAAGTTATGGACTTTGAAGGATACTCGCAGACAGCAACTGATGAGTATAAAGCATTAGAGCTAAAGCTTGTGCCTAACTTAGATCGTGATTTGGATAGTTTCAGAGAGGACATCGAAGAACTTATCAATCTACAAGTAGTAGAACGTTATTATTATCAAAAGGGTCAGCAGATGATGAGTCTGAGATATGATAAAAATATGAAGAAAGTTATCGAGCTATTAAATAATGCGGATGAGCTGAAAGAAATATTTAGACCCGATCGACAGATTATTGATGTTACCTCAAAGACTGACGTAGAGGACGAATTTGAAGATAACTAACTTGGTGATAAAAGAAAGAATTATAAAAAGTATTCCGTATAAAATATGGGATACTTTTTTTATTATCTTTGTGCTATCAAAAAACTACTTTTAGTATAAGAAATTTCTGTACTTCCTTTATTTATTTATTTTACATGGAATATAATACCCAGTTAAAAAAATTAATTCTTCCAGAATACGGAAGAAACATTCAGAATATGGTTGATCATTGTTTGACAATAAGTAACCCTGAAGAGCGTAAAAAATGTGCCTATGCTATAATAAATATAATGGGTAGCATGTTTCCTCATTTACGAGATGTAAATGATTTTAAACATATTCTATGGGATCATTTAGCAATAATGTCTGATTTTAATTTAGATATAGAATATCCATATGATGTTGTGAAAAAAGAAGACCTATATTCTAAACCAGGTAAAGTAGAGTATAGTCGCCCATTGATGCGTTACAGACACTATGGTAAAACATTGGAAAAATTAATAAAGTTGGCTGCCGATTATCCTGAAGGAAAGGAGAAAGATCAGCTAGTATTATTAGTTCTAAGCCATATGAAAAAAACATATATTCAATGGAATAAAGAAGTAGAAGACATTAAGTTATTTGAGGATCTGTATGAATTATCAGGACAAAAACTAGATATGCGTAATTCAGATATTAAACTGCCAGAGATAAAGGATGTAAACCCAAGGAAACAACAGCAGCAACGCAATAATGGGTCGCAACAAAAGAAAAAATAACAAATCTATTCCTTAAACCATAATATGCAATAGAGATGATTCGTGAGAAAGACGTTTTTAAGATTGGGAAATTTATCAAGCCACATGGAATCAAAGGAGAAATAACCTTTTCGTTTGATAATGATATCTTTGACAAAGTCGATTGTCCTTATTTGATTTGCAATATTGAAGGGATTCTAGTCCCTCTATTCGTGAAAAAATACCGATTCAAAGGTACAGAGACAGCTCTGATAAGTCTAGAAGATATAACTACAGAGGTATCAGCTAAAGCTTTCAGTGGATTAGACGTATTCTTTCCTCGTAAATACTTCAATGAAAGTGAAGAGGCTGAGTTTTCACTAGACTATTTTATCGGATTCTCAATTGTAGATCAAACTTTAGGCGAAGTAGGAGTTATAATCGACATCGATAATCTAACAATCAATACATTATTTCTAGCAACAGATAAAAAAGACAATCAGATTATAGTTCCTGCATCTGAAGACTTTATTGTGGATGTAGACACAGATAAAAAAATTGTATTGATGAATCTCCCTGAAGGACTTTTAGATGATATACTCTAAGTAACAGGTTCAACTTTATCCTTTAAGTCTCTTCAGCATGATGTTTTTCATTGCCAATTTGACCATCGTTTCTCGCCTTTTTTTGACATTCAAAGTATTTAGAGAGCCTTCTGTATGACTTAAACCTAGAAAAGGATCTTTTCACTACCCATCGTTTGGGTAATACCCCAAGTTTTTTAGCATTCTTCTCTTCTTGCCACCTGTATCCCAATCCCCATTTTAGGGTATTCTTTAGCTAATATGTGTCATTCACAGTCTGTTTTAAGCAGATAAGATATGTCATCCATACAGTATCTAGATGATACTTTATATTGAAATTATCATCTAAAAGCTATACTATTACATTCCGCAGAGTATCTGTTAGATTCGTTGAATAAACTTTATTAATACCCTTTAAACTGCTGGTGTTATTTGAATTATAGATGTTGATTGGATCGATTTGTTGATTTTTAATCTCTTTAGTCTTAAGCAACACAATATAAATAACGTTTTATTGGAAATTTAAACAGTTACTAAATGTTGATGGATAATTGCTAACTTTGTTTCTGAAATAAATAGATGATTTAGAATGATACAGATTGATGATGCCATTGTTGCATTAGACATAATAGAAGAAAATTTTATTTGCGACCTTTCGGCTTGCAAAGGATCGTGTTGCGTAGAAGGAGAGTCAGGAGCTCCATTAGAAAACGATGAAGTAACAGTTTTAGAAGAAATACTTCCACTTGTGTGGGACGATCTTTCGGACAAGGCTAAAGAAGTGATTAACCAACAAGGTGTGGCATACGAAGACCGAGATGGAGATATGGTTACCTCAATTGTTAATGGTAAAGACTGTGTGTTTACCTATTATGATGCTCATGGTGTTTGTAAATGTGCGATCGAAAAGGCATATAAAGAAGGTAAAACAGATTTCTACAAACCTATATCGTGCCACCTATATCCCATTCGATTAGAGCAATTCCCTGACTTTATAGCAGTAAATTATCATCGGTGGCGTGTTTGTAAGGCTGCAGTAGCTCTGGGTGATAAGGAAGGTTTACGTATCTATCAGTTTTTAAAAGAGCCGCTGATCCGAAAATTTGGTCAAGATTGGTACAACGAATTGTGTATTGCAGCAGTAGACTATAAGAAAATGAAAGAAGATGGATTGGTTTAACATGTACATCTGTTGCTTTGTTGCAAAATAAATAAGAAATTACGCATTCTCTTTTACCTTTGTTAAAAGACTTATAAAGAAATATGAAAAAAACACTTCTTTTACTTCTAATTATTTTTGTTTCATGTATTCATTTATCAGCCAATGATAAAACCCCTCTTATCTATAAAATAAATATAAAAGATGAGATCGGAGCAGCATCATGGAATCACCTCAAGAACGGATTACACTTGGCTGAACAAGAGCATGCCGATTATATTCTTATCGAGATGAATACGTATGGAGGAGGGGTTTTAGAAGCCGACTCAATGCGTACAGCTATCTTGAACAGTAAGATACCTGTTCATGTTTTCATTAATAATAATGCAGCATCAGCAGGGGCATTAATATCTATTGCCTGCAAAAATATATATATGCGTAACAGTGGTAATATAGGTGCTGCAACGGTAGTAAATCAAACAGGCGAAAAGGCTCCTGATAAATATCAATCATACATGCGATCGATGATTCGATCTACTGCCGAAAGCCATGGCAAGGATACTCTTGTACAACAAAATGGTGATACCCTATACAAATGGAAACGTGATCCGATGATTGCAGAGGCAATGGTTGATGAACGAGTGGTTATACCAATTCTTACAGATACCACAAAGGTACTCACACTTACTGCCAACGAGGCTGTACAAGTCGGATACTGTGATGGAATTGCCGAAAATATTTCGGAGGTGATTGTTAAATATATGAAAATAAACGACTATCAATTAAAGACATATGCTCCAACGACTTTTGATCTCATCAAAGATTTTCTTACCTATGGTGTAGTGCAAAGCTTATTGATTATGCTAATTGTAGGTGGTATATACTTGGAGTTAAAAACACCCGGATTTGGTTTGCCAGCCACAATTTCGATAACAGCAGGTTTACTCTATTTTACACCTCTCTATATGGATGGATATGCCCAAAATTGGGAAATTGTACTCTTTGTTGTAGGGCTTATACTCATTGCTTTTGAAATATTTGTTATCCCAGGTTTTGGCGTTGCAGGCATTGGTGGCATTGTACTAGTCTTGGTAGGTCTATTTTTGAGTTTGATTGGCAATGTTGATTTCGATTTTGAAGGAGTATCTTCCGATCAAGCAGCACGATCGTTGCTCACAGTTGTTTTGGGCATCACAATGGCATTTATTTTAATCATCTTTTTAATAAATAAAATAGGTCAAAAAGGGAGCTTCTTACAAGATGTTGCCTTGATGGCAGATCAAGAAGGCTTTATATCTGTACCAGAAGAGCAAAAATTATTGATTGGCAAAACGGGTATTGCAGCAACTATATTAAGACCATCGGGCAGAGTGAATATCGATAATACATATTACGATGCCGTAGCACTGCAAGGATATATAGACAAAGGCAGATCAATCAAAGTAGTAAAATACGAAAGTTCGCAACTATACGTTACCGAAAATAAAGAATCAATATAAAGTACAATATGAAATTTGTAGGCATTATACCAGCACGTTACCAATCGACTCGCTTTCCTGGGAAACCTCTTGTTGATATAGGCGGGAAGTCAATGATACAACGGGTATATGAACAAGCCAAATTAGCATTAGAGGATGTATGGGTAGCTACTGACGATATTCGCATCCAAGAGGCAGTAGAGCTATTTGGCGGAAATGTGGTTATGACATCTCCAGATCATAAAAGTGGTACAGACAGATGTCATGAAGCTTACCTAAAGATAGACAACGAATTTGATGTTGTTATAAATATACAAGGTGATGAACCTTTTATACAACAGTTACAAATAGAAACGCTGAAACATTGTTTTGATACCAAGCAGGTACAATTGGCAACATTGGTAAAGCCCTTCAAACCTGAAGATGGTTTAGACGCACTCCTTAGTCCCAATACACCAAAGGTAGTTTTAACCAAAGAAAGTGAGGCGATCTATTTTAGCCGTTCAGTGATTCCGTATCTCAGAGATGTACAACAATCGGAATGGCTCAGCAACCATACCTTTTACAAGCACATCGGAATGTATGCTTATCGGACAGATGTATTAAAAGAGATTACACAATTAGACCAAACAACCCTAGAGTTGTCCGAATCGCTGGAACAGCTAAGATGGATTGAAAATGGATATAAAATTAAAGTTGGACTAACCAATATAGAAACTATAGGTATTGATACGCCCAAAGACCTACAAAAAGCATTGAAATTGCTTCACATTTCTTAAAATAACTTCTCTGTAAAAGTTTACTTTTACTATCTTTGTCAGCCATAAATGGAAAGGTAAGTGTGTTGCTTTTACGTTTACTTTTATCGTATAAGTTAATTTATCATTTCAATATATGATTGTCGAAGAAAAAGAGCTGGATGAAACCATCCTTCCCATCCGCAAAACCGATCTGATCTATCAAATAGAAGATCGTCCACCTTTCAAAGAATCTCTTTTTGTTGCCCTTCAGCATCTGTTGGGTATATTTGTGGCTATTGTTACACCACCTCTTATTATAGCAGGTAGTTTGGGCTTAGAACAAGAAACGACAGGCTTCTTAATATCGATGGCATTACTGGCTTCGGGAATATCTACCTTTGTACAATGCCGACGTTTTGGGGCTGTTGGCTGTGGATTACTCTGTATACAAGGTACAAGCTTTTCCTTTATAGGTGCATTAACCGCCTCTTTTAATGGGATGGGTATTGCCGCTTTGCCCGTTATATTTGGTGTTTGCATAGCAGGAGCACCTGTCGAGATGATTGTGAGCCGAATCCTTAAATACACAAAAAAAATCATTACACCACTTGTTTCAGGTATCGTTGTAACGATGATCGGTTTGAGCCTTATCAAAGTAGGCATCACGGCATGTGGTGGCGGATTTGGTGCTATGGGAGACGGGTCGTTTGGTAGCCCTCGCAATTTAGGCTTGGCAGCTTTGGTGTTAATCTCAATACTCCTTCTCAATAGCTTCAAGAACAAATATATACGGATGTGTTCTATTGTTATTGGTTTAATAATCGGTTACATCGTTGCATATCTCAATGGAATGGTTGATTTTTCTCAATTGCAAACTTTGAGTATGATTAATATTCCAGTACCTTTCAAGTATGGAATCGGGTTTGATCTATCAGCATTTATAGCGATTGCTCTCATCTATTTTATTACATCAATAGAAGCAATGGGAGATATAACAGCCAATTCGATGATTGGTGGAGAACCTATTGAAGGAGAAAAATTTGTAAAGCGAGTACAAGGTGGTGTGCTAGCAGATGGCGTAAATTCTGCCATAGCAGGTGTATTAAACTCTTTCCCCAATTCAGTTTTTGCTCAAAACAATGGAATTATACAATTGACAGGTGTTGCCAGCCGATATATAGGCTATTATGTTGCCGCACTCCTTGTTGTATTAAGTGCATTTCCGTTTATTGGAGGTGTTTTTTCATTGATGCCAGCACCCGTTTTAGGAGGGGCCACACTATTGATGTTTGGTACAGTAGCCGCATCAGGCGTACGCATTATAGCCTCTCAGGACATCGATCGCAAAGCCGTTTTGGTACTAGCTGTTAGTTTTGCTTGCGGATTGGGAGTAGAATTAGCCCCCGATATTTTGGTGCAAATGCCCATATGGGTAAAAAACATATTTTCGTCAGGTATTACCACAGGTGGTTTTGTAGCCATTATAGCAAACGTCATTATACGCATTAAAGAATAGGACAGCATGAAATTACTAAAAGACAGAATACTGAAAGATGGTAAGAGCTACGATGGTGGTATCTTAAAAGTTGATAGCTTTATCAATCATCAAATGGATCCTATACTGATGAAATCGATAGGTGTAGAATTTGTAAGAAGGTTTGGAAATTTACCTATCAATAAAATAATTACCATTGAGGCCAGTGGTATTGCTCCCGCTATCATGTTAGGATATTTGCTCGAACTTCCTGTTGTTTTTGTAAAAAAGGCAAAGCCTAAAACAATGGGTAATATGCTAACCTCGCATGTATATTCATTTACCAAAGACGTTACATACGATGTTTGTGTAAGCAGCGACTTTCTGAATGATAAAGATACTGTAGTATTTATCGATGATTTCTTGGCAAATGGTCATGCCGCTATTGGCGTAAAAGATTTAGTAGAGAAAGCAGGGGCTACACTTGCAGGTATGGGATTTATCATCGAGAAGAGTTTTCAAGAAGGTGGGGCTAAATTGCGTAACATGGGCATACATATCGAGTCGCTTGTTCGTATCCAACGTTTAGGAAACGATAGTATTGTTTTTGATGAATACGGTGACCAAGATTAGTCTTTTAACCCACTCACTTTTTATAAATTGATGCTGATAACAAAGAGAACAGACAAAACAAAGGTGGCTATAGATGTTTGTTTAAGATAAGGATCTAATTGTTTCTTATCGTCAGTAGTATATATTTTGTAGAGTATAAACACGAAGGCAAACATCCAAACCAGATATAAATATTGATGCCAACTATTTGAATAGATAACACTATATGCAACAAAACTAGCAATACCTATAATAGTGAGCAAAGCATGGTATAACCTAGCCTTAGACAAACCTAAACGTATAGCTAGTGTTGTCTTGCCCGAAGTAAAATCGTTATCCATATCGCGCATATTATTAATATTAAGTACAGCTGCAGTAAACAATCCAAGCCCAATGGCAGGTAACCAAGGGGCAAAAGTCATTTTGTGTACATGCAAGAAACAAGTGCCTACTACCGCTACTGGACCAAAGAATAGAAAAGCCGCTATATCTCCTAAGCCTTTATAACCATAAGGATTGCTACCAATTGTATATTTCAGAGCTGCCCAGATAGACATTACTCCTAAAAACATCAGCAAGAGCATATACCAAATATTTATGAAAATAGAGGCGTTGTATATTAAAACACCTCCGATTAGCAAAGATAGACCAATAGATATTGAAATGCCTATTTTCATTGCTTGAGGGCTTATTGCACCACTCTGAACAGTACGCTCGGGACCAACTCTTTTGCCTGTAATGTCGGTACCATGTTGAAAATCACCTAGATCGTTAGCCAAGTTAGATAGTAATTGCAACACAACAGCCATAAGCATAGTTAGGGTGCAAATCGATATGTCAAAGTGTCCTAGACTGTAAGCTATACCATTGCCACAGATAGTTACGGCTAATGCCAAAAATAAAGTACGAGGGCGAAGTGCAGAGATCCACGAAGTGAATAGTGACATAAATTTTTATTTTATTTAGGCACAAAGGTAAAGAAAAATAGCATATGTATAAGAACTATAATCCTCTGAGAATATCTCGAAGCATATAAGATAAACGAAAAGCAAAGCCATCAAACTCATGTTGACGAAACGAGACATGTCCCCCAATGCTTACAAAACGCATAAAATCGATCGAATACCCCAGTTCCCAATACATTTTATAATCGGGCGTGTAGAGCGTTTTAGCATGGAGGTTTTCTGTAATAGGTAAACTTTGTAATAAAGGTATTCGCTTCAATATTAAATATTTGCTTTCGTAGTTTATGCGTCCTTCTAGCCAGTACTTGTTAGTTGATGCCGCATAATTATCCAAAAGCACATACGTGTTGTAAGGGCGTTTACTGATCGAAAACATATTTGAAGTATTGAAGTGATGATAATCTGTAAAATGCGTATTCTTAGTATTCCTCAGAAAGCCACCACCACCAATAAGGTAGTCTAAACGACTAAAATAACCAACTTTCATATCCTGCGATACTTGCCCTTTTAGTTTGCGGTATTTTGAATTGTTCTTTTGCCATGACGAGAATCCTTCTTTGTATTCGACCTCAAAGGTGGGCGATGCCTTCTTTATGTATTTCTTTTTACCATCCATCATCGAATAATAAGCTCGTGGTGTGTAAGAAAAGCCAAGGCTATACGAACTTGCATCGAACCGATCGCCTGCATATATATTTGGTTCTATGTCTGATGGCTTACCCAGTACTCCCCAAGTAGCATGATTTGCTAAACCTAAACGTTTGGCAATTTCTAATTCAACCATAAATTGCAGACCATTTGTGAGGTCTATCGAATTGTTGAATGCTACAAAATCTTTTTGATAAAAGTGATTTGAGCTTTTTCGGAAAATTGCTGACGAAATATAATTGTCAAAACGAGTAATACCATCGGGATTAAAGTCTTCGGAGGTTGAGGCAACCATTGCTTTCAGTTGTCCAAAATGTTTAGGCGCATAATTCAACTCGAAATCACTACCATAAATTAACTTCCCACGCCCCCATGTATAGTAGAGATAGGGTGAAACTGAAATTGAATTGTGTGTTTTGAATTTCGCACCTATATATACTTTTTGTCCTAGCCACGCACCATCAACAAAGTTATACTCGGGCAGTGCTAGCAAAAGCCCATCATATTTTATATCTAGGCGTGAAGTGTCGGATCCTATACGTCCACCCTGAACAAGATCGGTAGGTTTAAGTGAAGAACCTCGAAAACCCTTTTTTAAGGTTCTGAAATAGGATTGAATGGAGTCTTTCTTGCTCAAACTAGCTTTTTCAGTAACATTTAAGGGCGAGGTTCGTACATTAGACCAATATGTAGAATCTTTTTGAGTAGCCAATGTATCTGTTTGTATAACATATAGAGAATCTGTTTTGACTTCTAAATTTCTATTTTTTAATTTCAATTGTTTCAACTTCGTTTTGATATTGTCAACAACTTTAATATCCTGATACCTTAATGCAGCATGATAATTAAAATATCCCTTTAGTCCGAGTTTATCTACTTGATTTGACTGATAATATGTTATTGGTAAGTATACATCATTAGCAAGTTCTTGCATCGTCTCTTTTATGTAGATGGTGCTTCCCGATAAGGGATTATTATTCTCATCCACTATCTTTCCACAGAAATGTTGAGTGAATGCTTCTGATACATTAAGCAATGAAATAATCAGAATGAAATAGGATAGGGTAAATTTAGACATCCTTGTTTTTGATGAAAATAAAAGTTTAAGGAGCAATCTTGTAAGCTGATCTCATCGCAGACTTGATTGCCCAAGTTTAGGCATATTTGAAAAATAAATCAAATATACAATTAGCATTTTTAATTAATTAGTAGTTTTGTACTATTTTTGAGTAAATAAATATCAAATAGTAAAAT
This sequence comes from Bacteroidota bacterium, assembly GCA_039799165.1. Taxonomy (GTDB): domain Bacteria; phylum Bacteroidota; class Bacteroidia; order Bacteroidales; family Dysgonomonadaceae; genus Dysgonomonas_A. The sequence continues at coordinate 32,470 of JBDLTH010000109.1, forward strand.
ATATATACAAAATGCTTACTGTTGAAAAAATCGGAGGCACATCGATGTCCCAGTTCAAAGATGTTCTAAAAAATATCATTATTGGAGAGCGTACTCCTGACAAATATTACAATCGAATATTTGTTGTATCAGCATATAATAATGTAACAAACTGGTTGCTCGAACATAAAAAGACAGGTGAGGCTGGCGTATACGTTCAGTTTATTCAGAATGAAGATTATAGCATGGCTCTCGATGACTTGTGTCAACGCTTGATACAGATTAACAAAGGCTTCGAGGCAATAGGTCTTAATCAAGAAGAGGCGAAGGAATTTATTACATACCGGATCAAGCAGGCCAAAACGATGCTTTATAGTTTAAGCAAGGTGATGGCATCAGGTTATGTAGATGCCGAAAATATTTGTTTAGCAGCACGAGAGATACTTGCATCTATAGGCGAGGCACATTCCGCATGGAACTCTGTAAATATATTGAACAACAATGCTATTACTGCTCACTTTGTTGACCTATGTGGGTTTAATGATTCTGAGGTTTTAACTATCGATGAGCGAATTGCTAAGGCTTTTGAGGGTATAGAGTTCGATAAAATACTTTGTGTAGCCACAGGTTACACAAAGGGTACAGAGGGTATCATGCGTGCTTTTGATAGAGGCTACACCGAGGTTACTTTCAGTAAAGTAGCGGTAAAAGTAAAAGCAGACGAAGCCATTATCCATAAAGAATACCATCTTTCTAGTGCCGACCCTGGTATAGTGGGGGTAGATAAAGCCATTCCCGTAGGAAGAACCAACTATATAATAGCCGATCAGCTTGCTGATATAGGTATGGAAGCTATACATCCTAAAGCAGCAAAACCACTAGAGCTGGCAGGTATTAATATACGTATCAAAAACACTTTTGAACCTCAGCATCCAGGTACATTAATTACCAAAGAATATATATCGCCAGAGGCAAAGGTTGAAATTGTGTCAGGAACAACTAAAGTCTTAGCCATCGAAATACATGACCCTATGATGGTGGGAGAGGTTGGTTTTGACCTGCGTATTATGACTAACTTTGCTAAGTTTGGAGTAAGTTATATTCTTAAATCAACCAATGCCAACTCTATCACCATGGTTGTCTGGGACAATCAAAAATCGGAGGAATTGATAGCCGATTTAAAACAAATTTTTTATCAAGTTACAACCGAAGCTGTTGCCATAATATGTGTAATGGGTACAAATATAGCCATGCCAGGGTTTTTATATAAAGCAGCAAAAGCATTATACGATCAAAATATAAATATAGAAAGTTTTGGACAATCGCTTCGACAGGTAAATATGCAATTTGTTATTCGTAGAGAATATTATAACAATGCCGTCATTGCTTTAAATGATGCCCTGTGTTTTCATAAATAATCTATCAATATATTTATAATGCTCAGATTTCGGCTAAATTCTACAATAAAAATGCTATGTTTAGTTGTGAAAAAGAATAATACTATTATTTTTGCATCTGTATAATTAATTATTTGTGAACAAAATTTGATGCCCTAAATTTATTCTGATATGTGTGAGTATGTATGATCTAAAATCTATAGTTGATAATAATTCTATATACTTGATAAAATATAGCCAAAAACGTATTTTTTATGCTCGATAGTTGTATACAATAAATCAATTCATATATTTGTATAAGCTATATCTATGTTTGATAAACATAAAGACATAATTGTCAATAAAGAATTTTCTGAAAAAAATTGAATATTACTAATTAAAAACAATTTATTATTACTGTTATGGAAACTAAACCAGAAAAAACAAAAGCTAGACCTAAAGGAGTATCTGCATTATGGGTTATAATCGGTTGTGCTATTGCAGCACACTTGTTTTTCTATTTATATTGTGGACACGAATCAGGATTTGATGCAAAAGGACACCCACTACCCGGAAATCCATTTGCTGTTCTTTATCAAGGGGGATTCGTTATTCCCATCGTTATCACGTTACTACTTACAGTAATAGTTCTTTCTTTCGAAAGATTTTTTGCTTTGAACAGAGCTAGTGGTAAAGGCAACGTTACAACTTTTATCGCTAATGCTAAAGCTAAGCTAGAAGCTAATGATATGAATGGTACAGAAAAACTATGTGATGAGCAAAAAGGTTCTGTAGCTAATATCTTGAAAGCAGGTCTTGTAAGATATAAAGATGTAGAAGGGTATACAGACATGCATAACGATCAGAAAGCTGAACTTATTCAACACGAGATCGAAGATGCTACATCTTTAGAACTTCCTTATCTAGAGCAAAATCTTCCTATCATTGCCGCAATATCTTCATTAGGTACATTATTTGGTCTTTTGGGTACAGTACTTGGTATGATCAAGTCTTTCCAAGCAATGGGTCAAGAAGGATCTCCAGATTCAACTGCACTAGCATTGGGTATCTCTGAGGCACTTATGAATACAGCTATGGGTATCGGTACAGGAGCTTTAGCTATTATATCTTACAACTATTTTACATCAAGAGTAAAAGAGATTACTGATGCTGTAACTGAAGTAGGTTATGCTATTGGGCAGACTTATGCTAGAAAACATGCTAAATAATTTACAATTTTGTTTTTTTTAACGAAATTAAGTGTGGAATTGAAATCAAATTTCACTCAATAAAATAAAGACAAATTACAAATGGGTAAAATAAAAAGCAAAAAACATGATACATTCATCGACATGACGGCGATGAGTGATGTGACTGTTCTCTTGTTGACATTCTTCATGCTTACAGCTACTTTTATTCCAAAGGAACCAGTTCAAGTACTAACCCCTTCTTCGGTATCAGAAATAAAAATACCTGAAACGAATGTAATGACAATTTTAATTGACACCAAAGGGCAAGTGTTCTTAAACTTAGATAGACCTGAAGATAAAAAAGCTGTTTTAGAAAGCATTGGACAACAATACAATATTACTTTTACTCCAAAGCAAACATTAGCATTTGTAAACCAAACACACATAGGTGTGCCAATCAATAAATTACAACAATTTCTTGATTTATCGCTTAGTGACCAAGATCAGGTAATGAAAGGGTTAGGTATTCCTACCGATACCATCATCAGTCCTAGCAATCAATTGGCGGTTTGGGTGCAAACAGCAACAGATGTGAATCCAGATTTAGCAATTGCTATAAAAGCGGATCAATCTACATCTTATACTTTGGTGAAAACGGTAATGTCTACGTTGCAGGATTTGAAAAAGAACAGATACAGTTTAGTTACTAGCCTAAAAGGCATGCCTTCAGGCTTCTAACACAGAATTTTTAAAGAATAAAAAATTGTAAATTATGGCAGATATAGGTGGCGGTGACGACGGTGGTGGAAAAAAAGGCCAACCCAAGCGACTCAACCTGCGAGTAGACTTTACTCCGATGGTTGACATGAACATGCTTCTGATCACATTCTTTATGTTCTGTACTACTTTGAGTAAACCTCAAACGATGGACATCGTAATGCCTACTAAAGATAAAGACTTAAACGAAGCGGATAAAAATCAGGTTAAAGCATCAAAGGCTTTGACAGTGATACTTGGAGCAGATGACAAAGTATACTATTATAGCGGAGAACCCGATTATAATAACTATAATTCGTTAAAAGCAACAGACTACTCTGCTGATGGTTTAAGGGCTGCATTGCTAGAACGTAACGGTGATGTTATCAAAGAGATGAGAACATTAAGGGAGGACAGAGCTAAACAAAAAATTACAGAAGAGGAATTTAAAGAGAAATCAAGTGAACTTAAAAATGCGAAAGATGGTCAAGTTGTTGTAATTAAACCAACAGATGCATCTTCGTATAAAAATTTGGTTGATATATTGGACGAAATGCAAATCTGTAGTATTGGTAAATACGCTGTTGTAGAAATGGCTGATGGAGACAACTTCTTGGTTCAGAATTATGAATCGAAAGGCGCACTATCGGCTCCAGCTAGTGGAAAAAAATAAATCACACATTTAATTAAATAAAAATGGGTAAAGATATTAATTTGAATTCCTCTGAATGGCGTGATATTATATTCGAAGGCAGAAATAAAAATTATGGAGCATACCAGTTACGTGAGAGCTCGTCAAAAAGACATATCGTAGCATTTGCTATCTCTATTGTTTTTGTGACAGTTTTAGCGGCAATGCCTGCATTTTTAGATGCTGTAAAACCTAAAGATGATAACTTAGGTGGTGTTGATGATGCTTTCGAATTATCAAATCTGAACAATCCAGAGGAAAAAGTACCTGAAGAAGATATTATTCGTCAAGAAACAGCCCCCCCTCCTCCTCCATTGAAAGCAACTATTCAGTTTACCCCTCCGGTAATTACCGAAGATAGCAAAGTGGCGGAAGATAAGGAGATGAAATCAATAGAAGAATTGAATGAGAAAAAAGATATTCAAATCTCTATTGCAACTGTTGACGGTACGAATGATAAAAATGCAGTCGATATTGCTGAATTGAAAGAGCATAAGGTGATTGTTGAAGAAAAGGAACCTGAAAAACCTTTTGTCAGCGTAGAGCAAATGCCTCAATTTCCAGGAGGAGATTCTGAACTGATGAAATTTATCGGTAGCAACCTTAAATATCCGACTATCGCAGCCGAAAATGGTATCGAAGGTCGTGTAGTAATTCGTTTCGTAGTATCAAGCGATGGTACAGTTAAAGATGTACAAGTAGTTAGAGCTCTCGACCCTTCTTGTGATAAAGAAGCAGTTCGAGTTGTAAAATCGATGCCCAAATGGGTGCCAGGTAAACAAAATGGGCGTAATGTTCCTGTATATTATACCTTACCAGTACTATTTAAACTACAGAAATAATAAATTGATATATGCCTAATTATAAAAGCATATATGATTTAAATAATTGATCAAAAAAGAGAAGCTGATTGTATATTATATGAATCGCTTCTCTTTTTGAAATTAAGGAAATGAAAGACGATACTAATAAATATTCATTTAAAACGATTTGGAGTATATTCATGGCTATTGCTTACATAGCTATTGCTTATTTAGTTGCATTTACTCCTTACATGCTACGTTATAATTTTAGGGATAACTTAAAAGAGAATGACGATTTTATCATAATACGTATATTTATAGCTATTATCGCATTACTATATGCTTCTTTTAGAGTGTATCGTATTATTAAGTTTAAGAAATAAGCAGAACGTTAAGTTTCTGTAATATCGTTTTCTGTTGATGAAGTTTTTTATTTAATTATCATAAATTATGGGAAAAGTTGGTTTATTTTGTATTTGGGTGTCAGTCGCAATTTTCTCAATTTCTTGCAATAGAAATAAAATTACACGGACTGATACTACCACTAGTGGATATGCTGAGATAGCAGTTGATGACTGCTATGCACGTATTATAGATGAAGAAATAAATGTATTTGAAGCACTCAATAAAGAAGCTTCCATAGTTCCCCATTATTCAGGAGAGGTGGATGTTATAAATAAATTACTGAAAGATAGCATCCGATTGGTTATTGCCGCACGAGATTTAACTGATGCCGAAAAGCAAGGACTTAAAGCTAAATTATTGCAGCCACGCTCTCAAAAGATAGCCATTGATGGCGTTGCTCTGATTATAAATAAAGAAAATAACGATTCACTAATAAGTGTATCTACTATAAAAAAGATAATGACAGGTGGAATTACTTCTTGGAAAGAGATTAATCCCCAATCAAAATATGATAAAATATCGGTTGTATTTGATAATCCAAACTCTAGTACAGTACGTTTTATCAAAGATTCGATAAATAGAGGATTGCCATTGGCTCAAACATTAAATGCTTTGGATAATAACAAGGAGGTGTTGGACTATGTTTCAAGAACACCAAATGCTATAGGGCTAATTGGTGTTAACTGGATAAGTAATCCAAATGATACGACCAACTTAAGTTTTATAGATAAAGTCCGCACAATGTCCGTAAGTAAGAGTGAAATTCCAACTATTAGAAATAGTTTTCAGCCCTTTGCTGCCTATCTTGCTATGGGCGAATATCCACTCAGAAGAGATGTTTATATTATTTTATCAGATTTGAGAGGTACATTACCAGCTGGATTTGTTAATTTTGTAGTCGGCGATAGAGGGCAAAGGATTATACTAAAATCAGGGTTAGTGCCTGCAACACGACCTATGCGTTTGATCTCTGTAAAAGAACATTTCTAAGAAATAAATAAGTTTTAATTACATACTATTAAAAGATGAAAAAGAAGTATTTATTAGGCGCTTTTTTAGGTCTATTACTAAGCAGTCCCTTGTTTGCTCAAAATAATATTGGGGCAGATTATCTCAATACAGGAGAATTGAAAGTTGCAAAAGAAATTTTCCAAAAGCAAGTAAGTCAATCGCCAGCTGAAGCTTATTATTACTTAGGGGAGGTTGCATATCGTGAAAAAAACGTGTCTGAGGCAAAAGTAAACTACGAAAAAGGCTTGGCTGCATCAGTCGATTATGTTCTGAACAATGTAGGATTGGGTAAAGTATTGTTAAAATCAAGTCCTAAAGAAGCAGAAGATCAGTTTTCTATTGCATTGAAAAAAAATAAGAAGGACGTACATGTTTTGGTAGAAATAGCACGTGCTTACTACGATAATAATATGCAAGAAAAGGGTGAGAAAACATTGGCTGAAGCTAGAAAAGCAGACAAGAAATCGCCACGTATTTACCTCTTGGAGGGTGATGTGAAGGCTAAAACCAATGCAGGAGAGGCTGCAGGAAGCTATGCACAAGCTATCAACTTTGATCCACAAAGTACGGTTGCATATATAAAAACGGCACAGGTATACGAAACTGTAAACCCTACGTTGGCTCAAGAAATGCTTCAAAAAGCAGTAGAGATAAATCCTAACTATACGCTTGCATATAAGTATTTAGGTAATATATATTCACGTAATGGTCAATATGGACAGGCTATCGATACGTATAAAAAATATTTTGCACAAGGAGCTTATGATGTTGAAGACTTGACACGTTATGCAGCTGCATTGTACTTTACTAAACAGTATGATGATGCAAAAAAACTAATAAACGAGGGTATTGGTAAGGATCCTAATAATTTTGTATTGAACCGTCTTTTAATGTATAGCTCATTGCAATCTCAAGATTATAGCAATGGTTTAACTATTGGTGATAATTTTTTTGCTTTACCTAAAGGTGATAGTGAGTACATTGTACAAGATTATATGACATATGGTGAGTTGCTAAGCAAGAATAATCAGTTAGAAAAAGCATTACTTCAATATGATGCTGCAATTAAACTGGACCCTTCTAAGTCTGGTGTTTATAAAGAAATTGCAGTAGCGTGCGCTGACGGAGGTCAATACGAGAATGCAGCTAAATATTATAAAGAATATATTGATAAGGCAGACGCTTCGTTATTAGAAGCCACAGACTATTTCAACCTAGGTAGGTATTCGTATACAGCAGGTACAACAAGTCTTAAGGATGTTGGTAACCCTAACTCTCAAGCCAAAGCTAAAGAGTTGTTAGCACAAGCCGATAAATCATTTGGTACTGTTACCGAACGTATTCCTGACAGTTATTTAGGCTTTTTATGGAGAGCTCGCACCAATGCTTCTTTAGATCCTGAAACAACTTCGGGTATAGCAAAACCATATTATGATGGTGTTATTAGCACTATTTTGGCTAAAGGTGATAATAACAATACGAATGAATTAGTTGAAGCATATCGTTATTTAAGCTATTACCATTATTTAGCTTGGGATAAATCAAAGAGTGCTTCGGACAAAGATTTAGTAAAATCGTATAGCGAAAAGATATTGGCTTTGGATGCTACTAATGCAGTAGCTCAACAATTGTTAGATGCAGTAAAATAATTTTTTTTAGAAATATAGTAAAAGGATTGGCGTTAAACATACGCCAATCCTTTTTTTTATATGAATAATTCTTTAACTTTGCAGTAATTATCGTGGATAGATTTGTATGATTGCAACCACAAGAAAAAATGCTAAAATGTCTTTTCTCATTTTTCTGCACCACACATTTATATCCTCTTTGTTTAATAATCTACAAATTAAGAGATATGAGTTATTTATTTACATCCGAGTCAGTATCGGAGGGACATCCAGATAAGGTTGCGGATCAGATTTCAGATGCTTTATTAGACGAATTCTTGGCTTACGACCCTACCTCAAAGGTTGCTTGTGAAACACTTGTTACTACTGGGCAGGTGATATTGGCTGGTGAAGTAAAATCAAAAGCATATATTGATGTGCAGGAAATAGCTAGAGCGGTAATCGAAAGAATTGGCTATACCAAGAGCGAGTACCAATTTGAGGCAAAATCATGTGGTGTATTATCTGCTATACATGAGCAATCGGACGATATTAACCGTGGCGTAGATAAAAAAGAAAATCCGATGGATCAGGGTGCTGGAGACCAAGGGATGATGTTTGGCTATGCAACGAATGAAACTGACAATTATATGCCACTGGCTTTAGATTTGTCTCATGTGCTTTTGATTGAGTTAGCCTCTATTCGTAAAAATGAATTGAACTTGATGCCTTATCTTAGACCTGATGCTAAATCGCAGGTAACTATAGAGTATGATGACAATGGAAAACCGTTACGTATAGATACAATTGTAGTATCTACACAGCATGATGATTTTGCTTCGGAGCAACAGATGCAAGATCAGATTCGTCAAGATATTATAAATATTTTGATACCGAGAATAAAGGATAAATATAGGTCAAGAACAGACATTGTTGCTTTATTTAATGATCAAATAACGTACCATGTTAATCCTACAGGCAAGTTTGTAATTGGAGGTCCTCATGGAGATACAGGTCTTACTGGACGTAAAATTATCGTTGATACATATGGAGGAAAAGGAGCTCATGGTGGTGGTGCCTTCTCAGGAAAAGACCCCTCTAAGGTAGATCGATCGGCAGCTTATGCCAGTCGTCATATAGCTAAAAATCTGGTTGCAGCAGGTGTAACATCAGAGGTTCTGGTGCAGGTATCTTATGCTATTGGTGTGGCTCAGCCTATGAATGTCTATGTAAATACATATGGAAAAGCTAATGTGTCGTTATCGGACGGCGAAATAGCTAAGGTGGTCGAAAAACTATTTGATATGAGGCCTAAGGCGATTGAGGATAGATTGAAATTAAGAAATCCGATTTATTCAGAGACTGCTGCTTATGGGCATATGGGGCGTGAACCCAAACTGACTACTAAAATATTCAAATCGAGATATAGCCCCAAACCTTTAGAGATAGAGGTAGAACTATTTACATGGGAAAAACTTGACTTTGTAGATCAAATAAAACAAGCATTCAATTTGTAATTATAAAAAACATTGTGCATCCTTACTAATTATAGATTAAGGATGCCTTGTTATTATTATCTTTGCCAACAATTTAGATTAATCGTTTTTGAACAAACAACATCAAATAAGATCTGTAGTAGATAGTGCTAAAATTGATAGAGCCATCAAGGACTCAATCATGCAACGTGATTTGTACACTATTGACCAAAATACTTCGATGTATTTCTCTGTTGATACTCTTAAACAGAACCAAACTATTCATAATATTGAATTACAAGCTGGGCATGAGGGGGTAAAAAGACCTTTCACCTTAGAAAGGGATGATGGGGTATTTGCACTGCTCCTTGTCTGTTTTATTTTATTTACACGTATTTATAAAGGTCAATTTTCTTTTTTTAAAGAAAATCTAAGTTTGCTGTTTACTTCACACAAAAATTTAAACAACTTTAGTGAGACTACAACTACGGAGTTTTGGTTCAATTTTATCCTTATATTTCAAACAATATTATTGACATCTATTGTTTTGTTCGATTCATTATTTGAGTCGGGTACATATGCAATACCTACTAATAGCTTCTATACAATATCTTTGTTTACCCTTACGTTATTTGTTTTCCTCTTGATAAAGTATTTTATATATCGATTTTCAGGATATCTATTTTATACGCATGGAGGTATGGATGTATGGTTAAGAAACTATGCCATAGTAGTGGAAATGATGGGTATTATTGCATTTATACCCACACTAATGTTGGTGTACTCACAATATTATCATGAATATTTATTAATATTTTTCTATATTCTATTTGGAGTTTCAAGATTAATACTTTTTTACCGCTTAATAACTTTTTTTTTCAAGGAAAATGTTAATTTTTTGTTTTTGATTGCCTACCTTTGTAGCCTTGAAATTATACCATATATTATTTTATATCAAGTTCTAATTCATTTATATCAAGTTGACATTATAAGTTGGTTATGGCTTTGAAAGTTAAGAAAATTTTAATTTCGCAACCCAAACCGGGAACTGAGAAATCACCATATTTCGATATTGCGGAAAAATATAATTTGACATTGGATTTTCGCCCTTTTATAAAGGTCGAAGGCTTAGATGCAAAAGAGTTTAGACAACAGCGAATCAATATATCCGATTATACAGCAATTGTTTTTACAGCAAAAGTGGCGATCGACCATTTTTTCGTGTTATGCGAAGAATTACGCATAACGATGCCTGAAACTATGAAGTATTTTTGTATATCAGAATCTGTTGCTCTATATCTTCAAAAATACATTGTATATCGCAAACGCAAAATATTTTTTAGTACTACTGGCAAAATGGATGGGCTAGCTTCATCATTAGCCAAACACTCTAAAGAGAGTTTCTTAGTTCCTGTTTCGGATGTGCATAACGAAGATATTACAGCGGTACTGGAAGATAAAAAAGTCTCTTATTCAAAAGCAGTAATGTACCGTACAGTGAGTACCGAACTCAGTCCAGAAGAGATAAAAATGTATGATATGCTTATCTTCTTTAGTCCATTAGGTATTGTTTCGCTATTTAAAAATTCTCCTGATTTTGAACAAGGCGAAACCATCATAGGTAGTTTTGGTGCAACAACTGCTAAAGCGGTAAAAGATGCAGGATTGAGACTTGATTGTGAGGCTCCTTTGCCTGGTACTCCCTCCATGACAGCTGCCTTGGAAGCATTTATAAAAGAAAATCAGAAGAAAAAGTAATCATCATCCTGATGTATTTATTATAAAGCTTGACTTATAACAAGTCAAGCTTATTTTTATGAAACTAAGTTTACAATGAATGAAGAACTTACAGATGAAGATCTGGGTAAAGTGTGCATCGTACGAAATCCTAGAGCTAAAAATGTAATTGCAAGGCATAAAGCGGATTTTATACAAATAACAGTACCAATCTATTTTTCATCTAGGCAAATTCAGGAAGCGATAGAACAGATAAGACCACGTTTAGTAAATCTTAAGCCGAAGCCTCAGCTATTATTTACAACTGAAACTAGGTTGGAAACGATGTCGTTCTCTTTGAATATAGAAAAAAGAGAGGTCAAAAATTTTCATGTAGCACTAAAAGATTGTGTCTTAAATATTATATGTCCAGCTAGTCTAAATTTTGATGATTTGACAGTTCAGAACACAATACGTAATGCCTTCGAACATTGTCTGCGAAACGAAGCTAAACGTATTTTTCCTCCCAAACTCGATCTATTGGCTAGACAACATGGTTTTGAATACACGGGGGTAGGTATCAACAAAAGCAAAACAAGATGGGGTAGTTGCTCGTCTAAGAAAAAAATTAATCTTTCTTACTTTTGTTTACTATTACCCGAATACTTAATCGATTTCATTATATTGCACGAGTTATGCCATACAATAGAGATGAACCATGGCGATAAATTCTGGCAATTATTAGATCGTGTATCTAATAATAGAGCGAAAAAATTGACTAAAGGGTTGAAAGAGAAATCGATGCTTTTGGTAGTAGTATAGGTTGGATGTTATTCTAACGCATCTTTACCAAAGCTTAATGGGAGTAGCCCCTTTATTGAATCAACTTCATAAATTTTGTCTTCACCATACATAATTATTTTTATAGGTGTATTGTATCTGTTTTCTACCTCAACCAATACTTGTCTACATGATCCGCAAGGAACACAAGGTTCTTTTGTGAATTGCCCTTTATTAAATGCCAATACTACAATTTTTTTAACTGCGATATTCGGATAATGTGCATTTGCATAGAACAAGGCGGTACGCTCAGCACATAATCCCGAAGGATAGGCTGCATTTTCTTGATTGTTTCCTGTTACAATTGTGCCATCTTCTAATAATACTGCAGCACCTACATGATAGCCCGAATAAGGGGCGTAAGCTGCTAAGGCTGTGTGCTTTGCTTTTTCTATCAAGAGTTTCTTCTGTTCAGAGTACTCAGATAGCATATAAATTCTTATTTTTGTACAAATATCAAAACTTTCCATTTATTACCTATGTTAATCAATACAATATCAAAGATAAAAAAAATAGCTGTGCAAATAGCTAATCTGAGCATAGCAAATACAAAAGTATCTTTATTGATTATTTCACTTGCTGCGCCTTGCATAGCAATAAATGCTCAAAAGAGGATAAAATTGTATGATGATTATATCGAAAGATACAAAAATTTGGCTATTAGCCATATGAAAAAATATAAGATTCCTGCCAGTATAACGCTTTCACAAGGATTGTTAGAGTCTGGTGCAGGTAGAAGTTCGTTAACCGTGCGATCCAACAATCACTTTGGTATTAAATGTCATTCTGATTGGCGAGGTGAATCAGTTATTGCTGCCGATGATAGACCTGATGATTGTTTTAGAAAATACAAAAAGCCAGAAGATTCTTTTGATGACCACTCCAGATTTTTAACTGAGAAACCTCGTTATAAAAGTTTATTCGAATTAGAAATAACAGATTATAAAGGTTGGGCAAAAGGTCTCCAAAAAGCAGGCTATGCAACAGATAAAGCATATGCAAATAAATTAATTAAATTAATAGAGCAATATAGCTTGTATGTGCATGATAAAAAAGGATCGAACAACAACAAAGAATCTGATGACATAAGCATCCCTCAATTTTATTCTCATAGTGTTTATAAAACACATGGACTAGTATACATTATTACAAATAGGAATGACACATACGATGCTATTGCTAAGGAATTTGGTTTTAAAGCTAAAGATCTGTATAAATATAACGAAGCACCTGAAGGCTATCCACTGAATGCTGGTGATATAGTCTATTTCCAAAAAAAGAAGAAAAAAGCGGATAAGCCTTATTACGAACATACTGTTGAAGTAGGAGAATCAATGTATAGCATTTCGCAATTGTATGGTATAAGGGTAAATAACCTTTATAAGATGAACAAAAAAGATAATGAATATGTACCTGTAGAGGGTGATATCTTAAAATTGAGGTAAATTGAAATAAATGTATGGAAGGTTGTAAGCCCCAGATCATAATTTATGATCTGGGGCTTACATATACCAAAAATATAGATGTATATATGAATTTTGCAGAATCAGTCAGTTGCACTATTAGCTTTCACCAATGTTTGAAATAATTCATCCAAATAGCAGTCAACTCAATCAGGTATAAATAACGGTGATTATTTGATATTGGTTTTTACTACTGATAAATGAGGTAACGTGTCATTTTCTATTATAATCTTTGTGTAAGACTTTATGTATAACGAAGTATTGATGATTAGTCAAGGAGTCATTGGTTTTGTATTGTAAACCAACGACTCCTTGATAGTTGACTTAACTAAGAGTTCTTATAAAAGGATAACTATCTCTGTAATCTAAATAATATGGGTAAATTGTAGTATACAGGTACATTACGACCGTTTTGTTTACCAGGTATCCACTTAGGCATTGATTTAACCACTCTTACAGCTTCTCTATCACAAGAAGAGTCCAGAGGTCTTACTACTTGTATATCTTGAACTGTGCCATCACTTGACACAACAAAACGAATGACTACACGACCTTCGATGCCATTTTCAGCAGCAATGGTTGGATATTTTAAGTTTGTACCGATAAACCTCATCAACTCAGTATCTCCACCCACAAACATTGGCATTTGCTCTACATTTTCGAATGGCTTTTCGGGCTTTTTTTCTTCAATTATTGTTTTATTTTTTTTCAGTTGAGCAATATCAACGGCATCTTTAGCAGTTGATCCATCAATAGTTGCAATAGAAATTTGAATGTCTTTTTTCTCATTCAACTCATCTATCGATTTCATTTCCTTGTCGTCTGCAACCTTACTATCTTCGGTAATGGCTGGCGGAGTAAACTGAATACTCGATTTTATGGGGGGGGCAGGAGGAACAATATCTTGTCGAATAATATTCTCTTCTGGCAATTTGTCTTTTGGATTATTTAAATCTGAGATTTCTACCACTTGATCGATACCACCTAAGTTAGCATCATTTGGTTTTACGATGTGCAATAAGGCAGGCATTGCAGCTATTACTGCCACAAATGCAGTAGCTAATACAAAAGCTGCAATATGACGCTTTGATGATGATTGGCGTAAATCATAAGCTCCGTATGCTTTATTCTTACCTTCGAAAATAAGATCGCACCATTCTGACGAGTTTAGTTTAATATAACGTGCCATAGTCTAATTTTTTTAATTGTTTATACTCTATGTTTTGATTATATAGAGAACTAAAGCACAATTATTCCATAATTAGCTTGTTAAATAATTTTATTTTTCTGGCTATATCAAAAAACGCTTATCAAAATACATTGATAAGCGTTTTTACTAGTGTAGTTGGTCTAATTTCTACTTGATTATTTTACTTGTTTTAATCTGTTTATCTTCTGACCCTACTTTTATAACATAGACCCCCGAATTCCACGAAGCCGTAGGTATTGTTTCCAACTCTTCGATGTTATTCTTTTGGTAAATAAGTTTACCTGTAGCAGAATATATTTGCACGTAATTGTAAGCATTTTCGATAACTAAATTATCCTTGTTCAAATCAAAGTATACTTTAATTTTATCGTCTTTGTGTAGCTCCTCGATGCCACTAGTTGCTGATACTTTAATACTTTTATTTACTACAGCAGACCAATAACCTCGGTTATCATACAATTGAATAGAGAATTTGTGATCTCCTCCCGACAGATTGATCGGAATATCAAGTATCAGATCAGCATTTACAGCTTTGCTATTCAGAGCAACACTTGTAACTTTAGACATATCATCATCAAACCAGTATCTATATCCTTCAATCATAGATGTCGTTTCTTTTATACCCGATTTCCCTATTTGAAGGAAAGGCTTAGAAACCACCGAACTCCAAATGTTCAGTTTGTTTTTCACTCTATAATTTAAGATGTGCATCCCAAATGGTATATTTTCCATTTGTATCGAAATATCAAGTGTGTTTGATGAAACATCACTACTGATTTTTGAATCGTATCTGTCGTCAACCCAATATTCTATTGCCGAAATTTGGCTATCTGAAATGGGGTTTCGCATAAATAATGCAGAAACAACAGCACTCCAATCATTCGATTTGGTCTTGACCCTGTAATTAACAGTATGCAAACCAAAAGATAGTTTATCAGTATTAAGTGCCAGATCGATAGAATTAGAGGCTACAGTTTCTGATTTTTTAGATTCGTAAGAATCATCAAACCAATATTCTAGCTCTGTTATTTGATTTGCTAATGTTGATTTCTTCAAAAACATAGACGATGTAACTGCACTCCAACTATTGGCATCTGTTTTCACCCTGTAATTTAAAGTATAAATACCGGTAGGCAAAGTTGCAGTAGGAAGTGAGACATTAATGTCTCCCGAATTTACCGAAATTCGACTCTTCGATTGGGTATTATTGTCAAACCAATACTCTAGTTCGTTTACTTTACCTGCATTACTCAGTTTAATAAACATAGACGATGCCAATGCACTCCAACTATTCGCATCCGTTTTTACCCTATAGTTTAATGTATATATGCCGTTAGCTAAGCCCGAGGTAGGGAGTAAAAGATCAATGTCGCCTGAGTTTACAGGTATTCTTGAGGTCGTGTTCGCATCATCGTTAAACCAATACTCTAATTCATCTACTATGCCAACTTCTTGTACCTTGACAAACATAGACGATGCTAATGCACTCCAGCTATTATTCTTCGTTTTCACCCTGTAATGTAGTGTGTAAATGCCAGAATTCAAGCTTTTTGTGTCTAAACTAATGTTTACGTCGTTAGTTGTTAATGGCACACTCTTGGCATTTGCTGCATCCTCATTAAACCAATACTCAAATTTATCTAATGATTCTGTTTTCAACTTCTTAAAAAAGAAAGACGAATTTGTGGAGCTGTAACGATTCTTCGAATCCTTAACCCTGTAATATAGAGTATGTAAACCGAAAGATAAATCATCGGTTTTGATATTAGATTCGATAATGTTGCTGACAGCAGATGTTGTAAATGACATGGGGGTATCCGTATATCTGTCAAACCAATATTCGACAGATTGTACACTTGCCGTCTGTGCATACAAACTATTACAACCAAGTATAACGAAGACGTTGAACAATAATATTTTATAATTCTTTATTGTCATAACGTTTCATTTATTTACCGTCAACAGTAACTTTTATTTTTACTCGTAATGTTCCGTCAGCACTTGTTTGCGATGCAATATCAGATGATACAATATGAGGATTGAAAGGGATACCGCCTTCTATCCATGTAGACG
>JBDLTH010000110.1:0-27676 GCA_039799165.1 Bacteroidota bacterium
CTTTTAACTTCAAAAGGAGGATGAACATCTACAAAAAGATACTTGCCCATATTATTGAAATAATACAGGTAAGTATGTTTTATAAATTATATCCTAGTTCGACTTATTAAGGGACGACTAAATTGACTTAACCTCTGGATTCCTAGACATTGATTTTGAATAGGACTCGTTTAAGAAATTACGATCTGATTTGACCTCAAAGATAGAGCGAAGTGTTTATAATGGTAGAAAAAAAAATTGTTTTATTATTGGGCGGAAAATTGGCAGAATGTATAGCCACTTAAGATGCTTTTATTACCGATAGTATACCTTTGGAAACTTGCAAGTTTAATCGTAGTTTACCGAGTATATTTGTAAAGAAGGTTATCAAACTGCCCCTAATAGGGGTTATTGTGCCTCGTAAGATGGCAACTAATATGCTTATAAGCTACATGCGGTTTATATGATTGATTAATAAACTAAACAACTAGAATATTAACTTCTTGAAAATCCAAATTGCTTAAATGCACCACAGATTAAGTAAGAAAATCACATACCAGATCAAATGTTTTTTCGAACTGAGCGGTAACTTCTTTTTTTATCTTTTGCAAGGCTGGAAATGGGTCTTCGTGTTTGTACTTGTAGGACAATTCCAATACATCAACACGAATCGGAATATCTCTTTTTACACCTTGCAAGGTATTTATTACCTCATAGGCAGGCACTACACTGTCTTCGCTCAGTGTGATTGCATAAATCCGATTACTCATTTGTCTAAACTTTTCTTCCCTATACTTGGTCAAGGTCTTATAATTTAGCATGCTTCTGAAATTAACCCCTTCGGGGTGGCTATCTCCCAAATAGTGTTGAAGTAGTTGGTCTCGCTTCATATGACTTTCCAGATGTTCTACCACATAGGAATACAAACTCACATTAGCTTCGCTATCCAAAATATATTTCGATACTGGAGAAAGTCGATTGAAAACCGCACCTCCACAAAACGAAATGAACTTAGAATCAGAAAAATATCCATTTTGATTTGTCATCATCAATATTTCGGACAAGAAACTACCTATTGAATACGAAAAAATATCGATAGATGCTGTTGGGTCTATACCTGCATGATTATTGCTTTTAATCTGTTTTACCAAATCAATAACATCATAGTAGGTTTGTAGACCCGACCATATAAATCGCTTGGGTTTGTTGTGCAAACGTGTGCTGATGGCTACATTTGACAAACTGGAGTTGATGACATCGGGATGCCGCTGAATGCGCTGCCGACTGATCCAATACATTTCTTTTTTGTTACTCCATGCAGCAGGAGCTCTATTCATATGAAAAGCGATAGGAAACAAGACTACCGACTTACCTGTTTTGTCTACAATATATTTTGCCCAAGGTAAATATTTGCTCCAATGTTTCTCATTAAATCCATGAAACATCAAAACTATTTCGTTTGCTCGGCTGCTATTTCGAGGGCTTATCATGTGATAGCGAAACTGGATATTCTCGATAATCTGAGCATCTTTTTTGTTCACCATATCCTGAATTATATCGGGCTTGGCTAGATGTTCTACCTCGGGTAGTGTATATCCATCGTCATCAATATTGATAGATCCTCCAGGTAGGATAGACTGGTAGTTAGATTCGAAACTGAAGTTTTTCAATACCGTTTTTTCATCAATCACTATTTCATCTGCGTCATAGTTTTCGAGGTCTTTCAATGCTGTAAAAAGATCAATGTATTCCATGTTTATTTTTCTGCTAACAATTTATACCCAATTCGACAATACAAGCACTTCTTCTTTTCGCAATATTCTCTTTTCAACTGAATCAACGCTTGTGTTGTGTAAGCATTGTCTGCTTTTACACCATACCCTACAAACTGTTTCACTATCGAATTGTACTCGGGTTTGATTGTTTCCAAAAAGCTCAAAGCTCTATCTGTAAATGATTCATCGTTTATTCTTTTTCCGTACGAGAATACAAGGGGAACAATTGCATTTATAATGAGTACATCGAGAGACGAGTCTCCGATATACTTGTTTTTTCGAGGCGATTCTTCTCCAAAGGTATAGTGGGTTTGCCAATATTCTGAGGCATTAACATGCAATAATAATCGAATCTGCCCTAAATCGGAACTTCCTATAACTTTAGAGTACAAGCCTTGTATATTGCTCAATAAAGTTGCCAATTGAGCGATCCGAATATAAGGCGAACCAGTCGGTCTTACGCGTAACATCCTGAATAATTGTTTATCTAAAGGAGATAGCCCGTATTTGTTTTTCAAGAAAGCATATTCTTGTTGTAGCTTAAGCGTATACTCGTCTCCGTTGTCAACTCCCTCCAATAAGCCTGCCTGACCAAACAATAGAGCTTCTATCTGCATCGGATTATCAGCTTGCTTTAAAATATAATTGAGGGGTATGCTCAATGCTAATCGTTCGAAAGCATCGGAGTTGAGACCAAAACCCATCGATCGTGCAATTAGCACATAAAAGGCATCGGTATATGAATTATTAAATCGATCAAGCAATAATTGTATATCATTTGATTTTCGCTCTAACCGTTCGTATAGTAATGTATCTAACCATCCTTTGAGGTGCAGAGACGAAAAGTTTTTCAAGTAATTGCAACAGGGAATCGAAACATCTGCATTTAACAAAAACTCGATATTTTGCTTTATATGATCGGGATATGTAATCACACACTGAGGGATTAACAAGCCCGATTGGCTAAAAATGGTATCTGTGGCATATTCTACCACATGCAGTATAACCGAATTGTATCCTTTATTGGTATGATGCCCATGCTTAACCCATTCGCTCGACGATCGGTGTATTTCAATATTCCCACTCCACGTTTTATCGCCGATCTTTATTTTAGCATTGAAAAAATCAGGCCCTTCATCCGTATTATGTAATCCTACATCCAATACTTCAATGGCTCCTCCATCCGTCGTTTTCAGATTTTTTTCGAAAAGGCGATGCTTCCATACATAATGTAAAAGTTGCTCCATTCGTGTATTTTTTTGTAAAGCTAATAAATAGTTTCAAAAAAAAACAAAATACAATGGGTGTAATACCTGTTTTTTAATTGTTAAGCATTTGTAACAAAATAGATATAAAATATATCCTAGTATATAGCGTTTAGATAAACAAAACGGAGCAATTGCAAATGAGTCATAGAAATTTAACAGCACAAGAAATTGAGCTATTAACAAGCCGAAACTGTTCGGCTGAAGATTGGAATAAGGTTTTAGTTCACCCACTATTTAATCCAAATCAAGTTTTTGGTGTGAATTTTACGGGCGAAGTGAAAGTAGGTTTTTTCAACGAAACATTCAACTTGGCAGGAGGTTTAACGAAACATGCTGGTCTAAAAAATGTGTGGTTACACAATTGCGTTGTAGGAAACAATGTCTGCATCGAAAATGTACAAAACTACATTGCCAATTACGAGATAGGTGATAACACACTCATCCAAAACGTAGAATTGATGTACGTGGAAGGTGAGTCTTCGTTTGGCAATGGCGTAGAAGTGTCCGTATTAAACGAAACAGGAGGTAGAGAAGTTATGATACATAACCGACTTACCGCTCATTTTGCCTATATCCTTTCATCATATCGTCATCGCCCTTTACTTATCAGCAAGATGCAAGAAATGGTAAAAGCGTATACCAAAACCTGCTCATCTAAAACGGGTAAAGTCGGTAAAAATGTAAAGATTATAAATACAGGAACCCTCAAGAATGTATGTGTTGGAGACTGTGCTGTTATTGAAGGATCACGATTTCTTGATAACGGAAGTATCAATAGTAATCAACATGACCCCATACATATTGGGTACAATGTGATGTTGAAGGATTTTATCATCAACTCGGGATCGTCGGTTGAGGATGGAACGATGTTAACACGCTGTTTTGTTGGACAAGCTTGTCAATTGGGGCATACTTATTCGGCTAGTGACTCCTTGTTTTTTAGCAATTGTCAGGGTGAAAACGGCGAGGCTTGTGCCATATTTGCAGGTCCTTATACCGTAACTCATCACAAATCAACACTGCTAATTTCGGGAATGTATTCATTTATGAATGCTGGATCGGGATCGAACCAAAGCAACCATATGTATAAGTTGGGACCTATACACCAAGGGGTGATGGAACGAGGGAGTAAAACCACCAGCGACTCGTACGTACTGTGGCCTGCCAAGATAGGGGCTTTCTCGTTGGTTATGGGACGGCATTATGGCAATTCGGATACTTCGTCAATGCCTTTTTCGTATCTAATAGAGAATGATGACGAGTCCTTGCTTTTTCCAGGCATCAATCTGCGTAGTGTAGGTACTATCCGTGATGCTCAGAAGTTTCCGAAAAGAGATAGACGTAAAGACCCAGACAAGTTAGATCAAATCAACTTTAATCTACTTAGCCCCTATACCGTTCAGAAAATGTTTCAAGGTATAAATGTATTGAAAGAACTTCAACGTACATGTGGCGAGAGTACGGACAAATATGCGTACAACAACTGCAAAATCAAAAACTCGTCATTGAAACAAGGTTTTAAGTATTATGATATAGCTATTCATAAATTTTTGGGTAATTCTATCATATCACGTCTCAAGGATTGTGCTTGCAACTCGGATAAAGAAATCAGATGTTGTTTGGAGCCAGACACAGCATCGGGACTAAATCAGTGGAGAGACTTGGGTGGCTTATTAATACCGAGTAGCGAGGTCGACAAATTGATAACTGACATTGAGACGGGCGTGGTCTCAGACATCCATCAGATGAATACCATTTTAGAGAAACTCCACCGCAACTACTATTCGCTAGAGTGGACATGGGCGTGGGATAAGATAAAGGAATATTACGAAGTTTGTCTCGAAACCATAACAGCCAATGATATTATCAAAATTATAGAAAAATGGCAAAAATCCGTTATCGATCTTGATAGAATGATTTACGAAGATGCTCGTAAAGAATTTTCACTATCTAGCCGAATCAGCTTTGGTATTGATGGAAACAAGAAAGATCAGAAAATAGATTTTGAACAAGTGCGAGGTATTTTTGACGAAAACCCTTTTGTAAAAACAGTGCTAGAACATATTGAGGTAAAAACAAAATTGGGAGAAGATACAATAAAAAAACTACAAAAGACACCCTCAATATAGTCATCTTCAATCCTTAAATAATTCTAAAAAACTTCGAAATAGAATTCATCTCGAAGTTTTTAGTTTATATCTGAATATAAAAATGTAATTTTATCCCCTTTATAGCAGTATGCAGTATTAACAAGTTCTTAATGAGGATTGGTAATTTAGTATTAATAGTCATAGCTAGTCTTTGCTTTTCTTTACATGTAAAGGCTCAGTGGGATCCACAGATAAGTCAGTATTGGAGAGCCAAGACTTTTTTCAATCCTTCGTTTGCTGCCGAAAATGATACTTTACAAGCTAGCATATTACATCGCATGCAGTGGGTTGGTGTGAATAATGCTCCCCGAACATCCATTATGTCAGCAGACATGCCACTTCATTTTATGGAACGTAAGCACGGTATAGGCATAGTTGCAATGGTTGAGTCAGTAGGGCTTTTCAGAAACATGACCGTCGGAGGACAGTATGTATATAAAAAACGTGTTAAAAAAAACATGCTGAATGTGGGCGTACAAGTAGGATATGCAAGTATCGCATTTGATGCTTCGAAAATTAATTTTCCTGACGATCAAAAACCGGATTTAGAAGGTCTTATCCCAGATCAGAAAACACAATCGGCAAAAGTTGATGGCAATATAGGGGTGTCGTGGATTGCACCTAACTATTATATAGGGTTATCCTCTACACACCTTTTAGAACCAAGTTTTGATGTCGGCGATAATCTTACGTCTTACATAGCAAGGCATTATTATTTCACGGCAGGCTATACACTAACGTTACGCAATCCGTTATATGTATTACAACCATCGGTATTGGTAAAGACCGATGCTAGCATTGTTCAGTATGATGTTACCGCCCGAGTTATTTATAATAAGATATTTAACGGAGGTGTTTCTTGGAGAAAAGGCGATGGTTTTGTATTTTTGCTAGGTCTTAATGCACTTGGCTTTGATGCAGGCTATGCCTACGATCTGTCTACCTCGGCTATAGCCAAAGTAAGCAGTGGCACACACGAGTTTTTTTTACGGTATACCATACCTATGGTAAAGAAAAAGAAAGGACGATTTAGTCATAAGAGTATACGATTGCTCTAAACAATAGATAACATTGAACATAAACAAGAATTTATGATATCGAGATTCTGTTTCTCTATAAAAGATATGAAGAACTTATTTTTTTTGACAACCATTTCTACTCTGATCCTATTCACATCATGCGGAAAGCCTGGTGGAGGAGGTAGCGTAGGTGGTGAATTGACTGGAGTCAAAGGCTCTTCGTGGGCTGAGGCCACTCCGCATGGGATGGTGTTGGTGTCGCAGGGACATATAGCCATGGGTCCTAACGACAGCGACTCGTTGTGGGGGACTTTTGCCAATCCAAAGGGTATCTCTGTAGATGCCTTCTGGATGGATGATACCGAAATAACGAACTCCGAATATCGCCAGTTTGTATATTGGGTAAGAGATTCCATTATTAGAGAACGGTTAGCCGAACCCGCTTATGGTGGTGATGAAACATTCAAAATCACCGAAGACCGTTATGGCGATCCAGTAAAACCGTATCTGAATTGGAGGAAAACAATTCCATTCAAACGTCCGACCGAAGACGAAGAACGTGCCATATTGAGTTTAAACCAAACAAACCCCATTACAGGTGAAAAAGGTTTAAATCCCGATTTGCTTAATTTTAGATACGAATGGTTTGACCACACCGAGGCGGCTAAACGCAGAAACAGATTAAACCCTGAGCAGCGAATATTGAATACTGACATACAGGTAGATGCTAACGAAATGGTTATGATTTCTAAAGATACTGCCTTTATTGATGACGAAGGGCGTATTGTGAATATGACCATAAACAGACCTTTAAGCTCTTTATTCGATTTTCTGAATACGAGGATTGTAAACATATACCCCGATACAACTGTATGGGTTAATGACTTCAACAATTCGTACAACGAACCGTACATGCGTATGTACTTCTCTCATTCAGGATATAGCGACTATCCCGTTGTAGGAGTATCTTGGGAGCAAGCAACAGCTTTTTGTGAATGGAGAACCATGTTCTATAAAATGGGAATGGGTACAAGAGGACGCAATATTGAGCCATTCCGTTTGCCTACCGAAGGCGAATGGGAATTTGCTGCACGAAGTGGACGATCTGAAAATAAATATCCTTGGGATACCGACGAAACGGTTTCGGAAAAAGCTTGTTTTCTTGCCAACTTCAAACCTGGAGAAGGAAACTATACCAAAGATGGCAACCTGATTTCGTCTCGAGTGGGAAGCTACTCGCCCAATGTTTTCGGTCTATATGATATGGCTGGTAATGTCTCAGAATGGACATCGACAACATATACGGAGGCTGGAAGCAAAGAAATGAACGACTTAAATCCTCAATACAAATATAATGCCGCCAAAGAAGACCCTTATGCCACAAAGAAGAAGGTAATAAAAGGAGGGTCGTGGAAAGACGTTGGTCGGTTTATACGTGGAGATATGCGAGATACTGAATTCCAAAATCAACCTCGCTCTTACATCGGGTTTCGTTGTGTAAGAAGTCAAATAGGATTCGCCAAATCGAAGAAATAAAAATAGCAGATAGAAATTTAGAGCCATGGGTAAAAAATATAGAAGATATAAAAACTTTTTAGAAAAGTTCTTAGATAGTGCATCAGGCAAACGCTTCTTCAATATCATATATAGTGTAGGAGCAGCCATTGTTATACTTGGAGCCATGTTTAAAATACTGCACCTACCTTACGGAAACCAGATGTTGATGATAGGTATGATTACCGAGGCTTGTGTATTCTTATTGTCGGCATTCGAAAAACCAGCAAAAGAATACAAGTGGGAAGAGGTATACCCTATATTAGCAGACAATGAGGATTTTGTGCCAAAAGTGCAACGAGAGGCAATACAAAGACAAGAGGCATCAACAAGTAACAGCCCAGCCATACAATCAACAGCTACACCCTCTTCGAGACCTAGCAGTACTAGTTCTGACAGTAATAGCGCCACTACTACACAAACGCCAAACCTTACAAGCACGCAACCATCAACAGGAGGTGCTGCCCTAGTGAGAGGTGCTGCAGTTGTAATAGGCGGGGGAGGTTCGCAAAGCTCGAATGTTTCCGAGGTTCAAGAAACTACATCAGGAAGCCCTCTGTCAGGTAATATAACCATTGTGAATGGAGCAAATAGTGGTGGAGCATCATCCCCAGACTCATCCAATACATTGGGTACATCTGAAGAATATGCAGATCAATTGTCTCAAATGGCTCATAACATGGACAAATTTGCAACAGTTACCGAATCGCTCGCTAAGATATCCGATTCGTTCCAAAGCATTATTGGCTATTCCGAAGGCATTGGAAATAATACCCAAGGTTATGTAACCCAAATGGAAGCACTCAACCGGAACCTTGCGGGTCTTAATACCATCTACGAAATACAACTGAAAGGAGTAAGTGGGCAAATTAATACAATTGAGCATATCAATGCTGGACTCGACCGCATCAAAAAACTGTATGACGGGTCGTTGGCAGACAGTTCGATATTCAAAAACGAGACCGAAAAAATGGCTTTACAACTTGCCGAACTCAACCGTGTATATGCTCGCCTATTACAGGCTATGACCTCTACTACAAATATGGGCGGCGGTTTTAATCCAAATACGGGTTCGGGAAATATTTAATCGAATCAGTATAATAAACACAATTTGAATATTCGTTTTATAACAATATTATATGGCATCAAATAATCCAAGTTCATCAAGACAGAAAATGATAAACCTCATGTATCTGGTTTTCATTGCTATGTTGGCTATAAACCTCCCCGAGGAGGTGCTTGATGGTCTTGATATGGTGAATCAAGGGTTACAACAAACAATATCGAGTAACGAGTCTCAAAATAAATTGATTGTTGATGACTTGAAAAATATAAATGCTCAGAATCCAGTGAAAGCAGGTCAATGGTTTACCAAAGCCGATCATTTTATAAAAGAGTCTGATAAATTGTTCAACTATGTTCAAGATTTAAAAATACAAATAGTAAAAGATACCGATGGTCCAGATGGCGATGTTGATAACATCAAAAAAAGAGAAGACATCAATGCTGTTCCCGAGATTATGTTGTACTCGAAAGACCCACAAGGCGAAAAACTAAAAAATGCAATTGAAGCTTATCGGGCATTGGCTGTATCTTTGGTTTCGTCTAAAGACCAACAAGATATTGTTGTACAAAGACTGAGTACAGAGATCCCTAAAAAAGGAAAATTAAATAATAGAAACTGGCAAGAAACACTTTTCGATCAGATGCCCACATCAGCAGCAGTAACGCTGCTTACTCAGATACAAAGCGATATTAGAGTAGCTCAAGGAGACGTACTATCAGACTTATTCAATAGCATTGGAGGCAAAGACTACAAAGTAAATAGTCTCGAGGCTCAAGTTGTACCTAAATCTGAATACATAATGGCTGGTGGCGTATACGAAGGTAAAGTAGTTTTAACGGCGGTAGACACCACTAAAAAACCAACCTTTAGCATACCTGGAATCAGAGAAAATGGAGACTTTGCCATTGGTGTAGGTGCTGCGGGTATCAATAAAATATTCTCGGGCAATCTGATCTTAAGTACTCCAGATGGAGACAAGACATACCCATTCAAAAGCGAGTACCACGTAGTACCCAAAATGACTACTATTCAGGTGGCGGATGCAAATGTACTGTATCAAGGCGAACCCAATAAGATGACAATATCCGTACCTGGTTTGTCAAATGACCAGTTGAGGGCTACTGCCTCAAATGGTTCTATTTTTAAAACTGGCGATACATGGGTGGCAACTCCTACCAAAGCAGGTACTAATATGAAAATATCGGTGTATAACACCAAAACCAATACACTTATAAGCGAGCAAGACTTTAGGGTTCGCTTACTTCCCGATCCTACTCCTTATTTTGAGTTTCCAGATGCCAATGCCAACATGAAACGCTTCAAGAGTGGGGGACGTATAGCCAAAACAACGGTTCTAAATGTATCCGAAATACGAGCCGCTATAGATGATGGGTTGCTTGATAGACAGTTTACGGTACTACGCTTTAGTGTTGTTATATATGACGGAATGGGAAATAGAATACCTGAACTGTCGGATAGTGGAAAATTTACCGACAAACAAAAGGCCTTGGTTAGACAATTAGGCAGAGGCAAAACATTCCTTATATCGGATGTAAAAGTAAGAGGCAAAGATGGCGTAGAGCGAGATATATCGACTCTTGAAGTTAGGCTTAATTAAAAATAGAATGTATAAAATTACTCGATAGAGCTAAAAATACAATGATGAAAAAAATATTTCTCACAATAACGATTGGATTTTGCGTGTTGTCTCAACCATTGACACATGCTCAAGAACAAGGCTCTTTGCGTGAGCGTTTGGCTCGTAAACAAGCACAACAAGAAGGCAAAACCACAGCTTCTCAGAATCTGACGGTGAGATCTCAACTAATGAACGAGTCGCAAACTCAAGACATAAGCAATTCGACATGGATGCGTGAAATCTATCGCTTCTTAGATTTGCAAAAAGAAAAAAATGCAGCACTGTACTATCCCGTAAAACCAGTAGGTGATAGAACCAATCTGTTTACTATGATATTCAAGCAAGTGTTAGCTGGAAATATTGATGTATATGCATACCAATTAGATGGATCAGAACGATTTTCGGATGAATACAAGATGAAAATTGATGATGATTTTTTCCTAAAATTCGATATTCCTTTCGAACTCAAAGATGGTAAATATTATGTAGATCAAGCAAGTGTACCTAGCGAAGAAATCAAAGGATATTATTTAAAAGAAACATGGTATTTTGATAAAAACAATTCGGTTGTAGACATCAAAACCATAGCTGTATGCCCAGTAATGATGTACCAAGAAAATGACGGAGCAGGTCTTTCTCGTTTCCCTCTGTTTTGGATACCTTACGAAAGCATCAGACCCTATGCCACAAAAATGCCAATGATGGTATCGAGCCTTAATAATGCATCGACACAAACAATCAATGACTTTTTTGTAAAGCATAATTTTGAAGGCGAAATATACAAAACAACAAACATGATGAATCGTACGCTTGCCGAACAGTTTGAGGGGGATTCGTTAAAAAAAGAGCAGAAAAAAATAGAATTGCAACTAAAACAATTTAATGATAACCTATGGGTATATAACGACTCGATAGGTATCAATGAACGAAAAATGGTTGCAACTAAAGCTTCGAAAAAAACTTCGAAATCGAACGTTGAATCGAATACTAAATCAGCAGCAGTACCAGCAGACGATACCAACAGAGCCACGATACAAAAAGAGGCCAAACAACAAAAGGCTAGCCCTGCTAGGAGTATGCGCAACCGAAAGAGGAACTAAACGGGACAAAGACTTAAAAAAAATAGATTTAAATTATAGCTCAAAAGAAAGTTAACCCACAAGACTGTGGGTTAACTTTTATATACTCGTTTTTGCCTAAACATGTATACCATCACCTTATTTTTCACTAAATTTGTGTATACATGTGATTTTATAGATACAATATATAACGATAATTATGCAAAAACTGATATTCTCGACCAACAATGAGCATAAACTGGAAGAGGTTAGAGCTATATTAGGTCTACACTACAACATACTTAGCCTTAAAGATATAGGTGACGATACCGATATTCCAGAAACAGGCAACACCTTGGAGGATAATGCGATGCTGAAAGCTGATTATCTCTGGAATAAGTATGGATACAACTGTTTTTCGGACGATACAGGTCTCGAAGTAGAGGCTTTGAACAATGCCCCAGGGGTATACTCAGCCAGATATGGGGGAGAACAAAAAAGTGCATCGGACAATGTAAATAAACTGTTGAAGGAACTAAAAGGACTTACAAACCGAAATGCACGTTTCAGAACGGTAATTGCACTTATATTGAATGGCAAGAAATACCTGTTCGAAGGAATAGTAAACGGAAGCATAACGAACGAGCCTGATGGCGAAACTGGTTTTGGATACGATCCGATATTCAAGCCTGATGGCTACGATCAAACTTTTGCCCAGCTAGGGCTTGATATAAAAAACGAAATTAGTCATAGAGCCATAGCTATCAAAGAGCTTGCCCTATTTCTGAGAAAATAGACTACCTACGTATTGCTGACCTTAAGCATTTATTGACAAATGATAAAATGGAAAGACTTTCTTTATTACTCTAAAGGCGACAGAATAGCAATACTCCTTTTATCTATTCTCATTTGCATCTGTGGAGGAATATTTATCTATCTGAATAATTTTTCGCCTCTTGATCCTATTTACACTACAAATAGTAATGCAACACAACAACAGTTTCAAGAATTTGAATATCAAATGGATACAACACCAGGCGAGCAAGAAAGCCAAATGATAACACCTACTAAAAGAAGTAAAGCCA
The DNA here is from genome assembly GCA_039799165.1 of Bacteroidota bacterium. Classification (GTDB taxonomy): domain Bacteria; phylum Bacteroidota; class Bacteroidia; order Bacteroidales; family Dysgonomonadaceae; genus Dysgonomonas_A. The sequence continues at coordinate 12,594 of JBDLTH010000110.1, forward strand.
GCAAACTACCTAAACTGGGAGACGGACAAACCATTGACATTAATGTAGCTTCGTCAACTACCCTCTTGCGGCTACCTGGGATAGGTGATGCATTTGCCGAACGCATCATTGCCTATCGCAACTCGCTGGGTGGATTTGCCTCTCTTGAGCAATTACAGGAAATAAAAGGAATCACAACAAATAAGTTTAGTAAAATATTGCCCTTTTTGGTTTTAAAAAAACCGCACAAGCAATTGGCTATCAATAAAGCCACAAAAGAAAGTCTATCCACTCATCCCTATTTCAACGAAGATCAAATTGAGCATATCTTAACACTACGTAAAATCAATAAAATAAATACGATTACTGATTTAGATAAAAACGAGTTGTTTACTCCACGAGACATAAATCGGATACATCCCTACTTGTCTTTCGATTAATCTGTCAACAGATCATATAATTTTGTAAATAGGTTGTATCTTTGTGAAAAAATTGAGTTTTAGATAAAAGAAGTATATGGAAACGACCAGACAACAAAAAATAAACAGGCTGATTCAAAAAGAATTAAGCGAAATCTTTCTTCTGCAAACCAAAGCTATGCAAGGCGTATTAGTTTCGGTAAGCGGTGTGCGTATTAGCCCGGATTTAGGCATTGCCAAAGGTTATCTGAGTATATTTCCATCCGAAAGGGGTAAAGAGATTCTTGCAAATATTAAAGCCAATACCAAAGCCATTCGCTTCGATTTGGGGCAACGCCTAGGCAAACAACTTCGTATTATACCCGAACTTGTATTTTATCTTGACGACTCGCTTGATTATCTCGAAAATATAGATCGATTATTAAATACAGAAAACAAAAAGGATAACGAGGAGTGAATGTCCCCTTTTATATAGCCCGAAGGTATTTGTTTTCGAAAAAATCGCATAATGCGATTAACGTAATCTCTATCATTTCGGTGTGTGGTATTGCTATTGCAACGCTTGCAATGGTATGTACACTGTCTATATTCAACGGTTTTACAAAGTTAGTATCCGATTCGTTTAGTGTTATCGATCCGCATTTACTTATTGTTCCATCATCAGGCAAAGTCTTTGACGCATTGGATCCTAAAATTCTTGAAATAAAACAATTGGATGCAATAAGTGCTAGTTCTGAAGCAATAGAAGAAAATGCACTTGCCAAATATGGGGATAGGCAAGAGCCAGTAGTCATAAAGGGTGTTTCTCCTCAATTTGAAAATATTGCTTCAACAGAGCAGTTAATAACAAACGGTACATTCACCTTACAAGAGGGCGATGTAGATTTTTGTACACTAGGCATGGGGACAGCTATAAAATTAGGTGTGCGTATAGACAATATTACACCTGTCGAATTATTCTCACCTATCAGAGATGCTAAAGTAAACCTTGCTAATCCCTCGAGTGCTTTTAATCAAGCATACGCATACCCTTCAGGGGTATTTTCGTTGCGTCAAGCTAAATATGATGATCATCTGATTATCATATCACTAGACCTAGCCAGAGAGCTTTTTAGATACGAAACAGAAATTACATCTCTCGAAATAAAATTGAAAGAACCTACCAAAGTTAATCAGTCAAAAACACAAATACAATCTATACTTGGCGATAGATATATCGTAAAAGACCAGTTTGAACAACAAGCAGATGCTTTCAGAATGGTAAATATCGAAAAATGGGTTACCTTTCTCATTCTTGCATTCATCCTCATTATTGCTGTCTTTAATGTAGTAGGATCTCTATCGATGCTCATATTGGACAAGACTGAGGACATACATATATTGCGAAATATGGGAGCTAACAACCAGTTAATAACCTGCATCTTCCTGATCGAAGGTTGGCTTATTTCTTTCACAGGTGCTATTGTAGGTCTTATTTTAGGAATTGCACTATGCCTTGTACAAGAGCATTTTGGCATACTCACATTGGGACAGGCCCCAGGTACATTTTCGATAGACGCATATCCTGTATCAGTCTTATTATCAGATGTTATTTCCATCTTTATAACGGTTTGCTCAATAGGTTTTTTAATTGTGTTATACCCTATCAATAGTCTAAGAAAGAAACTGCAAAACTCTACAGCCTCTTGATTATTTGAAATATAGCATTCGCATTTTACACTTAAAATAATGTTAAGCTTTTATTTTTTTAATATATATTTGTATCTTTAAAAGAAAAGGTTGTAACAACAACTCACAAAGTAATTATCTATTTTTTTTATATGAAAAATAATTTTTTCGATAGATTTGTACCAAAGGAAAACAAGTTTTATCCTATTCTAAGCGAAATGGCTAATGTCGTTCTATCAGCATCAGAATTAATCGTTAGCTGTGTGCAAGTCAAAGGGCATGAAGAAGCTGTAGAAATGTATAAAAAGATTAAAGAACAAGAGCGGAGAGGTGACGAACTACAATCTAAAATTTTTGAAGAACTGAACAATACATTCATTACCCCTTTTGACAGAGAAGATATTAACGCTCTTTCAAACCGGTTGGATGACGTAATCGATCATATAAATAGTTGTGCAAAACGAATCATGCTTTACAGCCCCAAAAACATGCCTGAAAGTGCTCGTATATTAGCTCAACTAGTGCTAGAGTCAGCAGAATGGCTGGTAAAAGCAATAGGAGAATTGGATGCCTTGAAAAAAAACCCAACTAAAGTTACTGAGTATTGCGAGAAAATGCACGAGGTAGAATCGAAGGCGGATGATGTTTATGAGCATTTCTTAATCGATCTTTTTGAAAATGAAAAAGATGCTGTAGAAATCATAAAATTAAAAGATATATTGCACGAACTTGAAAAGGCAACAGATACAGAAGAAGCTGTAGGTAAAATTATAAAGACGATTATCATTAAATACTCATAAAAATAATTAGATGACACTACTGATAATTATAATTATACTCGCTCTTATTTTTGATTACATCAACGGCTTTCACGATGCAGCCAACTCAATAGCAACAGTTGTATCAACCAAAGTCCTCACACCTACTCAAGCCGTAATTTGGGCTGCATTCTTCAATTTTATTGCCTATTTTATTGCTGTTCACCTTCTTGGTGGATTTGAAGAAAGCATTGCAAATACAGTAGCTAAAACCGTTGAATCTAAATTTATCACATCACATATTGTTATAGCAGGGCTTATAGCTGCTATCATTTGGAATCTCCTTACTTGGTGGTTTGGCATACCCTCCTCTTCATCTCATACGCTTATTGGTGGATTTGCAGGAGCAGCCGTTGCAGGAGCAGGTATACAAGCAGTACATCTTTCGACAGTTGGTTTCATTGCCATATTTATAGTGGCAGCACCTCTTATCGGTATGATTACAGGTACTATGGTTACCATCTTGACACTATATGTTGTGAAAAATGTAAAGCCAGGAAAAGCCGATCGTTGGTTCAAAAACCTACAACTTATATCTTCCGCCTTATTGAGCATAGGTCATGGATTAAATGACTCACAAAAAGTGATGGGTATAATCGCTGCTGCTTTAATAGCCAATCAGCATGTTGAAGGATTGCCAGATTGGTTGCGAATGACTAGAATGGGCGAAATGCACGAATGGATACCCTTAGCTTGTTTTACAGCAATAGCTATTGGCACGATGTCGGGAGGATGGAAAATAATGAAAACAATGGGTAATCGCATTACCAAAATAACACCTCTTGAAGGTTTCTGCTCTCAAACAGCAGGTTCAATAACCCTATTCATCTCCGAGGCTCTACACGTTCCTGTAAGCACAACACACGTTATATCTGGAAGCATTATGGGTGTAGGTGCTGTAAAACGCTTATCGGCTGTAAGATGGGGTGTAACTAAAGACCTCCTTATGGCATGGATTCTGACCATCCCTATTAGTGCAATGATGGCAGGAATTATCTATTGGTTACTTGGATTTATAATGTAAAGTAAAAATACTTTCGAACGATATTTGCAACAGCAGGATTTTAATCTTGCTGTTATTTTTTTATTTATAGCTATCTTTGGTAACACATACAAAAAGATCATGAATTTTGATATAACATCTGCATATAAACCTACGGGAGATCAGCCCTCCGCCATCAAAGCTCTAGTAGAGGGTGTAAATGAGACTCTACCCTATCAAACATTGCTAGGAGTTACAGGATCGGGCAAAACGTTTACAATAGCAAATGTGATTCAAGAGGTCAGTAAACCCACACTTATCCTAAGTCATAATAAAACTTTAGCAGCCCAATTATATAGCGAATTTAAGGGTTTCTTCCCCAATAACGCAGTCGAATATTTTGTATCCTACTACGATTATTATCAGCCCGAGGCGTATATTCCTTCCTCCAATACATACATCGAAAAAGATTTGTCTATTAACGATGAAATAGAAAAATTGCGTTTAGCAACTACCTCCTCCCTTCTATCGGGGCGTAGAGATGTTATCGTTATATCGTCGGTGTCTTGCTTATATGGTATGGGAAATCCGGAAGATTTTAATAATAACATTATTAGGATAACAAGGGGGCAGAAACTGGTTCGAGATGTTTTTTTACGCTCTTTGGTAGATTGTCTCTATTCTAGGAATGAGATTGAACTTACACGTGGAAACTTTCGAGTAAAGGGTGATACCGTAGATATTTACTTAGCCTACAGCGAACTCATTATTCGTGTCATGTTTTGGGATGATGAAGTTGAGAGCATCGAAAGCGTTGATCCTTTCTCGGGGGCTAAGGCAGAGCGATTTGATGAATACATGATCTATCCTGCAAACCTCTTTGTTACCACTAAAGAGCGCATACATAGGGCAATTGACGAAATACAAATCGATCTAGGCAAGCAAGTTGAGTTTTTTGAATCAATCGGAAAAATGCTTGAGGCTAAACGCCTGTATGAGCGTGTAACTTACGACGTAGAAATGATTAAAGAGATAGGGCATTGCTCAGGAATTGAAAATTATTCTCGCTACTTTGATAATAGAGAAGCGGGTACACGTCCTTTCTGCCTCCTCGACTTTTTTCCTGATGATTTTTTAGTGGTAATAGACGAAAGTCACGTAACTCTTCCTCAAATACGAGCCATGTATGGAGGCGATAGTTCAAGAAAACAAAATCTGGTGGAATATGGATTCCGCTTACCTGCGGCTATTGACAACAGACCTCTTAAGTTTGAGGAATTTGAATCTTTAGCAAAACAAATTATTTACGTGAGTGCCACTCCTGCTGATTATGAACTAATTAAGTCGGAAGGCGTAGTTATTGAACAACTTATCAGACCAACGGGATTATTAGACCCTCCAATAGACGTACGACCTAGCCTCAATCAGATAGACGATTTGATGGAGGAGATACAAATTCGAGTGGAAAAAGATGAACGTACACTTGTTACCACCCTTACCAAGCGTATGGCAGAGGAATTAACAACCTACTTGTCTAACAATGGTATTCGCTGCAGTTATATACACTCTGATGTAGACACCTTGCAACGGGTACAGATAATGGATGATCTGCGAAGTGGGATATTTGATGTGTTGATTGGTGTAAACTTGCTCCGTGAAGGGCTTGACTTGCCCGAAGTTTCTTTGGTAGCTATTCTCGATGCTGACAAAGAGGGTTTCTTACGCTCACACAGATCTCTGACACAAACGGTAGGGCGTGCGGCTCGAAATGTAAATGGACGTGTTATTTTCTACGCTGATAAAATAACGAATAGCATGGAGCTTACTATTACCGAAACCAACCGTAGGCGAGAAGTTCAGTTGGCATATAACGAAAAGCATGGTATCACTCCTCAACAAATAATAAAGGCAAAAGCGTCAGTTTTAACGCAGAAAAATCATGGGTACAATGATTCTAAACCCTATGTGGAACCTGAATACAGAAATAGCATTGCCGCAGAAAGTGATGTTACCTATATAAGTACTGATGAGCTACAAAAGACTATAAAAAAAGTAAAGAAACAAATGACTGAGGCTGCTAAAAAGCTTGAGTTTTTGGAGGCAGCGCAATTCAGAGATGAGTTAATTAAACTAGAAGATATATTCAATGAACGCAAGAAAAAATAGAAATAGTGCTTTGTGCAACAAATATATGTTTGTTATATAAAGTGAATATTTCTATTTTTAGGTAATTCCATAAAAAAAAGCTCTATTTTTGTTTCTTTAAAATAGAATAATACACACATGATAAAAAAGTTATTTCTTTTCCCTTTATTTCTGATGGCAATTAGCTTGTCGATAACGTCGTGCCTAAACAATGACGATAATGAAGAAACAATCGATCAAGAATGGAAAATGCTAAACGAGACACGCTTCAACAAAGTAGTTAGTGATGATTTGTTCAATGAATTGAGTTCTCAATCGAACAACGGCTTAGTGTGTTGGAAAGCACTACATATTACCATGGAAGGTAAACCCGAATTTACAGATACAGTGATGATCCGCTACGAAGGTTGGTATTTTGATAAACTAGGCAAGAAAATAATTTTTGACTCAACAGAAAATCCCTCTTTAATAAGTAATATCAACTACAATTTAGGTTTGGCACCCAGTAAAGACCCAAACAAACAGCAGGTTAAATTTGCGGTGAATAGCCTAATTGATGGTAAAACCACCATATTACAAGATATGAGAGCTGGAGAGGAGCGTGAAGTATGTATTCCTCATCAATTGGGGTATGGGGGTTCTCCAAGTACATATAGACCTACAGCCACTACTACCTATACTATTATCCCGGCTTACACAACCCTTTGGTTCAATGTGAAATTAATTCAAATTATACCCATGAAGGGAACGGCTAGATAAAGCTTCAACTCATTCTTTCTTTATAGTCGAGATAATTAAACTCTTTATAAACAACTAACTTCTTTTCGTTAGTCCACAGACCTATTTTAGGATGAGGTATCCCATTAAACATGGTTGTTTTTACAACCGTGTAGTGGATCATATCTTCAAAAACAATGCGATCTCCTACAGCCAAAGGTTCGTCAAAAGACCAATCACCCACAAAATCACCACTCAAACAACTGTTACCTCCCATTCTATAGGTCGGTTTACCCTGCACAGGCTCATGGTAAGCCCCTCTTATACGAGGCTTGTATGGCATCTCTAGGCAGTCAGGCATATGGCAAGCAAATGACACGTCCAGCATGGCTGTTTTAACCCCCCTATTCTCAACAATATCAATTACCGTAGATACCAACACGCCTGTTTGCCAAACAAAGGCACTACCTGGCTCCATAATAATATCTAAATGGGGGTATTTACTCTTGAAACATTGTAATAATCGAATTAGATGATCGATATCATAATCGGCACGAGTCATCAAATGACCCCCACCCATATTGACCCATTTTACTTGCGAAAGGTATTTACCAAACTTGTGTTCGATAACGTCCAGTACTTTCTCTAAATCGTATGAAGAGGATTCGCACAAAGCATGAAAGTGGAGACCTTCGACACCCTTAGGCAACGCATCTCCCAGCAATTCGGCAACCACACCCAAACGTGATCCAGCGGCACTCGGATTATATAGATCAGTGTCTACAACTGAGCATTCGGGATTGACTCGTATACCACACGATACCTTATTACCATCCTTCACTACTTCGGGATAAAATCGTTCGAATTGTGTCAACGAATTAAATGTAATGTGACTACTGTATTTTAGAAATACGGGGAAATTATCTGCGGTATAACCTGGCGAGAACGTATGTGCCAAGCTACCCATTTCTTCGTACGCTAATTGTGCTTCGTAAACGGAACTGGCGGTACTGTGCAAGATATATTCTTTGATAATAGGAAACGATTTCCACATGGCAAAAGCTTTGAATGCCAATATTATATTTACACCTGTTTTTTCTTTTACAGATTGAATAAGTGTGAGATTCTTTCTCAACAACTCTTCTTCCATAACAAAGAATGGTGATGGTACTTTATTTATTTCGATCATGTATAATTTAATCTGTTTCAAAACAAAAACGAGTCCAAAGATACAACAATAATTGGTTGTTTCAACCCTACAAAGCAAGCCTCATTTAGGTGAATCTGCAGACTCTTGAAGGGCTGCTTCGACTTCTGCCCTTGACTTACTCTGCGTTACTAAATATACCCCTGACAGAATAACAATACCTGCAATTACCTTCTCTATTGAGAATTGATCTTGACCTAAATAGATAGCTACAAACGAGGCGATAAGGGGTTGTAAATTATTATACATTGAGATGGTTGTAGCTCTTATTTTTGTTTGCACAAGAGGGATAAGCATGTAAGGGATAAAAGTAGCAAATAGTAAGGTATACCCAATAAACATAAATGGTTGTGCATTGGACTGATGAAATACGGGTGCAATAAAGAGTTCGTTAAAAAAAAACGGAGATAAGAGAAGGGCTGCATACAAGAACATCCACTTCATAATAGTAACAGCCGAATATTTGGACGAGAGTGGTCTACTTATCACCAAATAGGTTGCATAACTCAGCGAACTACCTGTTATGGCAAGATTACCCTTTATACTGGCATCGTTGGCACCGGTTGGGTGGTATGTAGATAGCACTAAGTAGATAGCACCTGCCGCACCTAATAGTATACCACAAACTTTTTTGGTTGTAATTGGCTCTTTCAGTATTAAGGCAGCAACAATCATTGCAAAAAGTGGCGAACTTGTTGTTATAATAGATGCATCAATAGGCGATGTGTTAGACAAACCAAATAAAAACAGGCATTGATTAGAGGCAATACCCAATATGCCAGACAGAAATAAGATGATGTGATCTTTTTTTGCAACAGACTCTTTGCTTATAAATAGAGAGGTTATCCAAAAGGCACTTGCACCAAACAAAACACGAGCCAAGGTAAGACCGTAGGGTGATATATATCCGGCAGACAGCATATACTTACTGACTGGTATATTGAGTGCAAAAAGAAATATGACAAACAACATGATGAGGTTGCCCGACTGCTTATCAGTTAGTTTCATAGTTTACCGAAACAATTGTGTTGGTGTAGTGCACATACTTTTCATTAAGATGAAAACAATGAAACAAAAGTATTCAAATAAAGAGCTTAATTTATAAAAACAAACCTCTTTTTTGTAGCGAAGGTCTGATTTTAATTAAAATCAGACCTTCGCTATATTATAAATATCAGAAATAGTATATCAACCTACACTACCTTCTAAACTTATTTGAAGTAGTTTTTGAGCTTCAACAGCAAATTCCATTGGCAATTTTTGCATTACCTCTTTTGCATACCCATTTACAATAAGCCCAACAGCATCTTCGGTAGGTATACCTCGCTGATTGCAGTAGAATACTTGATCCTCGCTAATTTTAGACGTAGTAGCCTCATGTTCTATGATCGCCGTGTTATTATTGATCTCTGAATAAGGGAATGTATGAGCTCCACATTTATCGCCAAGCAACAAGCTGTCGCATTGCGAGTGGTTACGTGCATTTTCTGCTTTGGGTGACACTTTTACCATGCCCCTATATGAGTTTTGGCTAAAACCTGCCGATATACCTTTGGATACAATACGGCTTTTGGTGTTTTTACCAATATGTATCATTTTTGTACCGGTATCTGCCTGTTGATGATTGTTGGTTACCGCAACTGAGTAAAACTCTCCCACCGAATTATCTCCTGCCAAAATACACGATGGATATTTCCAGGTGATCGCGGAACCTGTTTCTACCTGTGTCCACGATATTTTAGAACTTACACCTTTACAAAGTCCTCGTTTGGTTACAAAATTGTAAATACCACCCCTGCCTTCTTTATCTCCCGGATACCAGTTTTGTACCGTCGAATATTTCACTTCGGCTCTATCCATTGCCACAATTTCTACGATGGCAGCATGCAATTGATTTTCATCACGCATAGGTGCAGTACATCCCTCTAAGTAGCTAACATACGAATCGTCATCAGCAACCAAAAGTGTACGTTCAAACTGACCTGTGTTTTTCGCATTGATACGAAAATAGGTAGACAACTCCATCGGGCAACGCACGCCTTTGGGGATGTAAGCAAACGACCCATCACTAAACACTGCACAGTTGAGTGCCGCAAAGTAATTGTCTCGGTAAGGGACAACCGACCCCATATATTTTTTCACTAACTCGGGATGTTCTTGTACAGCTTCGCTAAAGGCACAGAATATAATTCCTTTTTCAGCCAAAACCTCTTTGAAGGTTGTTTTTACTGAAACACTGTCTACGACAGCATCCACAGCCATACCAACAAGCTGTTTTTGTTCGTGCAACGATATACCTAGTTTATCAAATGTTTTCAACAATTCAGGATCTACCTCATCCAAACTTTGTGGGCTTATCTTTTGCTTGGGTGCAGAATAATAAATAACATCCTGATAGTTTATTTCTGGAATATTAAGTTGAGCCCATTCAGGCATTTTCAACGTCAACCAATGTCTATATGCTTTGAGACGATATTCTAACAACCATTCAGGTTCATTTTTTTTAGAAGATATTAAACGTATCACATCTTCGTTGAGACCTTTACTTATCGACTCAGATTCAATATCGGTAACAAATCCGTATTTATATTCGCCTGAGGTTACCTCTTCTAATATGGTATCTTGGTTTTCTTGCATTGCTTTATATCTTAGTTTATAAAATCGATTTACAAATATAAACAGATTCTATTATATAACCGAATGTATAAAGAATTATATATGTCTTTTATGAAAAAAAACACCTTTTAAGAGAGGCATATATTCCTTTGTCAAGTAGCGTAGAGTGGGTTTCAAATATTAAAAAAACACAAAAAGATAGACAAACAGATTAATATTTTGTTTCTTTGCACCATATTAAGGGATAATCCATCTTATCCCTTGACTTAATTTTAATAAATTCAAAAAAAAGTAGACTCAACAATCTATGTCAACCAACAGTAAAGCCAAGACTTCCTCTTTTTTTAGTGCTGAAGTTACTACAACTATTAGTATATCATTGGTCTTATTACTATTGGGGCTTACCATACTCGTAGGTACGATGGGGCGAGAAATATCGTCATTCATAAAAGAAAATATGAGTATTATTATGGAATTGACTGATGCAGATTCTGCCAACAAAAACAGCATAGAGAAACTAGAAAAACAACTAAAAGCAAGTCCATACATTAAGTCTGTTACATTCATAAGCAAAGAAGACATAAAGAAAGAATTAATTGAAGAGTTAGGCGGTGATCCGCAAGAAATATTAGGATACACACCTGTATCCAATTACTTCGAACTCAATCTAAAAGCAGAGTATGCAAATACTGATAGTATCAAAAAAGTTGAAGCCAGCCTAAGGGACAAACGAGTCATCAAAAGCTTTGTTTATAGTGAAGAAACGTTAGACATCGTCAACTCAAACCTTAACAAAATGACCCTTATCCTGGGAGTGTTAGCTCTTACTTTGATTATTATTTCTTTTACACTTCTTCAGAATACGATTAAACTTAATATATACTCAAAACGTTTTCTTATTAACACCATGCGATTGGTAGGTGCTACAGACCAATTTATAAGAAAACCATTTATACTGAAATCGATGGCATCGGGGCTTATTGCTGTCGTTTTTGCCAATATCGGAATCACAGCACTTGTATACACCTTGTCGAAAGAGTTTCCTGAGATAAACCTTATCATTAATTATTATGACTTGGTTATACTCTACGTTATTGTTTTGGTATTAGGAATATTGCTGACCTATTTTGCTACCCGATTTGCAGTAAACAGGTATTTGAAAATGGAAACAAATAATCTTTATTATATATAAAATTATGGACAGAAAAGACTTTGCTCTTGGAAAAACAAATTATATCATTTGTGGAGCATCTTTATTCCTTATTATTATCGGCTTCTTTTTGATGACAGGATCGGCAACAACTATTGAGACTGGTTTCAACCCCGATATCTTTAGTACACGCCGTATCGTAATTGCACCAATGACCTGTTTTATCGGATTTTTATTGATGATTGTGGGCATTCTTTATCCCAACAAACAAAATGACTCAACAGCTACAGACAGTTCAAAAGAGGCAGACTCGTATCAAACTAAATATTAAGAATGGATATTTTTCAGACAATCATTATTGCTATTGTAGAAGGGCTTACCGAGTTTCTTCCCGTTTCGTCAACAGGACACATGATTATTGCTCAACAGCTATTAGGTGTTGAGAGTACCGACTTTGTAAAAGCGTTTACAATTATTATCCAGTTTGGAGCAATCTTATCGGTAATCATGCTCTATTGGAAACGTTTCTTCCAATCATGGGATTTTTACATCAAACTTCTTATCGGGTTTATACCTGCTGCAGTTTTGGGTTTATTGTTTAGCGATTATATCGACAGCATGCTCGAAAACGTATACGTGGTAGCCGTCATGCTTGTTTTAGGGGGCATATTGATGCTATTTGTAGATCAATGGTTTAACAAACCCCAATCAGACGACACGGTGAATTACAAAAACGCCTTCGTTATCGGTTGCTTTCAATGTATAGCCATGATTCCGGGGGTATCCCGATCTATGGCAACCATCGTAGGGGGTATGTCGCAAAAATTAAGTCGAAAGACTGCTGCCGAATTCTCATTCTTCTTGGCTGTACCCACCATGGCTGCCGCCACAGGTTATAAAGTGCTGAAACTTATGTCAGACCCTATAAATATGCAGGTATTGCAAGATAATATACTAACGCTTATCATTGGCAATGTTGTAGCATTTGTAGTAGCCCTGTTAGCCATCAAATTTTTTATCAGCTATGTAACCAAATACGGTTTCAAAGCATTTGGATGGTATCGCATTGTAGTAGGTCTGGCAATACTTGGTTTCTTGCTCACAGGTCATGAATTAAGCATCTTGTAAATAACAGCATGGATTTTATTACTGGAGAAATTCTCTATATAGATAAGCCACTAAATTGGACATCATTCGATTTGGTGCGAAAATTACGTGCTAAAATATGCCGTGAACTGAAGGTTAAGAAACTGAAAGTAGGACATGCTGGCACACTTGACCCGCTGGCCACAGGTGTGATGATTGTATGTACAGGCAAGAAAACAAAGCTGATCGAGAGCTTTCAGTATCAGACAAAGGAGTATATAGCAACTATAAAATTGGGGGCAACTACTCCATCATTTGATTTGGAAACTGAAGTGGACAAAACGTTTCCAACTGAACATATTACCCGTGAGCTTGTTTTAAAAACACTTGAAACCTTCATTGGCAAAATAGAGCAAATTCCACCCTCATACTCAGCATGTAAGGTGAATGGCGAAAGAGCCTATAATTTGGCTCGTAACGGCGAGGAGGTAGAACTCAAGCCAAAAATATTGGTAATTGATGAAATTGAATTGCTTGAATTTTCGGAAACCGTCATTCAAGTAAGAGTAGTATGCAGCAAAGGTACTTATATAAGAGCATTAGCTCGAGACATAGGCGAAGCGTTGCATTCGGGCGGACATCTGACAGGTCTTATTCGCACCCGAATAGGAGAAATAACAATGGATAAGTGCATCAAAGTAGATGAAATAGATACGTTTCTCAATTTTAGCTAAGTAATCTATTTCGAAAAAACAATAAATAATCAACTATATAAATATGAAACTCTCCCAATTCAAATTCGACTTTCCAGAAGAACTGATTGCGACCCATCCTGCAAAAAACAGAGATGAATCTCGTCTATTAGTATACGATCGGAAGAGCAATGAAATAGAGCATAAACAATTTAAAGACATCCTTGGTTATTTTGACAATCAAGATGTTTTCATCTTTAATGACACTAAAGTTTTTCCTGCTCGCCTGTATGGCAACAAGGAAAAAACAGGGGCTAAGATCGAAGTATTTCTGCTACGTGAGCTAAACGAAGAATTTCACCTGTGGGATGTTTTGGTAGATCCTGCACGTAAAATACGTATCGGAAACAAACTTTACTTTGGCGAAGACGACTCAATGGTAGCAGAAGTTATCGACAATACTACTTCGAGAGGTCGCACACTGAGATTTCTGTACGACGGTCCTGTTGACGAATTTAGAAAAGCACTTTATGCTTTAGGAGAAACACCCATACCTAAATACCTTGGACGTGATGAGATACCTGAAGATAAAGACCGTTATCAGACTATTTTTGCCCAAAACGAAGGTGCTGTAGTAGCTCCAGCAGCAGGATTACACTTTAGCCGAGAGCTGATGAAGCGCATGGAGATAAAGGGGATCGATTTTGCTTATATCACCCTACATTCAGGCTTAGGCAACTACCGCGAAATAGATGTTGAAGACTTGACTAAACACAAAATGGATTCGGAGCAAATGGAAATTACCCAACAGGCTGCCGATATTGTAAATAAAGCAAAGAGCCAGGGTTCTAAGATATGTGCAGTAGGTACATCGGTGATGCGTTCGATAGAAACCGTTGTTAGTACCGATAGCCAATTGAAACAGAATAAAGGGTGGACTAACAAATTTATCTTCCCTCCTTACGAATTCAATATAGCTGACACCATGGTTACTAACCTGCATCTACCTCAATCTACATTATTGATGATGACATGTGCCTTTGGAGGATATGATAAGGTTATGGAATTGTACCAGTTAGCTGTTAAAGAAAAATATAAATTCGGTACATATGGCGATGCAATGTTGATCTTGTAATAGTCAATTTACAGGATTTTAAGGATACCATAGAAGAGAGCGAAAACCAGATTCGCTCTCTTGTTGTATATAGGCAGATCAGATTCTTAATGTATGTATTAAATAGTCGCCCCTTGATAACGGATTAATTGGCATATTTCCAATATATTACCTGACGAAATACTTGTGTAAATCTGCAAGAATATGTATCTTTAGGTATCATTTCTTGCAGATTTATTATGTTGACACCAAGTAAAACAGATTCTCAGAAGAGTTTGTTCTTCTCATTGGAAGATAGTTTGAATCAAAAATACCCCTTGTATATTCTAGCCAATAAGGTAGATTGGCAGATGTTTGAGCGTGAGTTTTCAGTATTGTATTGCCCTAATACAGGCTGTCCAGCCAAACCCATTCGTCTGATGGTTGGCTTGCTAATACTCAAACACGTTCGCAATTTGTCTGATGAGAGTATCGTAGAACAATGGGCAGA